>CABXUL010000003.1 GCA_902515395.1 uncultured Bacteroidota bacterium | reverse complement strand
AAAACTATAACACACTTCACATATTAGTTTTGATGAACAACTAGTTTATCTTTGAATTATTTATTATGAAACAACAATCCCTGAGTTTCTGGGATATCTGGAACATGAGTTTCGGATTCCTTGGAATTCAATTTGGTTATGCATTACAAGGTGGCTTTATGTCCAGAATTTTCCAAACACTGGGTGCCTCCACCGATGATATCCCGCTTTTGTGGGTTGCAGCTCCACTTACAGGATTGATTGTACAACCAATTATTGGCTATTTAAGCGATCGAACATGGCATAGTAAATTGGGTAGAAGGCGCCCTTATTTTCTAATTGGAGCTATTTTAAGTTCCCTTGTACTCCTAATCATGCCCCATTCTCCAGTATTATGGATAGCTGCAGGTTTACTTTGGATTCTTGATGCTTCAATTAATATTAGTATGGAACCTTTTAGGGCATTGGTGGCGGATAAACTACCCCAACAACAACGAACTTATGGATTTGTTGTTCAAACACTTATAATCGGAATTGGAACATGGGTTGCGAGCAATTTACCTTGGTTTATTTCTACTCTTGGAGTAAGTGATGCTGCTGCACCTGGGATTATCCCTTTATCTGTGAAACTTGCATTTGCCATTGGTGCAATTGTTTTTTTGGGAAGTATTCTATATACAATATTCACCACCTCAGAAACACCACCTAAAAATATTGAGGCATTTAAAAATAAAATTAAAGAAGAAAATAGCGGGGCTGTTAAAGAAATATTTTATAATATTTTTAAAATGCCTAAAACTATGTTTAAGTTGGGAATTATCCAATTCTTCAGTTGGTTTGCTTTTTTCTCCATGTGGAGCTTGGCAAATCCTGCTTTGACAGAGCATGTGTTTAATGCACCAGCACCGATCGAAGAGAATTTTGATTTTAAAGTTTTGGATCAATCAACTGCCTTTGATCAGCAAAATGAATCCTTTCAAAAAGCATCGAATTTGGTTGGAGCTAATATGGGGGTCTATGGACTATCTTCTATGGTTTTTGCTTTGTTATTGACCTTATACAGCTCCAAAAGAACAGTTAATAGAAAATTTTTACACATGGGTTCTTTAGCCATTGGAGGAATTGGATTTTTAATGATGTATTTTGTACCTGACCCCGAATTGTTATGGCTATGGTTTTCTTTAGTAGGGATATCTTGGGGTAGTATTTTATCAATGCCTTATGCAATGTTGTCAAGTACTATAGCACCGGAAAAAATGGGAATTATGATGGGAATATTTAATATGTTTATTGTTATTCCTCAAATTGTAGCTGCCCTAGGAGGGGTTAATTTTTTATATGGATTAATGGGGGAAGCACCTATTTATGCTCTGGTAGTGGCTGGTCTGTCCCTTCTAGTTTCTGCTTTATCCAATTTATTAATCACCGAAAAAAATGTCATTAGCTATTATGCATAACTTGGAAATAAAAGGTTTGATATTTGATCTCGATGGGGTAATTGCGAATACTGCTGACCTCCACTATAGAGCGTGGTGCAAAATTGGGGACCAATGGGGTTTTAATCTCTCTTCAGCCCAGAATGAAGAATTAAGAGGTATAAGCCGAAAAGATTCGATTTTAAAAATAGCTAATTGGGCAGGGAAAAGTTTTACCAACGAAGAGTTGGATGCTTTTGCATTTGAAAAAAATAAAAATTATTTGAGCTATTGTCAAACTTTAGGAACCAAAGATATTCTCCCAGGTGTTTTCGATTTTATTAATTCTAGTATAAATAAAGATTTAAAATTAGCAGTAGGTTCTGCAAGTAAGAATGCAAAAATAATACTTCAAAAACTTGGAATACTGGACCTTTTTTCAATTATTGTAGATGGAAATATGGTTCAAAATTCAAAACCCGATCCGGAAGTATTTATTAAATGTGCTGAAATTTTAGAATTAGAGCCCAAAAGTTGTGTTGTTTTTGAGGATTCTCAAGCTGGAATTCAGGCTGCAATTAACGCAGGTATGTTTTCAGTGGGAGTCGGACAAGAAGATTTGGAAAGTTGTAATTATAAAATAAAAAATTTTGAGGGTTTAAGCCCTAAACAACTAATAAATCAATTATCAAACTGATATTATAAATGAATCAAAGTTATATTCATAAAGACCAGTGGAGAATTCTTGAGAAGGGATTCAACCCTGATAATGTTAAATCATCCGAAAGTATATTCAGTATTGGTAATGGCTCAATGGGACAGCGAGCCAATTTTGAAGAACAATACACTGGTCCTACTTTTCAGGGAAGTTATATCGGCGGGGTGTATTACCCTGATAGGACAAGAGTAGGTTGGTGGAAAAATGGATATCCGGAATATTTTGCAAAGGTTCTAAATGCTCCTAATTGGATTGGTATTGATTTTAACATTGAAGGTGAAACCCTAGACCTTTTTACCGCAAAAAAAGTTTTAGATTTTAATCGTGTTCTTAACATGAGAAATGGTGTTTACACAAGAACATTTTATGTTGAGTTAAATAACGGAACTATTATTCGAGCTGAGGTGCACAGATTCTTGTCAATGGAAGAAAATGAAATAGGTGCAATTCAATATAATATTGAATTATTAAGTGATAAAGCCAAAATTAGGGTTTCCCCCTATATCAGCGGTAAGGTAAAAAATCAAGATAGTAATTGGGATGAACCTTTTTGGGAACATCTCACTAATGAATCGATTGGTAAATCAGCTTTTATACTTTCAAAAACTAATAAAACTAATTTTAATGTTTGTACATATATGTATGCTGATATCTCGCTTAATGGAGAGGAAGTTTCATGCAGTGAAGAAATATTTAATGATGAATTAAAATCAGGGTATGAGGCTGAAATTGAACTTGTCAAAGGAGATAAGTTGACATTGTCAAAATATGGAGGGTACACGGTTTCTCTAAATCACCCTGAGAATGAACTAAAGTTGGTGGCAGAGGAAAAAATTAATTATGCCAGAGCAAAAGGTTTTGTTGGACTTCTCAAGGAGCATGAGCAACAATGGCTCAGTATTTGGAAAATTTCTGATATTGTTATTAAAGGTGACTTAAGTGCTCAACAGGGAATTAGATTTAATATTTTTCAGCTAAACCAAACTTACACAGGTAAAGACTCTAGATTAAATATTGGACCAAAGGGTTTTACTGGAGAGAAATATGGAGGAAGTGCCTACTGGGACACTGAGGCATATTGTCTTCCCTTTTATATGGTTACTAAAAATGCTAATGTAGCCAGAAATTTACTCAAGTATAGATATGATCAATTACCAAAGGCGATTGAAAACGCTGAGAAACTTGGTTTTGAAAATGGTGCAGCTCTTTTTCCTATGGTTACAATGAATGGAGAGGAGTGTCATAATGAGTGGGAGATTACCTTCGAGGAAATTCATCGTAATGGTGCCATTGCATATGCTATTTATAATTATGTAAGATTTACCGGTGATCAAACTTATATTCCTGAAATGGGTTTTGAGGTTTTACTTGCCATAGCAAGATTTTGGATACAAAGAGTAAATTATTCTACTCAAAAAGAAAAATATGTTATCCTTGGAGTAACTGGACCAAATGAGTATGAAAACAATGTGGACAATAATTGGTATACAAATTATATTGCTCGATGGTGCCTTAGATATGCTGGCGAGCAATACTACATCTTAAAGGCTCATCACCCAAATGAATTTGAGGAGATTTTTATCAAAACAAGTATTAATAACAAGGAGGTTAAGGAATGGCTTTCAGTTGCTGATAACTTTTACTTGCCTTACAGCGAAGAGCACCAAGTTTATCTTCAGCAAGATGGCTTCATAGATAAAGAATTAACGACAGTAGATCAATTAAATCCTAAACATCGTCCAATAAATCAAAATTGGTCTTGGGATAGAATATTACGATCTCCATTTATCAAACAAGCTGACATATTACAAGGATTTTATTTTTTTGAAGAGGATTTCAGTATTGAGGAATTAAAGAGACATTATGATTTCTATTCTTCTTTTACGGTTCATGAATCCTCTTTATCTCCCTGCATACATTCTGTTTTAGCAACGAAATTGGGTAAAATGGAGGATGCCTACGAGTTGTATCTGAGAACTTCTAGATTGGATCTAGATGATTACAACAAAGAAGTTGAAGAGGGACTTCACATTACAAGTATGGCTGGAACCTGGATGAGTATCGTTTATGGTTTTGGAGGCTTGAAGATTGTCGAAGGTATATTATCTATTGATCCAAAGCTTCCAAAGCAGTGGAAAGGAATTTCATTTAAGATTAACTTTAAGGGAGAGTACCTAACAGTTGAAATAGATGGAAAAAATTGTGAGTTTACTTGGAGTGGAAATAATCCTATAGATCTAAATCTCAGAAATAAATTAATAACTGTAAATCCAAAGAAACTCAAAAAAACTATTTATTTATGAGACTTTTTAAATTTTTTGTTCTTCTCATTCTTGCGGTAAAATCTTATGCTCAGATTGATAGAGTTGAACCTCCTAACTGGTGGGTTGGAATGGAGCACAATGAAATTCAAATTTTATGTTACGGGGATAAAATATCTGAATTGGTTCCTAGATTAAGAAATGAAAATCTTTCAGAAGTTTTTATTACAAAAACAACCCGTACGGAAAATCAAAACTATTTGTTTGTTGATCTGACAATTGTGAAAAACACTAAACCTCAAACTTTAAAGATTGATTTTCTTAAAAATGGTAAAATAATTCAAACGGTACTATTTGAATTATTTCAGAAAGATCCAAATGGAAGACTAGGCTTTGATAAAACAGATGTTTTATATTTAATAACACCAGATAGATTTGCAAATGGCGATCCATCTAATGATTATGATCCCAATTTAAAAGAAAAACCTAACCGCAAGGAAAGAAGAGGAAGACATGGAGGAGATATTCAAGGCATGATTGATAATTTGGACTATATTTCTGATATGGGTTACACTGCAATTTGGATTAATCCCGTTCTTGAAAATGACATGGCTGATCACTCTTATCATGGCTATTCGACAACAGACTATTACAAAGTGGACTCTCGTTTCGGAACAAACGAACTTTATAGGGATTTGTGTAGGATAGCAAAATCAAAAGGAATTAAAATTGTTATGGATATGATCACCAATCATTCAGGTTCAGAACATTGGTTTGTAAAAGATCCTCCAACAAGGGATTGGATTAATTATGGAGGAGAATATCGGCAGACAAATCACTCTCACTATACAGTTCAAGATCCCTATGCCTCTGAGTATGATAAAAAAGCTTTTGTTGATGGATGGTTTGTTAGGACAATGCCTGATTTAAATCATAGAAATGAAATCATGGCGAAATATCTAACTCAAAATACTCTTTGGTGGATAGAATACTCGGGGATATCTGGAATTAGGATGGATACTTATCCGTATAATGACAAAAAATATATGACGGATTGGTCTTGCGCTGTCAAAAAAGAATATCCCTATTTTACATCGGTAGGCGAAGAGGCCACAAAGTTTGCAAATCCTTCCAATATTTCTTATTGGCAGGAAGGAAAAATAAATCATGACGGTTACGAGTCATGTTTACCAAGCATGCTCGATTTTGCAGTAACGAGCGCTTTCGTTGAGTCAATTCAAGATTTTGATGAAAAAAATAAATGGAAACCCTGGCAAAAACTTTATTACACAATATCAAATGATTATCTCTATGCAGACCCATTTAATTTGGTCACTTTTCCAGACAATCATGATGGAGCAAGAATTTTCTCAAAATTAAATGAGGATTTAAAAAAGTTTAAAATGGCAATGGTGTTTTTTTCCACCATGAGGGGGATTCCACATTTTTATTACGGGAGTGAGATATTAATGTCAAATAAATACCCCACTGGGATTAGGTCCGATTTCCCCGGAGGTTGGCCTGGAGACAAGATTAACGGATTTACTGGTATTGGATTATCCAGTATGCAGAAAGAAGCCCAATTATTCATAAAAAAGTTGTTAAACTGGAGAAAAAATAAAAAAGTCATTCACTATGGTAATTTAATGCAATTTGCCCCTACATTGCCTTCATATAATAAAAATATACCAAATCCAGATGACTATGGAGTTTATACTTACTTTAGATACAATGATGAGGAAACAGTCATGGTGATGTTAAATAATAACAAAAAAGATTCTAAAATTAATTTAGAAAAATTTAATGAAATATTGGGTGATAATAACCACGCTTATGATCCAATTAATGATGTTGAAATAAAGCTTTCGGAAAACATTTCTGTTCCAGCTAATTCAGCAGTTATTCTTGAGTTAATTTCTAAATAAATTAATGATTTATTTAAAAAAAACTTATACATCAAAAGAAATAGAAGTAATAATAATTACATGAATCCCTAATTATTTATAATGAAAAAGTTTTTAATTATCTTTTTATTTATTTTCAATTATTTGAGTGCTCAAAAAATTGAAAGAGTAGAGCCCCCAAATTGGTGGGCAGGAATGCAAATGTCAAAAATACAGATAATGTTGTATGGAGACAACTTAGCAGTATTAGATCCCAAAATTGATTCTGAAGAAGTTAAACTTATTGCTGTAGATAGAGTAGAAAATAAAAATTATATTTTTTTGACTCTTCAGATTTCTAAAACCGACTCGCCTAAGAACGTTGATATTGATTTTTATAAAGGTAAAAAAGTAAGAATGACCCATGAATATCCTTTATTGGCCCGAAATGAAAATGCTTCCAACATTGAGGGTTTTACCCCTAAAGACGTTATGTATCTGATTACGCCAGATAGATTTGCTAATGGAGATACTAAGAATGACGAGATAAGCTCAATGAAAGAAAAATTAGGGGATGGACATTATGACAGACATGGTGGAGATTTACAGGGAATAATCAATCATTTAGATTACATACATGATCTAGGTTTTACTGCAATATGGTTAAACCCTGCTTTGGAAAATAATATGGAAAAAGCCTCTTATCATGGATACTCAACTACAGATTATTATAAAATAGACCCTAGATATGGTAGTAATGAAAAATTTAGGGAGTTGACTTTTAAGGCAAAGGAAAAAGGGATAAAAATCATCATGGATGTTATACCCAATCACTGTGGAAGTGAACATTGGTTTTTTCTTGACCCTCCAATGAACAATTGGTTCAACAACCAAGAAAATTACACTAACACGACACACATAAGACAATCTATTCAAGACATACACGCCTCAGAATTTGATAAAAGAGGTCATGCTGACGGTTGGTTTGTGGAGACAATGCCAGATCTTAATCAAAAAAACCCATTGGTTTCAAAATATCTTATTCAAAATGCAATTTGGTGGATTGAGTATGCAGGCTTATCCGGTTTGAGGGTAGATACTTATCCTTATGCAGATAGAGATTTCATGGGAGATTGGACACGTGATTTAATGTTAGAGTACCCAAAATTCAATATTGTAGGTGAGGAATGGTCACCCAACCCGGCAATAACCTCATATTGGCAAATGGGAAAACAAAATCACGATGGCTATATTTCTTATTTGCCTAGCTTAATGGACTTTCCACTTCAAATTGCTTTTGTCGAGGCATTAAATGATGATTTTGGTTGGGGAAAAGGCTTTGTAAAAGCTTATCAAATGCTGGCTAATGACTTTCTCTACGCCGATCCCTACAATCTTGTAATATTCCCTGACAACCATGATATGACTAGATTCTATACACAGGTTAATAATGATTTGGACTTATTTAATATGGGGATTGTTTATTTTGCCACTATGAGGGGAATACCTCAATTCTTTTATGGAACAGAGATTTTAATGAACAGTAATAAAAGTCCAGGTAACCACGGTTTGATCCGTTCTAATTTCCCTGGCGGATTTCCAGGAGATCGTATCAATGCTTTCAACCGAAACGGGCTTAATGTGGATCAAATCAAAACACTCGATTTTTTTAAGAAAATATTGAACTGGAGAAAATCTAATGAAGTGATACATCATGGGAAACTTATTCAATTTGCCCCTATTACTGGCGGCTGGGAGGAAGTATACAGTTATTTCCGGATCTACAACAAAAAGAAAGTTTGGGTTTTGTTTAATAGAGGAAACCATACTATTGAAGTTGACATGGAACGCTACAGTGAGCTAATTGAGAATCATACTAAAGGCTACGAAATTCTTACCGATCGAAATATTGAACTTAAGAAAGGAATATTGATGGAAGGTAAATCATCCATGATAATTGAATTAAACCCATAAAAATGAAGATTATTTTTAAACTGTTTTTACTAACATTAATTTTTAATCACAATCTTGTATTAGCTCAAGAATCCCGTATACTAAATTCAGATATTGCTAGCGGGGTGATTTACGAGGCAAACATTAGGCAGTATTCAAAAGAAGGAACCTTTAATGCTTTTACCCGTGATATTCCAGTGATAAGAGATTTAGGGATAAAGTTTATTTGGTTGATGCCTGTTAATCCTATTTCAACTACTAAAAGCAAAGGGCCATTAGGAAGTTATTACGCTGTCTCCGATTATGAAAAAGTAAATCCTGAGTTTGGCACTGAGGAAGACTTTCGTGGTTTGGTTGAAAAAGCCCATGAATTAGGAATTTATATAATATTAGATTGGGTACCAGGTCATACTGGTTGGGATCACATTTGGATAAAAGAAAACCCAGAATTCTATCTAAAAAACGATAAGGGAGAAATAACAGATCCTATTAACCATCAAACAGGAAAATCATGGGGTTGGACTGATGTGGCAGACCTTGACTACAATAATAAAAAGATGCAAAGAGCTATGATCAATGCAATGAAGTATTGGATAGAAAAATTTGATATCGATGGTTTCCGTGTTGATCAGGCTTATGCAGTACCTCAGACATTTTTTGATAAAACTTTCAAATCGCTTAGGGCCTTGAAACCAATCTTTCTTTTAGCAGAGACTGATATTGATCATCCTGGTGGGATTGAGTTAGTAAGTAAGTTTGATGCTTCTTATCATTCTGGAAATTATTTCTTAAAGCAAATAGCTCAAGGGAATATGACAGTAACCGAATTAGAAAGCCATTTTAAATCTGTTATGGAAAAGCATAAAGACGAAAATATTCTTCTGAATTATACATCTACTCACGATGTGAATTCCTGGCAAGGAACCTCAATAGAACTCTATGGGGATGCATATAAAATGTTAACTGCTTTTACATATATTTTCCCTGGAATGCCATTATTATATAGTGGTCAGGAGTATGATTTAAATAAACGTTTATTGTTTTTTGAAAAAAGATGATTTTATAAAAAAAAGAGGACAAACTATGAAATTTCTCCAAAAATTAGGAAACTTAAAAAACACCAACGATGCCCTAACTACCGGAGCGGGGAGAGCAGCTTATCAATCTTTAACAGGATTGGTAAACATGAATCATGGAAAGGAAAATCAAATCTTTGCATTTAAAAGAACTGGTCAAAAAAATACCGTGATTTTAATTGCTAATATGAGTAAAAATTATGCTCAGTTTTCAATGAATTTCAATGGAAACTTTAAAAATTTTTCTGATGGAAAGTTTAAAAAATTATCTGAAAGTTACGAATATGTAATGAAACCCTGGGAATACTGGATTTTATTAAATTAATTTATAAAATAATAATTTGAAAAAATCACTTTAAATCTTTTTTATGAGAACAAAATTCATACTCTTTGGGCTTATATTTTCTCTTTTTTCTTTGACTGCTCAAAGAACAGCTACAACTATTGATGAGGAGTCAAAAGTTCCAAAATATATTCTGCCAGAACTTTTAAAATCTGACAGTGGAAAAAAGATTGAGACACAAATAGAATGGGAGCGGATCAGAAGACCAGAGATTTTGGAGCATTTTGCTGGTCAGATGTATGGTAAAATTCCTGGAACTTTACCTTCACCCGAAGTTAGAATTTTGGAGGAAGGTACTTTAGCTATTGACGATAAGGCTATTAGAAAGCAGGTACAATTAGCTTTTAAACATGAGGCTGACTCTATTTGTATGAATATTTTGATTTACACTCCCAATAAAAAATTAATGGCACCGGTTTTTTTGGGGTATAATTTTGCGGGTAATTATCTACTTCATAATGATCCATTTATCTTAATTGATGGTAAAAAAGAAAATGAGCTTAGTGGAGATTCTTTTGAAAAGTTTAAAACCCAAAAAAGGGGGGAAAGGAACTCTAGGTGGGCTATTGAAAAGATTATTGAATCAGGTTATGGACTGGTAACTCTTAATTATAATGATGTTGATCCAGATAAAAATGATTTTTCTGATGGAATTCATTCCCTTCTCTATAATTCTTATCAAATTAAGCCTGAAGATGATCAATGGGGTTCAATTTCAGCCTGGGCCTGGGGTATGTCTAGAGTAATGGATTATCTTGAGACAGAGACCTTGATAAATGAAAAGAAAGTGATCTTATTTGGTCACTCAAGGCTAGGAAAAACTTCCTTGTGGGCAGGTGCACTTGATCAAAGGTTTTCTATTGTAATATCTAATAACTCAGGTTGCGGGGGAGCAGCACTTTCTAGGAGAAGATTTGGAGAGAAAGTATCTGATATTACAACGAATTGGTCGCATTGGTTTGCAAAAAACTTTCAAAAATACAGTGAAAATGAATCTTCATTACCTATTGACCAGCACATGTTAATAGCCCTTATAGCTCCAAGACCAGTTTATGTAGCAAGTGCTAGTAAAGATTCTTGGGCTGATCCTCGTGGAGAGTTTATAAGTGCGAAACAGGCGTCTAAAGTCTATAAATTATATGGGATGCAGGGAATAGAACTTTATGATTATCCAAAAGTAAATACTCCAATTCATCAAAGCATTGGATATCATCTTCGTGAAGGGAAACATGATGTAACTGTTTATGACTGGACGCAATACATCAAATTTGCCAATATGCATCTAAACTAGACTTATTCGACTAAACTTCCCCACCAATCAATGTTGGGTTCATAATTAGTTTGAAGCTCACTTCTACGTCTATCTTCTACCTTTTCCTTTACTTTAATTTTATGTTGACTTAACCACTCTTTTTCTTTATCCTCGTCGTAAATTGGATCAACCTCTGGTATCTTTGCATTGGTAGAAATAAGCCACTCTTCAAGAGTGTTTTTTAACATTGCACCTACTTCAGGATTCTGATCGAAGACATCTAACTTTTCCCCAATATCATTTTTGAGGTTATATAATTCATTTTTTCCATCTTCAAAATACTTAATTAATTTCCAGTCTCCTTTTCTAACGATTGCACTAGGGTCTCCACCTTGATTGCCATAGTGAGGATAATGCCAAAAAATTGGGCGTTCATCAAATGATTGATCTTTTAGTAGTGGTACTAAACTTTTTCCGTCAACCTTGACAGGATTTTCTAATCCTGCTAATTCTAATAAAGTAGGGAATAAATCAGCACCCATAACTGGAGTTTCGATTTTTTTCCCTTTGATATTTAAGTGAGGAGTTTTTAGGAAGAAAGGTGTTTTTGTCCCCGCCTCCCATTGATAACCTTTTCCACCTCTAAGGGGGAGGTTACTGGTTGCAAAAGCATCTCCCGATGAAACACCACCGTTATCTGACACAAATACCACCACGGTGTTTTTATCTAAATTCAAAGAATCTAAAGTTTTCAGAACATGACCAACAGCATCATCGGTTTGTTCTACTAAGCCTGCATATACCGGATTGTCTTGTTTAATTCTCATTGGAAGTCTTTTTTCCATGAAAAATCCTTCCTCTAGTATCCCCTGTGATTCAGCTTTTTCTCGGTATCTTTTCCACTTATATTTAGAAGTTTGAACTGGGGCGTGGACCGCGTAAAAACTTAGGTATGCAAAAAATTGATTTTCAGCATTTTCTTTTATAAAAGCGGCTGTTTCTTGTGCCAATTTCATAGAAAGTGAAAGACCTTTTTCCTCAGGATTATCCTCTAGAAATGGATTATTAAAAGGAGAGAAGAAACCTCCAGAATAAGGTCCACCCATTCTGTAACCTCCTTTATTAATGTCAAATCCATGATCCGTTGGTAGAGATTTTTCTTTTACAGACCCTAAATGCCATTTTCCAGCAAAAAAAGTTTTATAACCACCTGATTGAAAAACCTCAGGTAATGTAGTCATCTCAAATGGAAGATGATTTACATACTTGCTGGGTAGAAGTTTTGTTTTACGTCCCTTAGTTCGCCAGTCTATTCCATTTTTAGCACCAATCCAGTCTGTAATACCGTGAATAGTAGGATAAAAACCAGTCAATAAACTTGCCCTTGATGGACTGCATACTGATGCATTGGCATAACCTTGAGTAAATAATGTACCTTCATTTGCAATTCTATCAATATTAGGAGTTTCATAAAAAACACTACCCATCACACCTAGGTCATAGTATCCCAAATCATCAACAACAATGAATAAAAAGTTAGGTTTTAAATCGGGCTTTTCACAAGCTGTAAATAATATTAAAAAAGTACATAAAAAATTTTTTTTCATTTTGATAAATTTAATTTTTAAATGAGCGAATACTTTCTATCATCACGGTCCCCAATATAAGTATACCTCCAAATATTGTATTTAAAAGAGGATACTCACCCAAAATTATCATTCCAATAATTATTCCATATACAGGTTGGATACTGCTTATAATACTAGCCGTGCTAATTGTAAAGTTTCTAAAACTATAAATGAATAAAGTGTGTCCTGTTGCTGTTGTTAAAAAGGCAAGAATTAATAGCGCAGGTATTGATGCTTTAAGACCTATCATATCATAAATGAAAAAAACAGGGGCTAATAAAATGGATATAATAATGAGTTGATATACCATTAAAATTGAACCTTCGTACTCTGAAGCCTTTTGTTTCATGAAAATATTTCTTATGGAATAACATAGAGCAGAAAATACACCAAAGCCAATGGCTTTGAAATAATCGTTTTCTAAACTAAACTCTGGAACTAAAAAATAAATTCCTAACAGAACCATTAATCCTAAAATTAGATTTGACTTTTTGAATTTATTCTTTAATAAAATTGGCTCTAAAAACGCAGTAATAACTGGATAAGTAAAAACTGATAACATCCCTATTGCTACATTGGATAATTTTAGTGATATAAAATAAGTTATCCAATGAGTACCCATAAGAATACTACTGATAATTATAGTACTGCGGTCTTTTTTTTGGACTTTAAAGCTAAGCCCTTTAAACTTACAAAACATGATCAGAGGCACAGACCCAAGGCAAGCCCTTAAAGCAATAATCAATGGAACGGGAAGTTCTATGAATCTTCCTAAAGCTCCCGAGGTACTAATAAGTAATACAGCAAAATTAAGCTGTAACAGATTAATTATTGAGCTGTTTTTTTGCATTAAGCCATTTTATAAAATTCTTCCCAACCTTTTCTAGGTGGATTTCCTTTTAGAAGTCCATTGGCAAAGTCATTATTGGTAATCGTTTTAGTTTTCCTGTCAAACTTAATCGTCCGATTCAATTGTTGAGCAATAGTTCCTAAACAAAAAACTTGGCTTAAGGGAGCTGAGACCTCAAATGGAGATAAAGTTTTTTCTTTACCTCGAGCAGCATTGAGAAAATTCATAAAATGATTTGTATCACTCTTGAAGTATTCAGTTAGGTTGGTTTGAATATCCTTTCCATTGCTACTTGAAATAGCACTTAAAGTTCTATGGTGTGAACCACCCTTAAGGGTTAGGTCTTTTCCATAAATTACTTTTCCTGGTCTCAACGTATTTGGCTTAGGTTTAACCATTCCTTCACTGGTTTTTGCAGTGGTATCAATTTCTAAACCTTCATATTCCTTTGGTAACTCTGGAAGATTATCTACACCGTCGTACCAAGTCACTTGTACTTTTGGCATCAGTCCTCTTTTTGGAAAACTGAATTTTAAGGTACTTGATTGTGGATAAAAAAAGTTATTATGTCCTGTAATTCTGGTGGGCTGAATTTTTGTTGGTAAACCTAAATCAAGAAATTCATGAAAGCCATCCATCAAATGTGCGCCCCAATCTCCAAGTGCACCGTTCCCGAAGTCATACCAGCACCTCCACTGACCATCGATGAAATCTTTATGGAATTCGTGATTAGGATAAGACATCAACCAAGTATCCCAATCAAGCGTTTTGGGTATAGATTTACTAATTGGAAAACTTTTAATATTGGTATCCCATCCATGCCATCGTCTGCCACCATTCATATGGACAGTTATTTTTTTTACGTCTTTAATAAAACCTTTTTCAACTAGGGTTCTAAATTGATAGTAGTTGTCTTGACAATGACCTTGATTTCCCATTTGGGTAGCAACATTATATTTCTTTGCAGCCCTAATTAGTATTTCAGATTCATTAAAGGTTCGTGTAAGTGGTTTTTCAACGTATACATGTTTTCCCAATGACATGGCTAAAATAGTGATGGGGAAATGAGAAAAGTCTGGAGTTGCTACACTAACAGCGTCAATTTTATCACCCATTTTATCAAACATTTTTCTAAAATCTTTATATTGGCTTGCACTTGGGTGCATTTGCATAGATTTAATAGTTTTTTCAGCTCCTAAATTAACATCACATAGAGAAATCACATTTGCAGCACCTGTAGCATACAAATCTCTTATAACACTTGCACCCCTATTGCCGATACCACAACAAGCTAAATTTATTTTGTCATTTGGAAGAGTTACTGCTTTTTGTGTCACTTTTCCATTCACGTCTTTAATTTCTTTCTTACCAAATAAAACGTGGCTTGGAACGAGAAATAATGAGCCTAATGAAACCCCTGTTTTTTTGATAAAATTTCTTCTGTTTTTCTTAGCTTTTGTATATTTTTTTCTCATGCTTGATTATTTTTGGTGAATTAAGTTATTACACTTAATAATTTAATGTATACTTTCGTGAACTTTAAATTTGCAATTTTTTTTTCAATTAAACTAAATTAGAAATCTACAGTCTAAAAATCGTTAATAAAAACTTTATGAAAAAATCAATTCATCATATATATATATTGCTGTCTTTAATAACCGCTAATACTGGTGCACAAGAGTTTCAGGGAAGTGCATTCTACATTGCAAAGACTAATATTAATACTGATTTTACAAAAAACATTCCAATTGAAAGGAGACAATATGTGATTAATAGAATAAAGAGTAATTCTGAGAAAAACTATCAACTAGATTTCAACAATTCCTCATCTCTATTTTATGAAGAACAACGTCTCGATGTTTCTGGCTCTAGTAGTGGAAGATTTAATTGGATGTCACAGATGAATCCTATACAAGGAATACTATATATAGACTATTCATCAAAAATTTTTATCAACAGAGTAGAGCTCTTTGGAAAATTCTTTTTAATTAAAGATACTTTACCAACGAGTAAATGGGTCATGACTGCAGAATCAAAAAAAATAGGAGCATATACGTGTTATAAAGCTATATTAACAAGAGAGGTTCCTCAGAGAGTTTTTGGGTTCGGAAGACAAAGTGAAAATAATGATGATAGTAAACCCAAAATGAAAAAAGTTAACATAGAGGCTTGGTTTACCCCTCAGATTCCAGTATCAACTGGTCCCTATAAACATGGCGGTTTGCCAGGACTAATCTTGGAGGTAAGTGATGATGCTACCACAATGCTTTGTACAAAATTAGTGATGAACCCTAAAGAAAAGTTAAAGATTAAAATACCAAAAAAAGGAACTGAAGTAAACTTAAATGAATATGATGATATTCGAACAAAAAAGACTGATGAGATGAGGGAGCAGTTTCGAAAAAGAAGACAACAAGGTGGAGGTCGTCCTGGAGGACGCAGTTAAAATATTATTAATTTGAAAAAAATACTTTTTTTAGGATTTTTCCTAATTACTAAAAGTTTATTATTGGCCCAAAATATTGATTTTGGAGGCTTTATTACTGATGCCATGGGGAATAAAATTATGGGTGCTAACATTGTTGCCATTGAAAAAGAAACCCAAATTTTAGATGGTTTCGGAATTTCAAACGAAGATGGTTATTTTAAGTTGATCCTAAAGAGTGATACAGATTATGATTTAAAAATTTCTTTCATTGGTTTTAAAGAGATTTCTTTTATTTTCAATGAAAAAGAAAATATAGAGAGAAACATTGTTTTAGAAGAACAAACAGAAACTTTAGATGAGGTTGAATTAGTTTACGAAATGCCCGTAACAATTAAAGGGGATACTATTGTTTATAATGCCGACTCCTTCAATACTGGTTCTGAAAGGAAATTAGAGGATGTCTTAAAAAATCTACCTGGAATAGAGGTTAATGATGAGGGAAGGATTGAGGTAGAGGGCAAGGAGGTTACGAAGATTACTGTGGAAGGAAAAGATTTCTTTGATGGAGACTCAAAGCTAGCCACTCAAAATCTTCCTGCAAATGCAGTTGGAAAAGTTGAGGTACTTCGCAATTTTTCTGAAGTTAATCAATTGAGAAGCGTTTCCAACAATGAGGATAATGTTGCCATAAATATTAGTCTCAAAAGTGGAAAAGATAAGTTTTGGTTTGGTGAAATTGGAGGAGGCGCAGGAAATAATGACCGATTTATCGCTGCCCCAAAAGTTTTTTATTATTCCAAAGATTTGAGTATGAATCTTTTATTAAATTCAAACAATATTGGCGATCCTCCTCTTAGCAGAAGAGACTTTTATCGCTTTGGGGGAGGTTTTAATAATCTTAATGCAAGAACAGGGACATCAATAAATATTACTTCTGATGACGCAGGTATTACGGAATTACAAAATAATAGGGCTAAATCAATAGATGCTCAATTTGGCGCTTATAATTTTAGTTATTCCCCAACTGAATCTCTTGAATTTAGTGGTTTTGCTATCTACTCTAGAGCAGAAAATCATTTAGAAGAAAAAAACACCAGGACTTATAATGTTTCCAATGAAGTTGAAGAGACCTCGGAATTTTCTGTCCAAGATACAGAGCAAGAATTATATAAGTTTTCAGCAGAATTTAATCCCAATGAGACACTTCAAACAGAATATAATCTCTTATATAAAACTTCTAGTCAAGAAGAAGTTTCTGACTTAACAACTATATCAACTAGAAATGGTTCAAGAGTACCTGAACAAATTGTCCAACTAAGACAGCAAACCCCATTTTCATTAAATCAAGAATTAAGATTTTATTATACTCACCGTGAAAACCATATTTTTTCTCTTGAATTACAACACCTTGCTCAGCAAGAGGACCCTTTTTACAGAGCAATAAAACAGTTTCAACCATTTGGAAGAGTCCTTGACCTTAATCAAGATCAAGAGAATTTTAATATCAATCAAGATCGCAATGTTAAAACCGATAAAGTTGAAGGTAAATTAGATTATTATTTTATTCTTTCTCCAAAGTCTAATTTCAATCTTACATTAGGCATGACTGATGTAAGACAAGATTTTGATTCGTCAATTTTTCAAATATTAGATAATAACACCACCGAAAATTTTAATGAGAACAACTTAATTAATCGTGTTAATTTTAGATTTCAAGATGCATACACAGCTCTTCACTACCGTTTTATAAAGGGTATTTTTACATTTGACCCTGGGGTTACCTTGCACTACTACAAGACAACTACCGATCAATTAAATGGAATTGTTAGTGATTCTTATTCCTTTTTTCGACCAGATTTTAGAGTACTGATGAAATTAAAAGAATCAGAGACTTTGAGACTTATTTTTAGGTCAACAAGACAATTTACGGATATCAATAATTTGGCTGAGGGTTTTATTTTCAGAAATTATAATTCTTTTTTTCGGGGGAATCCTAATTTAGAAGCGGCTTTTTTCAATGTTGTTAATATGAATTATCAAAGTATCAATATATTTAACTTCACCAATATATTTGCCAACTTAAGTTATTCCAGAAGAGATAATGCTATTCAAAATACTACTGCTGTTCAAGGAATTAATAGCGTTAGATCTGCTACAAATTCAGACTTTCCAAGATATACATATACTGCATCAGGAAGGATAGATAAAAGGTTTAAAAACTTTAAGGGAGGGCTTAACGTTAACTTCAATTACAGTGATTTTAATAATGTAATCAATGACAACCCTACCGAGTCTGTAAACTTTAATCAAAGATATTCCGCCAATATTGCAACTAATTTTAGGGATAAACCCAACTTAGAGGTTGGTTACACCTATAACGTAAGAGACTATACTAATGGCGATGTCAAAAGTAAATTTTTTACAAATTCCCCCTATGCTAGATTTGACGCCTATTTTCTAGATGGTTTTATTTTTGAGGCTAAGTACACTTATAATTATTACCGAAATGAGATTCAGACCCTTAATGAATATAGATTTTTAGAAGCTGAACTATCCCACACTAAAAAAGGATCTAAATGGGAGTTTGGTTTAGCAGCTACAAATATCTTAAATGATACAGAAATTAACCGAGATAGTTTTAATCAATTTTCTGTAACTACTAATTCATACATTATACAGCCAAGGTATGTAGTCTTTAAAATCACATATGATTTGACAACTTTTGCAGGAGGAGGCTCCGGTAAAAGTAAGAAGTGATTAGTTTAACATTCCTATAGCATCAATCCAGTCAACCATATTGTCAAACCAATTATCGACTGGGTAGTTGGTTTTTCTCATTCCGAACCCATGTTTCCCGTGGTGGTAAAGGTGTAATTCACTTATATAATTCTTTTCAGCCCAATCGGTATAAATTTCAGCACTTGGTATAGCAAGTTTAAGAGCGTCCTCAGTTGTACAAACAATAAAAATAGGAGGCCCGTAAGCTGGAGGTTCTTGGTCATCTACGATTTTCATCCATGGATAAATTGGAGCAATGAAATTAGGTCTGTTTTTTTCAGATGACTTATAGGTTGCTTCCATAGTAACAGCTCCACCTGCAGAAAATCCCATAATTCCAATTTTATGAGGACTAATCTCATATTTTAAAGCATTTTCTCTAACATGAGCGATTGCATTTAATGCATCTAAGTGACCATAGGCCAGTTGCTTTTTTTCTTTAGAATAAGGGTGGTCTAGACCTTCATTTTTCCCAATTAGATGAATTGGCACCAAGCGATACTTTAAAACAAAGGCGGCAATTCCTCTTTCGTTTAGAGCTTTTGCCACATCAAAACCCTCATGATGAATTGCATTTGCCCGCATTCCGCCTCCAGGGCAAACGATCATTGCAGTTTTTGTGTTAAGATCACCTCTTGGTAAAAACACTTGAATAGTTGGTATAGAAATATTTTGAAAATTATTTTTGTCAGTTAAATACCCCTTTTTTTGTACTTCAGGACCTTGATAGTCAAGTCCAGTATTGTCATATGGCAGTGTAATGATTTCTTGCCCTAGTAGATTAAAGGAATAAAAAATCACCATTAAATTCAAAATTTTTTTTGTCATCATTTTTTAAATTGATTAAAATCTAGCTTATCTAAGATAATATTTCTCAGTCACGAAATTAGTTTGTGAAAGGTTATCAATGAAAAATTAGGGGTTATTTACTTTTAAACTCTTTAAGTTTTTTTGTTAGTTGAGGAATTACTTCAAATGCATCACCAACTATTCCGTAATCTGCTGCTTTAAAGAATGGGGCCTCAGGATCATTATTTATTACAACCTTAACTTTTGATGAATTAACACCTGCTAGATGCTGAATTGCACCAGACACACCAATGGCAATATAAAGGTTAGAGGCAACTGGCTTTCCTGTTTGTCCGACATGTTCACTATGAGGTCTCCAACCCATATCAGAAACAGGTTTTGAACATGCAGTAGCACCCCCAAGAGTATCTGCTAAATCTTCTATAAGATGCCAATTTTCAGGGCCCTTTAACCCTCTTCCCCCTGAAACAACAACATCGGCATCTGCAATTGTTACCTTACCTGATGATTTTTCTAATTTTTCTACTTTTAGTGTTGTTTCGGTAGAGCTTGAATCTTTTTCAATTATCTCAATGGATTTTGGATTCTCCTTAATTTCATACGAATTATTAGACAGTCCGACAATATTAACCTCATTGCTCAGAGAACAAAAATTAAATGCCTTATTTGTAAAACATGTCCTTTTCACCGTAAGAGGTTGAAGTTTTTCTGGTAGTGCAATAACATTAGATGCGTAACCTGCAGACAAAGTAATTGATAATATAGGTGCCAAATATTTAGCATTTGCGCTAGAACTTAAAATAATAATCTTGGCCTCATTTTCATTTGCTATTGAAGCAATATTTTCAGCGTATTGTAAAGCAGTAAAATTTGAAATTGACGGCCCTTTGAATTTGATCACTTTTTCTATTCCATATGTTCCAAGTGACTCTACTTCATCTTGGTTAAATGTTACTGCAATCAATGGAACATTCATTTCACTTGCAATTTCATAGCCATAAGAGGCAAGTTCAAAAGCAGATTTTTTGATTTTCCCGTTTTCTGACTCGGCATATATTAATACTGACATAATAGTATTTTTTTAAATAACATTTGCCTCGTTGTGTAACAAGTCTATTAATTGGTCGATATCATCAGCGGGAACTAATTTAACCTCTCCTTTTGGAATAGGTTTTTCAAACTTTAGAATTGAAGATTTTACCTCATCTTCAGTAGGTTCGATCACCTTGAGTGGTTTTTGCCGTGCTTGCATTATTCCTCGCATGTTTGGAATGATTAAATCCTTTTCCTCGACTAGGCCTTTTTGAGCTCCAATAATTATAGGGAGTTGACATGAGATTATTTCAATTCCACCATCTATTTCCCTTGAGGCATGAGCATTTTCCGCTTCAACATCTAAAGCAACACAATTTGTTACAAAATTATAGTCCAATAAAGCAGCTAGCATCCCAGGAACCATAGCCCCATTATAGTCGATTGATTCTCTACCTGCAATGATGATATCATAATTAGTTTCTTGACAGATTCTTGCCAATTGTTTTGCAACTTGAAATCCATCAGTTGGCTTTAGATCGATTCGAATTGCATTATCAGCGCCTATGGCAAGACATTTCCTTAAAGTCGACTCACAGGAGTTATCACCAACGGTAACAACTGTTACCTCAGCACTCTGTTGTTGTTTCATCCATATCGCTCTGGTAAGTCCAAATTCATCATTTGGATTAATTATAAATTGAACCCCATTAGTGTCAAATAAGGTGTTCTCATCTACAAAATTTATTTTTGAAGTAGTGTCTGGAACATTACTTATACATACTAAAATCCTCATGATTTTAACATATTTATTGTCAAGTTAATTATTTAACGCTTATTTTATATAAATATATTCTATTTAAGCTAATCCTTGCATTAGACTTAATTTTATTTTCACATAGTGCTATATGGTTTTATTATAAAAGAGTCAGCCAAAAAAAATTATAAAAAAATTACTAAATCAAATATTAAGAGTGTTATTTTGACCGCTTAATTCATAAAATTCCTACTTGAGAACTTTATACCTTAATTTAACAATCACAATTTGGATTCAATTTCTTACAATAACTATACAGGGAAATCCCTTTATGCAATTTGAATAAATCTTCAAACCCTTTCTTGCTCTTAAATCCAGAAGTTTTCCAAACCTTGTGAAGATCATTTTTGATTTTTTTAGGATCTTTTGAATTTACTATGTCATCAATTAGGGAAAATGCATAAACAAGTTTTGATTTGTTTATTTGGGCAATAATTTTTTTTTCTTCGAGATTCAATTGGTTAATATTTATATTGCAATATAAAAAAATATTATCCAATTAAAGACTGGACTTTCATTGCCAGACCCATATCACCTGAGATTTTGATTTGACCCCCCATTACAGCCATCATTGGATTAATCTCTCCATCTCGTAATTTTTCCAAAACCTCCGTTGATACCTCAATGGTACAATCGGATTCTTCGTCAGACATGGAAACAATATTTTCTTCTCCAGACCCATCAATTAAAACAGGATTTTCGTCTACCAAAAATTTTAGTTTTCCTCCAAGCGGAGATGAGTTTTCTGCTCTTTTTTTAAATTGTTCGAATACTTGTTGATGGCTCATAATAAATCTTTAGATTAGAACAAATGTATAAAAAAATGTAACCTGAAAGTTTTTTAATAGATTTGTTAAAAACGAATAATGCAATTCAGAATTAAGAAAGTTGCTGTCCTTGGATCTGGAGTTATGGGATCTGGGATTTCCTGTCAGTTAGCAAATGTAGGTTTAGAAGTAATGATGCTTGATATATTGCCTAGTAAACTTTCAGATGATGAAAAAAATAATAGGTTAAAAAGAAATCAAGTTGCTAAAAATGCTCTGGATAAAGCAATAAAATCAAAGCCTGCACCCCTTTATAATAAGAAATATTCTAGTCGAATCACTGTAGGTAACTTTGAAGACGATTTTCATAAAATTAAAGAAGCAGATTGGATAATTGAGGTAGTTGTTGAAAGACTGGAGATAAAACGTCAAATATTTGAAAAGGTTGAAGAATATAGATCACCAGGAAGTATTGTAAGCTCAAATACATCTAGTATCCCCATTAAGCTTTTAGCCGAAGGTCGGTCTGAAAATTTTAGAAAATATTTCTGCGGAACACATTTTTTTAATCCACCGAGATATTTAAGACTGTTAGAAATAATTCCTACAAAGGATTCTCTTACTGAGCTTATAGATTTTTTTATGAATTATGGTGAGATCAATCTCGGTAAACAAACTGTACTTTGCAAAGATACTCCTGCATTTATTGCAAATAGAATAGGCGTCATGTCCGGTGCTAAAGTATTTGAATTAACCGAGAAATTTGATCTTACAATTGAGGAGGTAGATTTGCTTACAGGTCCAATCTTGGGTAGACCTAAAACAGGGTCTTTTAGGCTTCAAGATTTAGTAGGCATAGATACCGGAGATAAAGTGACCAATTTTATTGTCCAAAATGTAAAAGGAGATAGTTTTTTTGAAAAATTAACTAAAACAGTAACACCTAAGTTTTTCAATTTTCTTTTGGAAAATAATTTTTTAGGAGATAAAACTGGGAAAGGATTTTACGAAAAAACCAAATTGAAAGATGAAAATGGGAGAACGATCATTAATGCTCTAGATTTAAAATCATTAGAATACCGTAAAAGTATTCGACCAAAAATCACCTTGATAAAAGAAGCGAAAGGTATTGAAAAGATGGACAAACGTTTTCAGCTACTAATTTCAAAAGATGAAAAAGAGAGTTTGTTCCTAAAAGAATATTTTGCAGCAATTTTATCATATTCCGCTCAGCGTATTCCAGAAATATCTGATACCTGCTATCAAGTCGATGATGCTATGCGAGCAGGATATGTTTGGGATTATGGTCCTTTTGAATACTGGGATTTAATTGGATTTGATAATGGAATTTCATTAATTAATGAATTAGGTGAAGATCTTCCAAAATGGATTAATGAGATGAAATCTTCTGGTGCAAATTGCTTTTATAAATATGAAAAAGGTGAAAAGAAATATTATGACCTTTTTTCACATTCTTACAAAAAAATTCCTGGGTCTGATGCCTTTATCATTTTAGACAGTTACAGAGAGAATTCCCCAATTATAAAAAATACTGAATGTTCAGTCCATGATATTGGTGATGGAGTTTTGTGTATTGAATTTCAGAGTAAAAGTAATGCAATTGGAGATGGAATAGGAAGGGCTATAGCTGAGGCAATTGAGCTGGCGGAAAATGAAAATTGGACTGGAGTTGTTATAGGAAATAATGCTAAACAATTTAGCGTTGGAGCCAATCTGATGAATATAGGAATGATGGCGATGCAAAAACAATTTGACCCACTTGAAAAAATGGTGGATGATTTCCAAAGGGTTAACATGAGAATGAGAACCTCAAAAATACCAATAGTAACAGCCGCTCAGGGCTATGTTTTTGGAGGAGGATGTGAAATAGCAATGCACTGTGACGCAGGTATTTATGCTGCTGAAACTTACATAGGCCTTGTAGAGGTTGGAGTGGGGCTACTTCCTGGCGGTGGTGGAACCAAAGAATTAGCATTACGAGCTTCAGATGGTTTTTATGAAGGAGATGTTAAGATCCCTATGTTGATAGATCATTTTAAAAGTATTGCAACTGCTGCAGTTTCAACATCTGCGTCAGAAGCATATGATTTACATTACCTTGAGAAGAGTAGGGATTTTATTTGCTATAATGTTCAAAGAAATATCGGCCAAGCAAAAGATAAAGTTCTAGAATTAGCAAAAAATTATGTGCCACCTTCAGAGAGAAAAGATATTGAGGTATTAGGAAGAGGTGGGCTTGGAGCACTTTATTCGGCCATAAATGAATTTTACTTAGGCGGTTATATGTCGGAATACGATGTAGAAATAGCTAAGAAAGTAGCATATGTAATTTGTGGCGGAGATCTAACCAGCGCTCAAATAGTTAGTGAGCGATACCTTTTGGATATAGAGCGAGAAGGATTTATGAGTTTATTAGGGAATCAAAAAACGCTTGATAGAATTCAGTATTTATTAATGAATAATAAGCCCCTTAGAAATTAAAGAGTATGGAAGCATATATAATTAAAGGTTATAGAACTGCGGTAGGAAAAGCCAAAAAGGGAGGGTTTAAAAATTATCGTTCCGATGATATGGCTGTTCAAGTTATAAAACATTTGGTCAAAAATGTGCCTGAGCTGGATCCAACAACTGTCAATGATGTAATTGTTGGCTGTGCAAATCCTGAGGGAGAGCAGGGCTTACAAGTAGGTAGACTGATTTCAGCTAGAGCTCTGGGAATTGAAGTTCCTGGAATTACTATAAATCGTTATTGTGCTTCTGGTTTAGAGGCGATTTCATTAGCAGTTGCAAAGATTAAAGCAGGTATGGGTGATATCTTCGTTGCAGGGGGAACAGAAAGTATGAGTTTAATTCCTATGACAGGATATAAACTATCCCCTAGCTATCAAGCTAACATGGAAAACATCAATTATCACGTTAGCATGGGAGCAACAGCAGAAGCTGTGGCAGATAAATATAATATAACACGTGAAGCAGCAGATAACTTTTCTTTAGCCTCCCATCAAAAAGCAGCAAATGCTATTGATAAAGGATATTTTAAAGAAGAAATTGTTCCAATTCAAGTAGAGGAGGTCTTTGTCAGAGAGGGTAAGAAAGTGTCCAGTTCTCATACTGTTGCAGTTGATGAGGGTGTAAGAAGAGATACCAGTATAGAGGGATTGAGTCGCTTACGAGCTGCTTTTAAACAAGGAGGTATAATCACCGCTGGCAACTCTTCTCAAACTTCTGATGGGGCTGCTTTTACACTGTTGATGAGTGAGACAAAAGTCAAAGAATTAGGATTATCTCCTTTAGCTCGAATGGCTGCTTGTTCTGTTGGTGGGGTGGATCCAATTTACATGGGCATTGGACCATGTGAAGCAATTCCTAAGGCATTAAACCAAGCTGGTCTGAAGCTAAATGATATTGAACAAACAGAGCTCAATGAAGCCTTCGCTGCCCAATCATTGGCAGTTATTCAAGAAAGTGGTTTAGACCCTTCAACGGTTAATGTCAATGGAGGTGCTGTAGCCTTAGGCCATCCATTAGGCTGTACAGGGGCCAAACTCACAATTCAGTTGCTCAATGAGATGAGACGTCGTCATCAAAAGTATGGTATGGTTACTGCTTGTGTTGGTGGAGGTCAGGGAATTGCAGGGATTTTTGAACGATTATAATATACTAGACTTTTTTTACCACATAAGTTACTACTCCCCAAATAATTAATTCATTATCTTCTGTGACTTTTATTGGTTCATATTTATTGTTTTCAGGCATTAAATAAACACAGTCCTTTTCAACCTTTAAGCGTTTCACAGTAAACTCCCCATCTATAAAACAAACAGCGATTTTGTTATCTTCTGGTTCTAAGCTTCGGTCAATGACTAGAAGGTCTCCATCGTCCAATCCTGCTCCTTGCATAGATTCGCCTGTAACCCTAGCGTAAAAAGTAGCCGTTTCGTTTTTGACTACCTCTCGATCAATACTTATTCTCAGTTCTTTAAAGTCATCCGCTGGGGAGGGAAATCCTGCCGAAATCCCTTCTTGGGCCAAAAACAAGCCTTTTCCTGACTCCTGATTTGGATGAAAAAAAATAACTTTATTTCCTTTACTCATTTGACTTTGATTACTTCATCGATTTCTGTAGTAAAACGGCTTGAAAGATGATCCCTTCTCATTTTCCACGTTTGTTTTAAATCTTGGCTTGCTAATTTCATCCGATGTGGGCCAAAACGACGGTGAATTTTATCCAGAGTTTGCATTAATACTGAATGTTTGGCACTGTCTTTTTCAAACAAACTCATTTGTCTTGATGTTGATGGGGTTAGCCCAAGTAGTAATATCCCTGCTTTTTTGTATTCAATACCTGATCTGAAAATACTTTTTAAACCCTTGAGAGCGTATTGGTTTAAAATAAGGCTAGAATCTGTGCTGTAGGGAAGTGTAACCGTACAGCCATTTCTGTATTGTTCGGCTTCTTTTTGGAAAGGGTTACTCCTTACAAAAACATAAATTGCAGAGGCACAGCTTCTTTGTTTTCTAAGTTTTTCTGCTCCCAAAAGGGTGTAAGTGGTAATGCGCTCTTCGAGATTACTAAATGTACTAATCGTACTTTTAAAACTTCTTGTTGTAGCAATGGACTTTTTTGCAGGTACAGTCTCTTCTAATTGGATAGTTGGAGCTCCTTGTAGATCTCTTTTCAACCTTAAGCCTAGAATACTTAAGTTTTTTTTTACCCAACTGTCCGGTAGATTAACAAAGTCCAAAGCCGATTTCACGCCCAAACCTCTCAGCCTTTTCTCGTGTCTTATCCCAACACCCCAAACATCACTTATTGCAGTCCATTTTAGAGCTTTTAGCCTTTTTTCGTCATTGTCTATACAATAAATACCACCGGTTTTATTTGTAAATTTTTTAGCTATTTTATTAGCGATTTTTGCTAGAGCCTTTGATCGAGCAATCCCAATAGATACTGGAATTCCGGTCCACTGACGTACTTGTTTTCTTATTTTTAAACCCGTTTCTCTTAAATCGAAATATTCAAATCCTTGAAATTTTAAAAAAGCTTCATCAATACTGTAAATTTCTACATTGGGAGTATATTCTTCTAGGATTGTCATCACTCGATGACTCATATCTCCATATAGGGGGTAATTGGAAGAAAAAACTTTGATATTGTACTTTTTGAATTCACTTCGGAATTTGAAGGCAGGTGCACCCATTGGGATACCTAAGACTTTAGCTTCATTACTTCGCGCAATTACACAACCATCGTTATTAGATAATATCACGACTGCTTTACCCTCGTATTGAGGTTGAAAAACCCGCTCGCAAGAAGCGTAAAAGTTGTTGCAGTCAATTAATGCGAACATGGACAAAAATTAGATTTTTGAAAATAAAAGTGATTAGAATCTGTCTTGATTTTGAATTTAATTACGACTCTATTATCAGCACTTTTTCAATACAAATTTAACAAGAATTATATTGTTTTATTATTAAAACTTAACCTCTTTAGTCAAAAATTGTAATTTTGTTAGTAGGACCAGTTGTAATATGATTTAATGGACAAATATTCATTTTTAAATTCGGCACATACTGCATACTTTGCCGAATTGTATGAGCAATACTTAGAAGATCCCGATATAGTAGAACCTAGTTGGAGAGCTTTTTTTCAAGGATTTGATTTTGGGGTTGAAAATGGAGGTAGCCATGCGATTACAGGCGATGTTGAGGTCCCTGAGTCCGTTAAAAAAGAATTCCAAGTAGTAAGATTGATTGAAGGATATCGGACAAGAGGGCACTTGTTTACCAAAACTAATCCTGTTCGTAACAGGAGAGCATACAGTCCAAATCTTGACGTTGAAAATTTTGGTTTGACACAAGCAGACTTATCCACTGTATTTAATGCCGGTTCAATAGTTGGTATAGGCCCAAGTACGTTAGAAACAATAATTGAGCATCTTCAAAAAACTTATTGTGATTCTATAGGAGTAGAATACATGTATATTAGAAATGTAGAAAAAAAAGAATGGATAAAGGGGCGATTACATCAAAATGAAAACCATCCAAGCTTCAACTCAGAACAAAAAAAGCATATTCTAAACAAGCTAAATCAAGCAGTTAGTTTTGAAAATTTTCTTCATACTAAATATGTAGGTCAAAAGCGCTTCTCCCTTGAGGGAGGGGAATCACTTATACCTGCCCTTGATGCGCTAGTATTATCAGCAGATGAAAAAGGTATTGAAGAATTTGTAATGGGAATGGCCCACAGGGGCAGATTAAATACTCTAACCAATATCTTTGGAAAATCTCCTAAGGATATTTTTAGTGAATTTGAGGGTAAAGATTATGATGAGTTAGTTTTTGATGGAGATGTTAAGTATCATATGGGATGGACATCTAAAATTGACCCCAACAAGGATGGAAAAAAAATTAATATTAATTTGGCTCCTAATCCTTCACACTTAGAAACTGTCGGGGCAGTTGTAGAGGGAATCTCAAGAGCTAAAATTGACAACAAATTCAATGGGGATTCGTCAAAAGTCTTGCCAATTATTGTTCATGGAGATGCAGCCATTGCTGGACAAGGGATTGCTTATGAAATAGCTCAAATGTCAAGGCTTAAAGGATATTCTACAGGAGGAACTATTCATATTGTTGTTAATAATCAAATTGGTTTTACCACAAACTATCTTGATGGAAGATCTAGTACCTATTGTACAGATGTAGGAAAAGTTACCTTGTCTCCTGTTATGCATGTGAACGCTGATGACGCCGAGGCGGTAGTTCATGCTGTTCTTTTTGCTTTGGACTTTAGAATGAAATTTGAAGCTGATGTTTTTATCGATTTGTTAGGATACAGAAAGTTTGGCCACAATGAAGGTGATGAGCCACGCTTTACCCAACCTCAGTTATACAAGTTTATTGCAGCTCATAAAAATCCTAGAGATATTTATGCTGAAAAATTAATTTCTCAGGGTATCATTGATGAAAATTATGTAAAAAAGATAGAGGAAGAATATAAATCGGGTTTAGAGAAAAATCTTCAAGTTTCTAAAAAAGAACAAACTACCATAGTTACTCCATTTATGGATGATGAGTGGCAAGGCTATAAGAGGGTAGATGAATCTGGGATGCACCCTGAAATCGTAACTGCTGTTGATTCAAAAAAGCTTAAGCTAGTGGCTAATGCTATTGCAACTCTTCCTGAAGGGAAGAAATTCTTAAGAAAGATTGAACGTTTGATTTCTGATCGAAAAAAAATGTTTTTTGAAACTAATAAACTTGATTGGTCAATGGGTGAGCTGCTTGCATATGGTACATTACTGCAGGAAGGTTTCAATGTGCGTTTATCTGGCCAGGATGTAGAAAGAGGAACTTTTTCTCACCGACATGCAGTTCTTAAAGCTGAATTATCTGAGGAAGAATTAATATTATTGAACCAAATTAACCCTTCTAATCAAGGAAAATATAGTGTCTACAATTCGCTTTTGTCAGAGTATGGTGTTTTAGGGTTTGATTATGGCTACGCAATGGCAAGCCCTAATACCCTTACCATTTGGGAAGCCCAATTTGGAGATTTCTCTAATGGCGCTCAAATTATGATCGATCAATATATATCTGCAGCTGAAGATAAATGGAAAACTCAAAATGGTATTGTTCTATTATTACCTCATGGATATGAAGGACAAGGTGCAGAACATTCCTCGGCCAGAATGGAACGTTATCTTCAACTTTGTGCTAAAGACAACATGTTTGTTGCTAATTGCACAACACCTGCGAATTTATTTCATTTGCTAAGAAGACAGATGAAAGGAAATTTTAGAAAACCATTAATTGTATTTACACCCAAAAGTCTTTTGAGACATCCAATGGCAGTTTCTTCAGTTGAAGATCTCACAGAAGGGTTTTTTCAAAGGGTTATACCTGACACTGAAATAGACAAAAAACAAGTAAAAAAATTGGTTTTTTGCTCTGGTAAATTTTATTATGATTTAGTTGATGCTCGAGCTGAAAAAAATATTAGAGACGTCTCAATTGTAAGAATAGAACAATTATTTCCATTACCTTACGAAGAGATTCAATTGGAAATAAATCGCTATGAAACTTTAGATGAGATTGTCTGGGCACAAGAAGAACCAAGAAATATGGGAGCTTGGAGTTATTTATTACTCCAGTTGCCCCAAGCAAATAAAATGCGACCAGCTACAAGAAGATATTATGGATCTCCTGCTGCGGGAAGTGCTGCCAGGTTTAGAAATAGGCATCAACAAGTAATTGATTATGTTTTTGATGTATCACAAGATAATTTTATAAGAAAAAAGAAAAAGTAAAAATCTATTATTATGATTTTAGAGATGAAAGTACCATCCCCTGGAGAATCAATAACTGAGGTTGAAATTGCCCAGTGGCTTGTCGCTGAAGGGGATTATATACAGAAAGATCAAGCGATTGCTGAGGTAGACTCCGACAAGGCAACCCTTGAGCTTCCTGCTGAGACCAGTGGAACGATTTCACTAAAGGCTGAAGAAGGTGATGCAGTAGCAGTTGGTTCAGTCGTTTGTTTAATAGATACCGAGGGAAAACCTCAAGAAGGGGAATCTTCTTCTTCAGCACAGGTAGAGAAAAACCCTATTGTAAATACCCAACCTACTCCAATCGTTAAGTCAACTTACGCATCTGGAACAGCCTCAATTGCAGCTAAAAAAATCATTACTGAAAAAGGTATTGATGCAGACAGCTTGATTGGTTCTGGAAGAGACGGAAGAATTACTAAAGATGATGCTGTAAAAGCTGCTGTAGCAATGGGCTCAGCTCCCAAGGGAGCTAACCGAGGTGAAGAGCGCAAAAAATTATCTATGCTTAGGCGGAAAGTAGCCGAGAGACTTGTTGCCGTTAAAAATGAAACAGCAATGTTGACAACCTTTAATGAGGCAAATATGGCCCCTATTTTTGCATTAAGGAAAGAGTATAAGGAGTTATTTTCCAAAAAGCATGGTGTTGGGCTTGGATTTATGAGTTTCTTTACCAAAGCCGTTGTCAGAGCACTTAAAATATTTCCTGATGTTAACTCTATGATTGATGGCGACTATAAGATATCATATGATTATTGTGACATAAGTGTAGCTGTTTCTGGGCCGAAAGGTCTCATGGTTCCAGTTGTAAGAAGTGCCGAAAAACTATCATTTATGGAAATCGAGCAGGAAATAAAAAGACTAGCTATACTTGCTAGAGACGGACAAATTACGGTTGATGACATGACTGGGGGTACTTTTACCATATCAAACGGTGGAGTTTTTGGCTCCATGCTATCTACCCCTATCATCAATCCTCCTCAATCTGGGATTCTTGGGATGCATAACATCATTGAACGACCTGTAGCAGTTAATGGAAAAGTTGAAATTAGGCCTATGATGTATTTGGCATTATCCTATGATCATCGTGTTATTGATGGTAAAGAGTCAGTAGGTTTCTTAGTTGCAATTAAAGAGGCCTTGGAAAACCCTGAGGAAATATTAATGGATAGAGATATTAAAAAGGCTCTAGATCTTTAAAAATAATCCTCAAAACATCATTTTTTTTTCTCTATAATCAATAATAACTCTGTGATTTCGTAGAAAATCATTTCCTAAAATTCCGTCAATAGTTTTACCCCCTTCCTTAACTAATGTTGCATTAATGTATTGCATATCGAGAAGTACAAAAGATTGTTGACCAATGAGATGTCTTCCTAGAATTAAATTGCATCTTTGGGCCAAAATTGCTTTCATTTTGTCCTCACCAGCACCAGCAGCCTCAAAGGGGTTACCTTTTTCTCTAATTCCAAAATGATTTTTTTGGGATAAAGCGATACAGCTATTTGAAGCCCCAGTATCAATTAATAGATTTGCTTTAACTCCATTGATTCTTGCTTGACAACTTAAGTGATGGGTGAGTGTTATTTTAATTCTAACTTTTCGTGTATTCATTTTTCTAAACAATGATTCAAATTTTAGTAAAAGTAAAAAACGAAATATTAATTTTACTAATAATGAAAATGATTGATACCCATACTCATCTCTACCTGGAGGCTTTCGACGCTGATAGAAATGAAGTAATTAAAAAAGCAATTAATAAAGGTATACATCGTTTTTATTTACCTGCGATTGATAGCTCCTATACTAATAAGATGTATGAGCTTGAAAAGCGATATCCTGAACATATTAGACTAATGGCAGGTTTACACCCAACGCATGTAAAGGAAAATTACTTGGAGGAGCTAAACCATGTAAGTGAAAACTTATCCAAAAGAGATTTTATTGCTGTAGGTGAAATAGGAATAGACTTGTATTGGGATAAAACTTTTCTTAAACAACAACAAGAATCCTTTAATTATCAAATTGTATTAGCTAAAAAATATGATTTGCCCATTGTAATTCATTGTAGAAATGCTTTTGATGAGGTATTTGATGTGCTTGAAGATCATAAAGGTAGTGAGCTAAATGGAGTTTTTCATTGTTTTACAGGGACTTATGAACATGCTAAACGTGCTATTGATTTCAATCTAAAGCTTGGAATTGGTGGAGTAGTCACATTTAAAAATGGGAAAATTGATCAATTTTTAAATAAAATACCATTAGAAAATATTGTTTTAGAAACAGATTCCCCATTTTTAGCTCCAGTTCCACACCGAGGAAAGCGAAACGAAAGCGAATACCTGACCCTTGTAAATCAAAAAGTATCGGAAATACATTGTATGACGCAAGGGCAAATAGCTAAGATTACAACTGAAAATGCAATATCCGTTTTTAAAACCGACTAAAAGCATAAAGACAATCATCCTCAATTACACACAATATTTTTTTGATCATTTAATATCTATTTTTGTTTTAAATTGTATCCCTTAGAGAGGTGGCCGAGTGGTCGAAGGCGCACGCTTGGAAAGCGTGTATTCCGTTATCGCGGAATCGAGGGTTCGAATCCCTTCCTCTCTGCTAATTCAATTTTTCTTGACCAGTTCAACATCAAAACTACTTTTTAAAGGTATGGAGATTATCCAACTCTCATTATCTAAAAAAATTTCTACATCAAAGCCTGAAGAATTGAATTCTAAAATATTTGTTTTTATTCGCCTTTTACTATTATTCTCAGGGATTAATAACCACAAAAAAGATTCCGTTCTATCAATTTCGACACTGTACTCTGTTAAAATATTAGGTTCATACAAGTTGTATTCAGAACTATACCATCCTTGGATACTTGGATTCTCTTGGCCAGAAACCTGCGAAATTTTAAAATTGTCATTTGATAATGGCATAATCGTTAAACTTTTTTTATCAACAACCCCACGAGTATTAATTGATTCTTGAATTACTCTACATTTGGGGTGCCAATGCCATAAAAATTTTAAATTTCTTGGACGATCTGTTGAAATATGATCTAGAACTAACCAAAATTTATCTCTAAGATAAAAAAGTGCCCTAGTGTGTTCAGCTTCACCGTTTAATTCTATAAAATTATTGAATGTTCCAAAAGCATAATCATAGTTTTCAGTAATCCTGTATTTATCAATTGATTGCGGACTTAAATTTTTTTCTGGTCCTGGGTTCTGATTTTTATTATCAATTAGAACTACATTATGAGCCGAACTTCCCCTTGCGAATGATCTAAATTTATCTGCAACAACCCCTTTGTAGGCAAACCTTCCTGAATCTACTAGAAAATCATATCCATAGGCCGATATCGAAAGATGAAGTTTATCCTGATGTTGATGTCCTGAACCCCACGGGCCAACATCAAAAAATGCCCAATGAGCTAATTTGTCATAACCACTTCTTGAAATTAATTGCCCTGCCCATGGATAAAAGAAAGATTTTTGTTTCGGGGCTATTCCCTTTTTACCGTTAGTTGCAATGAATAGCCATTCAGGATTATTATATCTTTCGTACCCATCCATAATTAATTGCCTATTATCGTAAGCAAATGTGTAAGTTTTTCCAAGCTGATTTCCCCTGTCTGAGTCATTATTTAATGGTCTACTGCCATCAGGTCTCATGACCCTGGCAGAGTAATTATACATCTGTTCAATAGTCTTTAAGTAATAATCGGGTAAATCCCTTCCTACCAAAATGCAAAGATCATTAAAGAGCTCAAAGTTTTTAAGAGATACATTGTGATAATGCGATGATAGCTCAGTTTGAACACCATCAGGATAAATCTGTTCTTGCATACTCTTTGTCATCTCCTTTATTGAATAATCTATCCACTTATTAGATAATTTATATTCTGGGAAAAAACTTGCGATTTTCGTTAATGCTGAAATTTCCATTGTCAACCAATTATCCTTTTTTGAGTGAAAGTTATAATTGTAGTGGGCATGCTCAGCTAAACTTATTAGAATAAGTAAATGGGTCGCAGGATGGAACTGATCAAAATTTAATGAGGAATAAAAAATATCACTCCATTTTTTTGCTCTAAATGAAACCTCTAGTCCCCTCCATACTGAAGTAGTACTCTTTTTTTTTGGATAAGGCCAGCTCTTAATAATATAATCTCTCAAAAACTCATCTACATATAAAGCATACTTTGGATTACCCGTCTCCAAATAAGATTGAAACACCTGAGATAATTGAGAATGTCTATTTGATAACCATGCCCACTCCTCATCATTGAATGGTCCTTTATAATACCAGTCTCGATGAGAATCCTTAAGTATTGGTAGTTTGCTTTTAACATTCTGGATAGTAAACACATTTTTTAAAATCGTATCTGATTTTGAAACCGATTCGTTTGTTACTATTGGCTGTTTTTTTCTTATACTATCAAGCTTCCCATTTTTCTTATAATATATTAGAAGTTTTCTTGCAGCAGTTACTAAATCTTTTTCTTCATAGCTCTTCTTAACCTCACCTAATCCATCATAATTAAGATTTAGTTGATCAAAAAGGAACTCAAGCCTATTTGGATATGACTCATATAAATCTTCTATAGTTTTAATGTTTTTCCAATTATTCTGTGAAAAAACTTGAGTACATAATAGGATTATTAAGAAAAGATTTAGTTGAATTTGAAACTTTTTCATAGTTAAACTTTTATGTTAACTTTTTAAAAACTAGTGTTATAATATTTTATAAATAGAAATTTTGTATCTTAAAAATATAAAATAATTCCTCCATTTAAAATCCACAGATAACTTCTTCTATTTAATTAAATCTATCTGTTATAATGAAATTAAAGAGACGTGATTTTTTAAAATATAGTACTTTTGGATCTTTTACATTTTTCCCCTCAATATCATGCAAATTATTTAATAGAAATGATGTAAGTTCGCACATTTTTTCAAAAATTGATAAAGTATTATTAAAGCCAGTAATTGATAAAGCTGGAATAAAGGAACCAATAATTATTCAATCCTTGGAGTTGAAGAGATATAAAAATAATTTTATTTGTGAAGTAATTTCTTCAAGAGGACATAAAGGAATTTCAGTTGGAAATAGCGATAAACTTCAATCACTTTGGCCAATTTTTTATAATCGTTTGCAGCCTTTTTTGATTGGAAAAGATGCCCGTGATTTAGAAAATATCCTTGAGTCAATTTACGTCTATAAAAGCAATTATAAATTTCAAAACTTAGCTTTATGGGTACCATGGGCGACAATAGAATTTGCAATATTAGACTTAATAGGAAAAGTTGAGAATAAATCAATTGGTAAATTGATAGGTAAAATTTACAATCAAAAAATATCTGTTTACAGGGCAAATAACTTTAGAGGAAAGTCAGCAGAAGAATCTATAGAATTGATTAAAGAAAATGTATTTAGATCTCAGGCTAAGGCTATAAAAATTAAGATTGGGGGTAGAATGAGTAAAAATAAAGATTTTCCCACTGGAAGGTCAGAAAAGCTTATTCCTCTTGTAAGAAAGACCTTTGGAGATGACATGAAAATTTATGCTGATTCAAATGGTTCGTATGATGTGAGTGAAGCCATTAGGATAGGAAAAATTTTGGAGGAATATAATTATGACTTTTATGAGGAACCAGTTCCTTTTGATTGGTACCAGGAAACAAAAGAGGTTTCAAAAAGTTTATCATTACCTATTGCTGGAGGTGAACAAGAGGCCAGTATGAGGAATTTTAGATGGCTTATAGTCAATAGGGCTCTTGATATTGTTCAACCAGACATGTTTTATTTTGGAGGAATTATTCGATCAATTAGAGTTGCAAGGATGGCTCAGGTTTTCGATATACCATGTGTACCTCATATTTCAGGTAATGGATTAGGATATTTGTATATGATGCATTTTGTTTCGGCAATTCCTAATGCAGGTCCTTTTCATGAGTTTAAAGGGTTTAACAATCAAATTCCATTAGAATGTAATACTTCAGAGTTAAGGAGTAATGGAGGCGTTGTTGAAGTTCCAACTGGACCAGGTTTAGGAATAGAGATTGACCCCGATTTTATTAAAAAACATAAAGTCACCAGATAGTTAACAATTAAAATTCAACAAGATGGAAATTACTAATAAAAGATTACTCTCAATTGATATTCTAAGAGGTTTTACAATTATTTTTATGATTATTGTAAATGATCCTGGATCATGGTCACATGTGTACTCTCCACTATTACATGCCAAGTGGAATGGAATAACACCAACTGATTATATCTTTCCTACCTTTCTATTTATCGTTGGTGTTTCTATAGTACTTTCTCTATCTGAAAAAGTTGAAAATAAAATTTCTAAAAAAACAATATTAAAAAAAATTTTCTGGAGATCTTTAAAGATATATTTAGTAGGACTTTTCTTGTGGCTTTGGCCTAATTTCGATTTTGAAAATATAAGATGGGCTGGTGTTTTACAAAGAATTTCATTAGTGTATTTATTTACTTCTTTAGTTTTCATATACTCTAATTTTAGGTCACAAATAATCTTACTATTTATTATCATAATTGGATATACCACACTAATGTGTTTTACTCCAATTCCTGGTATAGGTTATCCCGATTTGTCTGTACCTGAAAAAAATTGGGCACATTATATCGATAGTATTTTACTGCCTGGTGTAAAGTGGAGGGGAACATGGGATCCTGAAGGTATTTTAAGTACAATACCGTCTATTGGAAGTGGTATACTTGGTCTTATTGCAGGAAATCTATTAATCAAAAAAAATAATATTGAGAAGAAAATGCTGTATCTCGGAGTTTTTAGTTTTGTTCTACTATTTTTTGGGGATATTTTTCAATATATATTTCCTTTAAATAAAAATATATGGAGCACTTCATTTATGTTATTAGTTGGAGGTATTTCCTCTTTTTCTTTGTTTTTATGTACTTACATATGTGACTATCTAAATCTCGGAAACAAATTAAAGTTTGCTCATTCATTTGGAGTAAATTCGATATTTAGTTATGTTCTAGCAGGTATGTTAACATTGATATTTTACAGTGATAAATTATGGGGTATTGGACTAAATAAGTTGTTCATGGATTATTTTGGAGAGTTAGGAATATCTTTAAAACTATTATCTTTTATTTATGCATTTATTTATGTAATGATTATTTGGCTTCCAACTTTATTTTTATTTAAAAGAAAAATTTACATCAAGCTATAGTATATGAATGAGTACCATTCTGAGATAAAAAAATTAATTAATAAAGTTGTAGATAAAAATAATTTCATTTTAGATAAAGTAATAGAGTTAGTCTATCTTTTTTAAATTATCCTTGGGAAGGAATTGCTCCCATAAAACCACAGACATGGCTAGCCAAATTAGTAGCTTCTATAACGATTTCATCTAGTGGCTTTTTATTAAGCCATCCAAATACAACTGAAGCAGTGTAGGCGTCTCCTGCTCCAACAGTACTGATTACATTGACATTATTTTCGGGGGTATGAATAATATAATCGTTTTTTGTAGCCATTATTGATCCATTTTGTCCCAATGTGATGATCACTAGTTTCAAATCAAATTCGTGGATTAAGGAAAGAGCTCCTTTTTTCCATTCGTGAGAAATACAGACCAAATTGGCAATTTGATAAAATTCAAGTTGATTCATCTTTACAATATCTGCTAGCTCAAGAGATAACTTTATTATTTCTTTATTATAAAATTCTTGTCTAAAATTAACGTCAAAGACCTTTAGACAATTCATGGGAGTTGAATCAAGTATTTTTTTTAATGCTCTTTTTGAATTTGAGCTTCTCTGCGCCAAGGTTCCGAAACACACGGCATCAAGGAACTGACAAATATTTCTCATATTCTCGTCGAATATAATATGATCCCATGCAGATTCTTCGTCAATTTTATAAGAAGGATTCCCCATTTTGTCTAGATTAACCACAACCCTTCCAGTAGGAAAATATTTATTGACTTGAATACCAGAAGTATTTAAATCAAAATCATTTAATAATGTTTTTGCGTCTTTTCCTAATGAATCGTCTCCAAGACAGCTAATCAAAAAACTATTTGCCCCCAATTTCTGAGAATGAATAGCAAAATTTGAAGGAGCTCCTCCAAGAGTTTTAGTCTCAGGATAAATATCCCATAGTACTTCTCCAAACCCAGCTACATTATATTTTTTTTGCATTTAGTTAAACTATTTATTTAAAATCATTTTCAAATATTAGTATTTTTTTACCTAAAATATAATATCAACATAGATGTCAAAACACATATGCTAATCCCCCAGTATTTTAGTATTGGACTTAGTTTGTAATCATTGAAATATTTATTAGGCATTAGTATAGAGTCTTTTTAGGCCGCTTTCGTAGTGTAAGTCAGATTGATTTATCATAAAAATTTTACTCCAGTAAATATTAAAAAAATGAAAGTTTTATTTTAAAAGTTTCATTCCAAAACCCGGTTCATCTGAAACACTAATTTTGCCATTAATAATTTTGTAATTTCCAAAATCAATATCGTCAGAAAAACAGGTAACACCTTCAATGGTAACAATATTTCCATATGCTGCTGCAAGATGAGTGGTATAATGGGTTTTTAACATACTTCCAAAGGCATGAGGGCTTGCTAGCATTCCGTATGACTTTAATTCACCCATCAACTGTCTCCAACTTGTAAACCCAAAGGAACGAATGTCTGCTAAATATACGTTCATAATATCTTCTTTACCCATTCTCAAACATAACTCATGATTTCTATTTGCTTCACCGTCAGCATAAAGAGTATTTTTAAACCCGTTCTCGTCCATCCATTTTCTAAGTTTTTTACCTTCCTCATAATTCTCCCTGAAGGGTTCTTCAACCCAAAGAAGTGGAAGATCTCCAATTCCATTTAAAAAATTGATAGTGTCTTGAAGGGTGTATTTATCATTAGAATCTACCAATAGTTTAGTATTAGGGAAAGCATTATTAATTTGTTTAATGACTTCAAGATCCATTTTCATCCCATCTGCGTGTGAATACCATTTTCCACTTCGCCCAATTTTAATTTTTAACTGTTGATAACCATATTCAATATCCCAATTACAGTTTTCTAGAATTTTATCAATACCACCTACCTTTCCCTGGTGTTCTAGTTCATCAAAGTAGATCATACCACTGTAGATTGATGTATCTTTCACAGCATTTTGACCAATTAATTGATAAACTGGTTTATTAAGTATTACACCCATTAAATCGTGAAGGGCCAAATCCAAATAAATATTTAGTTCCTCATTCATACCAAATTCCGGGGAAATCAATTCTGAAACGAACTTTCCTTCAAGTTGAAGTAATTCGTCATCTCTTACATCTTTTCGTCCCAGTCCCCAACCAGTCGCTCCCTGGTCAGTATATAGTTTGAAAGCATCATCAGAGTGGTATTGACCGTGATTTCCTTTCCTGGCATTTTTTCCTACATGTCTTGGCCAATTATAGTTAAACTTCAATCTTTCAGCCCTAGTAATTTTATGTTTTTTTAGCTCAGGAAAATTTTCACCATTAATACCTGAATATAATTTTATGTATTCATGTGGAATCATAGTTCCAACTATATTATTTTTAATAAAATTTCTTCTTTTCATGACGGATTTTTGATTTAATTTAATTTTTTTTTAAGTTAAAAATTTATGCAAAAAATGAAGAAGATTGAGATAGTTTAAAAAAGATAATTTGGTATGTATTTTTTTTTATCTTTAAAAAATTAAAAACACAGAAACAAAATTTCAATCAAAATGAGAAAATTATTTTTTGCCCTAACCTTTTTTGGGATTTTAATGACCCAATCATTATCATTTGCAAATACCTTATTATTAACCTCTCAAGAAGCAGAGATGCAAGAAGAGGCCGAATCAGACTCTCTTCAAGTTGATGAGACTGCTACTTTTGGACAGGTTTCCGAAGAAGTTGAGGAGGAGGCCCCACCTGTAGAGGCTTCATTTACTCAAGAGCTAAAGAAGAGATTTATTGAAGGAGGCCCAGGCTTTATGGGAATTGTTTTGATTTGTTTGATTCTTGGACTTGCCATTGCCATTGAACGTATCATCTACCTTAATCTAGCAACTACTAATACACAAAAACTAACAACTGGTGTAGAAGAAGCAATTTCTTCAGGAGGAGTTGAGGCTGCTAAGGAACTTTGTAGAAACACTAAAGGGCCGGTGGCTTCAATATTTTATCAAGGTCTTGACCGAGCTGATGAGGGTGTAGAAAGTGCCGAAAAGGCTGTTGTAGCCTACGGAGGAGTTCAAATGGGACAATTGGAAAAAAATGTTTCATGGATTTCTTTATTTATTGCACTCGCTCCAATGCTTGGATTCATGGGTACAGTAATTGGTATGATTCAAGCTTTTGATAAAATTGAAGCAGCTGGAGACATGCAGCCCTCTCTTGTTGCAGGTGGTATAAAAGTGGCACTTTTGACAACAGTATTTGGACTTATTGTCGCAATTATTCTTCAGGTTTTTTATAACTATATTATTGCTAAAATCGATAGTATTGTAAATGATATGGAAGATGCGTCTATTACTTTAATAGACATACTTGTAGCCCAAAAAAAATAAATCATTAATCTCATGAAAATTCAAAATATAATTAAAAGCATTAGTGCCGTTATTGGTTTACTAGCAGCTTTGTTCCTAATTAGGATTATTTTGGCTGGCGACGAAGATATCAAAATGGCTGCTTCAATGGGTGAGTATGGAAAGGTGTCAGCATTAGTTGAATTGGCAAGAATTGTCCTTTTACTCTCTGTGGCTATTACACTGATTTTCTCTTTAAGAGGATTGTTTTCTGATATCAAAAAATTAAAGAAAGCTGGTATTTCAATAGGTTTCTTCCTAATTGTTATAATGATTTCTTTCTTTTTGTCTGAGGGAGTTGAGACTCCTATGAAAGATGGTGAATTTCTTTCTGCTACTGGCTCTAAATGGGTTGAAACTGGAATTAGAACTTTTTATTTGTTAACTACCATTGCTTTGGGCTTGATGATTTATTCTGGATTAATAAAAATATTAAAAAAATAAGTTAATTATGGCCAAAAGATCAGCGCCCGAGGTAAATGCGGGATCAATGGCAGACATCGCATTCTTGCTATTGATTTTCTTCTTGGTTACTACTACAATTGAAACTGATAGTGGTATCAACAGAAAACTTCCACCAAATGAAGAACTAGAAGATCCACCAATTATTAAACAAAAGAATATTTTTACTGTAGTAGTTAACAAAAACAATCAGCTCCTAGTTGAAGAAGAATTAACAGATATTTCAGATCTACGTCCCCTTGCTGTTGAGTTTCTTGATAATGGTGGTGGAATAGATGAGGAGTCTTGCAATTATTGCCAGGGTTCAAGAGATCCAAAATCTTCTGATAATCCAGAAAAAGCGATTATTTCCCTAAAAAATGATAGAGAAACGTCTTACAAGGTTTATATTTCTGTTCAAAATGAATTAGTTGCTGCTTATAATGAATTAAGAGACCGTGAATTTTTACGATTGTTTCCAAATGAATATATGACTTTCGTTGAAGCTAATAAGAAATATTCTGATCCAAGAACCTCTCCTGAAGAAAAGGCACGTCTGAGGCCCCTGCTAAGTGAAGTTAAAATTATGTTTCCACAGAAGCTTTCTGAGGCTGAACCAAGTAAAACTAAATCCTGAAAAAGATGTCAAAGTTTAAAAAGAAAAAAGGAGGTGAATTACCCGCGATTTCAACAGCATCTCTTCCCGATATTGTTTTTATGCTATTATTCTTTTTTATGGTAGCTACAGTTATGAGAGATAGTACTTTGATGGTAAAAAATCAATTACCTGCTGCAGATCAAGTTCAAAAATTGGATAAAAAAGATCGTGTCATGTATATATATGCTGGAGAACCTTCCTCCCGGTATACAGATAAATATGGTTCACAACCTAGAATACAATTGAATGATAAGTTTGCCTCAGTGGGAGAGGTTGCTGCATTTGTTTTAGCAGAGCGGGCTTCCAAACGTCAAGAGTTACAGAACGTTTTAACAACAGCACTTAAAGTTGATGGTGATACTAAAATGGGCTTGATCAGTGATATAAAGCAAGAGCTTAGAAAGGTGAATGCTTTGAAAATTAATTATACCACACGTATTGGAGGTTATACTCAAAATATTGATTAATTTTTTTTAATAATACTTTAAATTAGTGCCTTTATTAGGCACTTTTTTATATCGTTATTTTAAAATTATATTTAGAGTATGAAGTAATATGAAATTAAGGTTTCTCCTTTTTTTATTAATTCTCTGGCTCAGTGACAAAGCTCAGGGACAGAACGAAAAGTATTTGTTGAAATACCGTGAAGATCAATTCTACGTTAGTTTCTCAATGATTTTTCAGAAAGAGTCAATAAATGGGTTTAAACAAAATGGCTTTTCTAATAACTTCCAAATAGGTTTTTTAAGAGATATTCCTTTTAACATAGAAGGAAATTTAGGTATGGCATTGGGCTTGGGTTATAGCTTTGATAAGCTCGTTTCCAATCTAACTTTAAACAACGATGAGCAAAATAATCTTAGTTTCTCTATTTTGGATAATGATCAAAATAGTCAAAAGATATCTAGTGTTATTTTACCTCTGGAATTTAGATGGAGAACATCAACAATAAACAAAACTGAGTTTTGGAGATTATATGGTGGATTTAAGTATAAAATTAATTTAAATTCCCAATTCAATTATTTTGCAGGTGGAAACTCAAGGGTAGACTTCATTAGAAAACAAAATACAGCAATTTATATTTCACTTGGTTATAACACCTGGAATTTATTATTTGAATATGATTTAAATAGTATCTACAATAGAGATATTATTCTTATTGACGGATTGAGTCCAGATATTAGTACAATAAAAATTGGGTTAATTTTTTATATTTTATAGTTAGATGGATTTACGAAGTCTTGCTACTGGAATATCCATTTGTTCTCTGTACTTTGCTACTGTTCTTCGAGCAACATTATACCCTTTTTCTTTCAGTAGGATTGAAATTACTTGATCCGTGACTGGCTTTTTTTTATTTTCATGGGCAACTAAATCCTTTAGAATTTTTTTAATTTCAATGGTTGATACATCTTCTCCGTCATCCTTTTTCATTCCTTCTGAAAAAAAACTTTTCAATAACTTGACTCCATATGGAGTGTCGATATATTTACTATTTGCTACCCGCGAAACTGTCGAAATATCCATTTCGATTTTGTCTGCAATATCTTTTAAAATCATTGGTTTTAAATTTTGCTCATCTCCCGTGAGAAAATAGTTACTTTGATACTCTACGATTGCGCTAATGGTTAAATATAAAGTTTGATAACGTTGTTCAATAGCATCTATAAACCATTTTGCAGCATCTAATTTTTGTTTGATAAATAATACTGCCTCTTGCATTGACTTATTCTTTTCAGGTGCGACAGCATAGCCAGACAACATTTCCCTGTAACTATTTGAAATTCTTAAATCAGGAATATTTCTTTTGTTTAGTGTAACCTTAAGCTTTCCATTATCAATGCTAAGTAAAAAGTCTGGGACAATATGGTTATTTTGACTACCTTCTGAAAGAGCCCCCCCTGGTTTTGGATTTAATTTAGCAATTTCATCAAATACAGATCTAAGCTCTTCGTCATTAATATTAAATCTATCTTGAAGTTTTTTATAGTGTTTTCTTGAAAACTCATTAAATGCATTATCGATTATATTCTTTGATAAACTAATCAAAGGTCTGTCCCGTTCTTTTCTTGACAGCTGGATGGAAAGGCACTCTTGAAGTGATCTTGCTCCAACACCAGGAGGATCTAAGGACTGAATTTTACTCAATACAGACTTTAATTGAGATTCATTAACAACTATATTTTGGGTAAAGGCCAAATCATCTATCAGATCTTCTTCTGTCCTTCTAAGATAACCACTATTGTCAATGCTACCAATCAAAAACTCAGCAATAGGTCGCTCAAAATCATCTAAAATTAAACTTTGTAACTGAGATCCTAAATATTCGTGAAAGCTGACTCTTCCAGAAAAAGGAATCATTTTTTCATCCTCATCATTGGACTGATTATTAGATGAAAGTCTGTAACTAGGTATTTCGTCATCACTGAGGTAAGAATCGATATTGATATCTTCAGTATTTATATTTTGATCTTGTTGACTGTCACCATATTCATCCGATGGGACACTATCAACTTCAATTTCCTTTCCTTTTTCTAATGCTGGGTTTTCTCCAATTTCAGACTGAATCCGCTGTTCAAGGTCTAAGGTAGATAACTGAATAAGCTTCATCAATTGAATCTGCTGTGGAGAGAGTTTCTGAGAAAGTTTTAATTGGAGCTGTTGTTTTAACATAAAAAAATATACTTGTATAAAGATATGAAAAAGTTAATTCAGCAAATTTGGTTAGAATGACGCGTTTAGAGGGGTCCGTGGAAATGGGATTACATCTCTAATATTATTCATGCCAGTAGCGAACTGAACAAGGCGCTCAAAACCAAGTCCGAAACCACTATGAGGGGTACTTCCGAATTTTCTCAACTCGATATACCACCACAGTTCCTTTTTATCAATTCCCATTTTTTCTATTCTACTCTCTAATACTTCCAGTCTCTCTTCCCTCTGAGAGCCTCCCACAATTTCTCCAATACCTGGAAAAAGAATATCCATTGCTCTTACTGTCTTTTTATCATCATTCATTCTCATATAAAAAGCTTTTATCCTAGCTGGGTAATCGTACAATATAACCGGCGCATTGAAATGCTTTTCAACTAGAAACCTTTCATGTTCACTTTGAAGATCTGTTCCCCAATTTTCAATAATATATTCAAATTTTTTCTTTTTATTAGGTTTAGATTTTTTTAAGATATCGATTGCATCAGTGTAGGAAATTCTAATGAAATCATTGTTAACAACAAAATTTATTTTTTCGATTAAACCCATGGGGCTTCTCTCATTTTGTGGTTTTGACTTTTCCTCATTAATGAGTCTCTGATCCAAAAAAGTTAAATCTTTTTTACACTTTTCTAAAATATGATTTAGGGTGTATTTTATAAACTCCTCTGCGAGATCCATGTTTTGATTTAAATCAAAAAAAGCCATCTCTGGTTCAATCATCCAAAATTCAGCTAGATGTCTAGCAGTATTCGACTTTTCTGCACGAAAAGTAGGACCAAAGGTATATACATTTCCTAGACCTTGAGAATAAGTTTCAGCTTCAAGCTGCCCTGATACTGTCAGATTAGTTTCCTTCCCAAAAAAGTCATTTTTAAAATCTACATTTCCTTGGTCATTTAATTTAGGATTTTTTGGATCTAAAACAGTTACACGAAACATTTCACCTGCTCCCTCAGCATCACTACCAGTTATTATTGGAGTATGGATATAATAAAACCCTTTTTGATTAAAAAATTGATGAATGGCAAACGATAGGATAGATCGAATTCTCATCACTGAGCTGAATGTGTTGGTTCTAATTCTTAAGTGGGCTTTTTCTCTTAAAAATTCGAAGCTGTGTTTTTTTGCTTGTATTGGATAGGTATCAGGATCTGCTTCACCATGAACGAGTATGGACTTTACCAATACTTCTACTGATTGACCTTTTCCCATACTCTTAATTAGCTCTCCTTCAATTTCTAATGCTGCTCCAGTGTTTATTTTCTTGAGAAGAGATTCATCTGCTTGCTTATAATCAACCACACACTGAAGGTTTTCAATTGTAGAGCCGTCATTTAAGGCGATAAATCTGTTGGCTCTAAAGGTTTTCACCCAGCCCTTGACAATTACTGTTTTATAATGATTGGGTTTACTAAGAAGGTCAACTATTCGATAGCTTATCATTTTGTTGCTTTTTCTCTGTAAAGATAGGCTTATTTACAAAATTTGTTTAAGCTTTTTTATTATCCTCAGAAGAAATAATTTTGATTTTAGGTTCTTTAAACACCTTCTCGTTACTTACTGTATCTTCAAGAGAAATAAGTATCGAAGGAAGTAGGATAAGGTTAGCGAGCATTGCAAATAATAGTGTAACCGATACTAAGCCACCCAAGGCAACAGTACCTCCAAAATTGGAAGACATAAATACTGCAAAACCAAAAAATAGTACAACTGACGTGTAAAACATACTAATTGCAGTTTCTCTTAAGGAGCTGTAGACAGCAGATTTTATCTTCCAGTTATTTTCTATTAATTCTTGCCGATATTTTGCTAAAAAGTGAATCGTATCATCAACAGAAATTCCAAATGCTATACTGAAAACCAAGATGGTCGAGGGCTTAAGTGGTATACCTGTAAAACCCATTACTCCGGCTGTTATGATAAGCGGTAGTAGGTTAGGGATTAGTGAGATCAAAATCATCTTAAAAGATCGAAACATATAAGCCATAAAGATTGCTATCAGAAGTATGGCAAGTGACAATGAGATGATTAAGTTTCGGATTAAATAATGAGTTCCTTTAAGATATAGGAGAGGTTTACCCGTTAACTTCACATTATATCTTTCATTAGGGAAAATCTTGTCTATCTCTTTGAGAAGGTCAATTTCGATTTCCTCAATTCTTTCCGTTTTAATGTCTTTCATAAAAGTTGTGACTCGACTATATTGGGCAGTGCTATCTTGATAATTTTGCAACAGATTACCTGAGTCATTTAAATTTTTTAAATATCTCGCTATAAATCTATTTTCTTGGGAACTAGGTAATTTGAAATAATTGGGATTACCATTATAATAGGCTTGTTTGATAAACTTCATTCCACCTACCATTGATAAAGCAGGTGAAAGTTCAGGGGTGTCTATTATATATTTTTCTAGCTTATCTATTCTTTTTAAGGTTGATAATCGATTAGCGCCCCCCTCTCGCTTTGTGTCAATAATTACTTCAATGGGTACTATACCATTAAACTCTTCATCAAAGAATAAAATATCTTTAAAAAAGTCTGATTTTTTTGGCATGTCTTCAATAATGCTTCCTGATACATTAATTTGATAAATCCCAATTATTCCAAAAATTAAACTGAGAATAGAGATAATGAAAACATTAATTCGTTTATATCTTACCTTATCTTCCATCCATTTTACAAACCTATTTATAAAGCTGTTATTGAGATGTTTCAGGTGCTTTTTATTCGGAAGATTCATGAAACTATAAATGATGGGTATGATCAATAATGAAAGAAGAAATATCGCTAGAATATTGATTGAAGCAACCGTTCCAAATTCTTTTAGTACTTTACTATCAGTTAGAATAAAAGTTGCAAATCCAGACGCGGTAGTTAAGTTTGTCATCAATGTTGCATTCCCAATTTTCATGATTACGCGTCGTAGTGACTTTGCTTTGTTTCCGTGTTTTGCGACCTCTTGTTGATATTTATTAATCAGAAAAATACAGTTAGGAATTCCAATGACAATAATAAGAGGGGGAATTAATGCAGTAAGTATAGTGATTTCATATCCCATCCAGCCCAAAATCCCAAAGGCCCACATGACGCCAATTACAACAACAAACATTGAAATAAATGTTGCACGAAAAGATCGGAAAAATAGGAAAAAAATAATGGTAGTGACTAGCATTGCTGAAATAACAAAAACCCCAATTTCATCTACTATATTTTGTGCATTTAGTGTACGTATGTAGGGCATTCCAGATATCCTTACATCAAGTCTGGTACGTTCCTCAAATGAATTAATTAAGGGTATAAAATTTTGAAAAATAAAATCTTTTCTTCTTGAGGTATTGACAATATCTTTTTTCATGTAGATAGCAGATCGGATAGATTTTCCATCGTTACTGTAAAGGATATTTTTATAGAAAGGTAATTCTATTAGTAAATTTTGTTTAAACTTTTCTAATGCAACAGCATCGATTTTTTTATTGGGGAGAAGGTTTCTTAGAACGATTTTTTTTTGATTTTCGTCTTTTATGAGTTCTTTAACATTATTAATTGAAATGGTAAAGTCTATTTCTGAGAATTTATTTATTTGATTATTTAATTCAACCCACTCATTGAAGATTTTTTCAGTGAAGAAATTATCATCTTTTAATGCAATAACAATTAGATTTCCCTCTTCTCCAAAAGTCTTTATAAAATCTTCGTATTGAATGTTTTCTGGATGTGTATCGGGAAGAAGATTTGCCTCAGTAAACGTAAAGCGCATATTTTGCCATTGGGAAGCAAGAAGAAGTGTCATCACGCTTATGGTGATTAAAATTAGAAGGCGATTTCTTAAAATTAAATTAGCAACAGTACCCCAAAAATTACTTTTTGCACTCTTAATCATAATTTAGTCACCAATTATTCAAATGCTATAAGGTTAAAATATCTTTTTCTTTAGACAGAAAAATATCATCAACTTTTTTAATGTAGTTATCTGTTAATTCTTGAATATCAATCTCAGCATTTTTTTGTATGTCTTTAGAAATGTCAGATTTTTTTATTTCGTTATTGGCATCTTTCCTGGTATTTCTAATACTTACTTTGGTATTTTCAGTTTCGGCCTTTGCTAATTTTACAAGTTCCATTCTTCTTTCTTCAGTCAACGGAGGAACATTTATTATAACAGATTCACCGTTATTCATAGGGTTAAAACCTAAGTTAGCATTTAAAATTCCTTTCTCAATTTCAGCAAGTAAAGGTTTTTCCCAGGGTTGTACAGTAATGGTTCTGCCATCTGGTGTATTAATATTTGAGACTTGACTTAGGGGGGTAGGTACACCATAGTATTCTATCATTACACCTTTCAGCATAACTGGATTAGCTTTCCCAGCACGAATATTGACCAACTCTTTCTCTAAATGTTCAATTGAAAACCGCATACTTTCATTGGCAGCTTCAATTATAGAGCCTATTTCTTCATTCATTTTGTAATTGGTTTATAAATCAACACGAGTCCCAATTTTATCTCCATTGATAATTTTACTTAGATTTCCTTTGATGTTCATATCAAAAACAATAATTGGTAAATTGTTTTCTTGACTTAAGGTAAAAGCAGTAGTGTCCATTACTTTAAGACCCTTTTTTAATACCTCTTCAAAAGAAAGTGAGTCAAACTTGGTTGCCTCTTTATTTTTTTCGGGGTCTTTATTGTAAATTCCATCTACTCTAGTTCCTTTTAGGATGACGTCTGCATTGATTTCAATTGCTCTGAGGACAGCTGCTGAATCGGTGGTGAAAAAAGGATTACCAGTCCCAGATCCAAAAATTACCACACGTCCTTTTTCTAAATGGCGTGTGGCTCTCCTCTTTATGAAAGGTTCGGCTATGGCTTCCATATTTATAGCAGATTGCAACCTAGTTGGAATATCAATATTTTCAAGAGCACTTTGTAAAGCCAGTCCATTAATTACAGTAGCAAGCATCCCCATATAGTCAGCTTGAACACGATCCATACCTTTACTAGCACCTGAAACACCCCGAAAAATATTTCCCCCTCCAATAACAATTGCTATCTCTGTTCCTTTTTCATGAATTTCTTTAATCTCAATGGCGTAGTCATTTAATCTTATTGGATCAATTCCGTGATTATGTTCACCCATAAGAGCTTCACCACTAAGTTTTAATAATATTCTTTTGTATTTCATACTTAAAAAATCTATCAAATATAGCAAATATAGAGGGAACCTTACAGGGCTTTTAAACTCAAGTCTATATTCTTTGCAGAGTGTGTTAGTGCACCAATAGATAAAAAGTCTACTCCTGTCTCTGCATATTGAATTAAGTTGTTCTCATTAATATTTCCCGATGCTTCTGTTTCAAAACTATTATTTATCCAAGACACTTTTTCCTGAATTTGACCAGGCTCCATATTGTCAAGAAGTATTCGTTTAACCCATGGAAATTCCATTACAGCCTCAATTTCAATTTGGTTTCTAACCTCTACAACCACATCAATTTTTAATTGACTTCTTTCCAAATAATCTTTAATTTTTAGTAATGTATTTTGCATACCTCCACAAAAATCTACATGGTTATCTTTAATCATTATGGCGTCAAATAGTCCCATTCTATGATTGTAACCTCCTCCAATTGAAACGGCCCATTTTTCAGGATAGCGGAAGCCAGGAGTTGTTTTTCGTGTATCGAGAATTTTACAATTTGTATGTTTTATTTTTTGATTTAATTGGTGGGTGAAAGATGCAATTCCACTCATTCTTTGCATACAATTTAGAACTAACCTTTCAGATGATAGTAACGACTTAGCAGGTCCTTCTACAGTATAAGCGACTGTTCCCTTTGTGAGAGATTCGCCATCCTCAAAATTGCGAGTTAATTTTATGAGGTGATCAAACCGCTTGAAAATTTTTTCGGCTAAATCAATTCCAGCAATGATACAGTCCTCTTTCACTTTTAAAATGGTCGATTTTTCTAGTTGATTATCAAAACAAGCTTGACCGCTATGATCTCCCATTTCGATATCTTCAGTTAAAGCATTATCGATAAATCGATTGATTGCTAAATGGTATTTTTTGTAAAAACTATGCGACATTATCATGGTTATAAAATACCCCAATATTTTCTTTTAGCTCCTGTGATTGTTTAATCATCAAGTAGGCGACGCTAACCATATTTCTCAATTCACAAACCTCTAATGTAAGTTTGTTTTCATTGTATATATCTTTTGTTTTAAGAAATATCTCTTTAAGTTCACTTTCTGCTTTTATCAGCCCTTCAGATGTTTTAAAGATTCCTACCTTAGAAGCCATTATTTTCTGAAGATTTTTTTTTAACTTTTCTGTTGCAGAAATTTTTTCATCATAAATGTATTGGGCTCCATTCCATTCAGGAACATTTTCATAAAATTCTTTTGAAGGTAAGTTTCCATTAATTTCTTTTAAAGAATTCAAGGCAGCTCGATGAGAAAAAACTAAAGATTCAAGTAAAGAGTTTGACGCTAATCGATTAGCTCCATGCAATCCTGTATAACTACATTCTCCAATAGCATAAAGGCCTTTTAAAATTGTTTCTCCAAAAGGATTAACTTGTATACCACCACAAAAATAGTGAGCAGCTGGAATGACAGGAATTAGATCAATCAGCGGATTTAAATCTATTTTTTTACAATTTTTTAAAATAGTAGGGAATTGATTAATGAAGTCCTGTTTATTAATATTTCTACAGTCCAAATAAACATATTCTTGATCGGATTTTAGTATTTCATTCGCAATAGAGCGAGCTACAATATCTCGTGGTGCTAACTCAGCATTAGGATCATATTTTAGCATAAAACGTTCTCCTTTAGAATTTATAAGAATACCCCCTTCACCCCGAACTGCCTCGGATATTAGAAAAGTATTGCCTTCAATTTTTGGGTATAAGGCAGTGGGATGGAATTGAACGAAAGGCAATGCTTTCATAAGTACCTTAGCTCGGTAAGCAGCACCAAGCCCATCGCCAGTTGCATTAAGTGGATTGGTGGTGTGAGAAAAAAGCTGTCCAGCTCCACCAGTACTCAAAACAGTTATTTTTGATGAAATCCTAATAATCTCTTGTTCTAAGTTTTGGATGACATATGCACCGTAGCAACGTTTATTTAGACTTCCCGTGTGGTGATCAGTAATTAAATCTACCAATGTATGGTTTTCTAAAAGTGAAATATTTGGAAATGTTTTGATTTTGCGAATTAGAGATTCTTGAATTTCAAGTCCTGTGCTGTCCTTGTGATGAACAATTCTATTTTCAGAGTGTCCACCTTCTTTAGTTAGATGCAACCCTTTTTCTTTTTTATCGAATTGTGTTCCCCAATCCATTAATTCCTGTAATCGCTCGTGGCCCTCTTCAACAACAAACTTTACTACTTCTTTATCGCATTTTCCTGCACCCGCAATTAGAGTATCTTCGATGTGTTTGTCATAGGAATCTTTTTGGAAATTGGAAACTACAGCTATTCCCCCTTGAGCATAGCGGGTATTAGTCTCTAAAAGATTATTTTTAGAAATAATGGTAAGTTGTAATTCAGGGTTTTGCTCTCCAATCTTGATGGCGTAGGTTAGGCCTGAAATACCACTTCCAATAACAAGAATATCAGTAATCATAACTATCCTAGATCTAGCATCTTAACAATGGGGAGCTTTGCTTTTTCAATTAGTGAATCAGAAAGCTTAATTTCCGGGGTTTCATATTTTAAACATAAATATAATTTTTCCAAAGTATTTAGCTTCATATAAGCACATTCACTACAGGCACAAGTTTCGTCCTCTACTGGAGCAGGAATGAATGTTTTATTAGGGCAGCGTTTTTCCATTTCATAAAGAATTCCCGCTTCAGTGGCTACGATGAACTCAGTAGCAGAATTTTCTTGTACAAACTTCAATAAACCTGAAGTGCTGCCAATATAATCAGCGATTTCTAAGATCTGAGACTCACTTTCAGGATGGGCTATGAATTTAGCCTTTGGATATGTTTTGGATAGATTGACAATACGCTCGAAAGAAAAGGCCTCGTGAACAATACATGATCCCTCCCACAAAATCATATTCCTCCCTGTCTCCTTGATTAGATAGTGCCCTAGATTTTTATCTGGGGCAAAAATTATTGTTTCACCCTCTGGAATTGATTCGATCACCCGTTTGGCATTACTTGAAGTACATACAATGGTGCTTAATCCTTTTATTTCAGCAGAACAATTGATGTAGGTGACCACGTGAGCCCCAGGATATTGATCAATAAATTTTTTAAAATCAGAAGGAGGGCAAGAGTCAGCTAATGAACATCCAGCTTTTAGATCTGGTAATATAACCTTTTTATTAGGGTTTATGATTTTAGCAGTCTCAGCCATAAAGTGAACACCGGAAAAAACTATTATTTCAGCCGATACTTTCTGTGCTGCTTGAGCTAGGTATAAACTGTCGCCTAAATAATCTGCTAATTCTTGGATAACAGCTTCTTGGTAATAATGCGCTAATAATACAGCATTTTTTTTCTTTTTTAAAAGTTTGATTTCAGTGGCCAGATCCAAATCTTTAGGTACATCTAGCGCAAGAAAACCCTTACTTTTCAATCTTTCATTTACTTGATCCTGTGTTAAATGCATTGTCCTGTAACTTTAAGCAAAATTATTAAAAAACAAGGACTCTGAAACCATCAGAGCAATTTTATAATTCCAGTTTTTCAATGAATTCCTGTGGCGTAAGTGCATTTACAACTTTAAAGGATCCTATTTTGATTCTCCTTAATGAACTCAAATAGCCACCTGAGTCGACAGACTTTCCAAAATCGTTTGCCAAAGAACGTATGTAGGTTCCTTTTGAACATTTTACTTCGAAATCTATATCAGGGAGCTCTATCTTCTTGAAATCAAAACGATGGATTTTAATTTTTCTAGATTTTATTTCTATTTTTTCACCAGCGCGAGCGTATTCATAAAGTCGTTTCCCTTCTTTTTTTATGGCTGAAAAAAGTGGTGGGAATTGATCAATTTCACCCTTAAACTTTTCTTTAGCAGCTATCAGGGCTTCATCATTCAAATGGGTAATCTTGAATTTTTTATCTATGGGTGTTTCTGAATCAAAGGATGGAGTTGTCGCACCAAGTGTAATTGTACCCGTATAAGTTTTCTCTAGAGCTTGAAACTCACCTATTTTTCTGGTCATTTTTCCAGTGCAAATTAGTAATAATCCAGTGGCAAGTGGGTCGAGCGTTCCAGCATGGCCAACCTTTAGCTTCTTATGATTGAATTTACTTCTTAAGCCCCATCTAATTTTATTTACCGCCTGAAAAGATGTCCATTCGAGAGGTTTATCAATTAACAGCAATTTTCCATTAGATATTGATTGTAGGGTAAATTCCATTTCAAAGGGAATATACAATAGATATTAGACCAACAATCATACAATAAAAGCTAAAATACTTTAATTGACTTTTTTTTACCAAACTAATCATCCACTTACACGCAAATATTCCTGTAATAAAAGCACTTAAAAAGCCTATTATTAAAGTGATAATATTTGGAGACTCAGCTAATAAATTTCCTTCAAGAAGACTTTTTGCCATGCTGCCAAAAATTAAAGGAATGACCATTATGAATGAAAAACGGGTGGCTTTGTCTCTGTTAATTTTGAGAATTACTGCAAGGGCAATGGTTGCACCACTTCTAGAAACACCTGGAATAATCGCCACCGCTTGAATTAAACCAATTAAAAATGCATTTTTAAAACCTATCGAACTATTATTTTCATTTATTTGATCGGCCAGGTAAAGTAATATAGCTGTTATGGTCAGCATTACTCCTACCAATAAAACTTTCCCATCAAATAAGGATGAAATGAAGTTCTCAAAAAATAGTCCAATTAAAACTGCTGGCATCATTGAAATTAATATTTTCAAAGAAAAATCTAAACTTTCACCTTTTCTAAAACGAAATACATCAGAAAAAATTAACCAGATGTCTTTTCTAAAAACAAAAATAGTGCTCAAAGCAGTTGCTGCATGAAGGTTAAGTGTAATTAGTAAACTTTGGTTTTGCCCGTAATCATTTCCAAAAATGGCTTTTACAAGTTCTAAGTGTCCACTTGAAGAAACGGGTAAAAACTCTGTAAGCCCCTGAATAATTCCTAAAATAAGCGATTCTAGTACGCTCATTAACTTTTTTTAGACGGAGTTAAAATGGCAAAAATTGCTATTGCAAACCCCAACAATACAAATGTTGGAGCAAGACGAATTCTTTGAAAGCTAAAAATTTCTGGATTAAAAACATTGGGATCTTTACTTCCACCTCCTACCATTAAAATAAATCCAAGTGATATAAATGATAAAGCAATTAAAAGTAATCGAAAGTTTCTTTTACCAAATAAAAATTCTTTTTTGATTTCTTTTTCTTTACTCATAGCAATAAATTAGTAAATAGCATCTGATTTAAGATTTAAATAACGTTGTGTAGCAAAGAAAGTACTAATTAGAGTGATCCCCAAGCCAAGAGCAAGAATTGCAGTAAAAATTAATGCAGGTTCAATGGGGTTCTCTAAGATTTTTAATTCAGGAAAGTAATTATCCATCTCATAGATTAAAATTCCCAAACCTACTATAGCAATAATTGCTCCGATAAAACCCATAAATAAGTGGGTTTTGATGAAAGGCCTTCTAATAAAGCTTTTCGTCGCGCCAACCAATTGCATAGTTTTTATTATTAGTCTTTTATTGTAAATAGAAAGTCGAATCGAGCTATTGATCAATAAAACTGCCACCAAAATAAAAAGACCACCAGCAAGAATCATCCCAAAGGTGATTTTTTTTATGTTATCGTCCAATAGTTCTAACAGTGGCTGATCATAAACCACTTCACTCACATAGCCATAGCGTTCTAGGTCCTTACTAAGTTTAGAAACCATTGCAGGATTCAAAAAAGATGCTTTAAAATAAACATCAATGGAATTCATCAAAGGATTATAGCCTAAAAATTCGATAAAATCTTCACCAATTTCATTTTCGTGACGCAAAGAAGCTTCTTTTTTTGAGACAAAATTCACTTTTTTGGTAGCCGAATTTAGACTCAAGGTTTTTTGTATTTGCTTTAATTCAATTTCTTTTGCGGAATCTTTAATATAGACCGTCATAACAATCTGCTCTTTAAAATGGTCAGCAACTTTTTTTGAATTTAATAATAGTATTCCCAGGATTCCTGTCAGCAAAAGAACTAAAGAGATGCTCACTACTACAGATAAATAGGTTGAAATCAACCTTCGTTTATTGAATTTTTCTTCAGGTAACTGCTTCAATGAAGTTAAATTTTTTACGTAAAAATAAAAAACCATCAATAAAAAACACCCTGAGATTGGTAAACTTTTTCCTTTCGGTCAATAAGCTTATTTTTATACTTTCAAAGAAGTCCTTAAATGAAATATGATTTTCAGCAAATTGAAAAAAAATGGCAAACGTTTTGGGCGAGTAATCAAACTTTTAAAGCCCATAATAAAAGCGAAAAACCAAAGTTTTATATTTTAGATATGTTTCCTTATCCCTCTGGAGCAGGGCTCCACGTTGGGCATCCTTTAGGTTATATAGCAAGTGATATTATTGCGCGTTACAAGAGACATCAAGGATTTAATGTTTTACATCCTCAAGGTTATGATTCATTTGGATTACCTGCAGAACAATATGCAATTCAATCTGGCCAGCACCCTGCCAAGACAACTCAGGCCAATATAAAAAGATATCGTAAGCAACTAGACCGAATGGGTTTTTCATTCGATTGGACTAGGGAGGTTCAGACCTCAGATCCGAAATATTATCGTTGGACGCAATGGATTTTCCTTAAATTATTTAATTCTTATTATAATACTTCTAAAGATAAGGCCTTTCCAATTACAGAATTGATTTCAGATTTTGAAAGAGAGGGGAATCATAAAGTATTTGCCCATTGTGAAAAAGATACTCAGTTATTTGAAGCAAATGAATGGAATGCCTTTTCTGAAGTAGAAAAAGAAAAGATTTTACTAAAATACCGTTTGACCTATTTATCTAAAACGCAAGTTAATTGGTGCCCTGCTTTAGGAACTGTTTTGGCTAATGATGAGATCGTTAATGGTGTTTCAGAACGCGGGGGGCATCCTGTTATCAGGAAGAAAATGACACAGTGGAGTATGCGAATTAGTGCTTTTGCTAATCGATTATTAGAAGGTTTAGACCAAGTCAACTGGCCAGACTCACTAAAAGAAATGCAAAGAAACTGGATTGGGAAATCTATTGGCGCCAGTATTTTTTTTCAAATTAAGGATAACAAAAACAAAATAGAGATTTTTACAACCCGACCTGATACTATTTTCGGAGTAACCTATTTGATACTTGCTCCAGAGCATGGATTGGTCAAATCAATAACTACGCCTGAGAAAGAAAAAGAGGTCGAAGATTATATCGCAAAGGTTTCAACTAAATCGGAAAGGGAAAGGCAGGCTGAAGTGAAAAATATTAGTGGTGTTTTTACTGGAGGATATGCGATTCACCCGTTCACTAAAGTTAAAATTCCTATTTGGATTGGGGATTATGTTTTAGCCAGTTATGGAACGGGAGCAGTAATGGCTGTCCCTAGCGGGGATCAAAGAGATTTTGATTTTGCACGACACTTTAAACTTCAAATCATTAATATTTTTGATGGTATTGATGTTAGTAAAAAAGCCTATGTAGAAAAAGGAAATATAAAACTCATCCATTCAAGTTTTTTAAATGGTATGAATTATAAGGAGGCAATTCAAAAAATTATCTTAGAATTAGAGGAGAATAATTATGGAAAGGGAGCAGTTCATTTCAAACTAAGAGATGCTATATTTAGTCGTCAGCGATATTGGGGAGAGCCAATACCAATATATTTTAAGTCAGAAGTTCCATATCCCATATCGGAGAAAAATCTTCCATTAGAATTACCAGATGTAGAAAAATATCTCCCAACACCTGATGGAAAACCTCCATTAGGTAATGCTAAAAACTGGGCTTGGGATGAAGTAAACGAAAAAGTCGTACCTAATAATCAAATTAATCACAAAACTATTTTCCCTATTGAATTAAATACCATGCCTGGATGGGCTGGAAGTTCATGGTATTTTAATCGCTATATGGACACATCAAATCATAAGCAATTTGTAGGAGACGAGGCAATTAATTACTGGAAAGAAGTTGATTTCTATATGGGTGGTAATGAGCATGCAACTGGTCACCTTTTGTATTCGCGTTTTTGGCAAAAGGTACTGTTTGATTTGGGATACTTGAAAGTGGATGAGTATGCAAAGAAATTAGTAAATCAAGGTATGATACTTGGGAATTCTGCATTTGTTTATCGAAAAAAGGGAACACAAAAATTTTTATCCAAAGGTCTTATAAAAGATTATGAGGTAGAGCCCATCCATGTTGACGTCTCTTTAGTCAATTCCAGTAATCAGTTGGATATAAATAAAGTTAGGAGTTGGCAAAAAGACTTCAAAAATGCTAAATTCATTCTAGAGGACGGAAAATACATTGTTGGTAGGGAGGTAGAAAAAATGTCAAAGTCAAAACACAATGTTGTAAATCCAGATGAGATTTGTGATACATATGGAGGAGATACCCTTAGAATGTATGAAATGTTTTTAGGTCCTATTGAGCAGGATAAACCTTGGAATACTGCAGGTATTTCCGGAGTCCATAACTTTCTCAAGAAGTTTTGGAAGTTGTTTTATCAAGAAGACCATTTCTTGGTTAATGATCAAGTAGCAAGCGCGGAAAGCCTAAAAGTTGTTCATCAAACCATCAAGAAAGTTACTGAAGATATTGAGCGTCTTTCTTTTAATACATGTGTCAGTAGTTTTATGATATGTATCAATGAACTGACGGCATTGAAGTGTTCTAATCGAGAGGTTTTGGAACCACTTTTGGTTTTGCTTTCTCCATTTGCTCCCCATTTTGCTGAAGAATTATGGATGAGAATAGGTAACAGTAATAGCATTGCGTTTGAGCCTTTCCCAAAATTCGATCCTAGTAAATTAGAAGAAAAAGTAAAGGAGTATCCTGTTTCCTTTAATGGAAGGATGCGCTTTACAATAAAACTTTCTTTAGAATTAACGATTGAACAAATTAAAGAGGAGGTAATGAATGAAGAAAAAACACTATCTCAACTAAGTGGCAGCTTACCTAAAAAAATCATCGTTGTTCCAGGTAAAATAATCAATATTGTAACTTAATGAATTCTATCCAAATTGAGATAATAGGACTTATCGCTGCTAGTTTTACCACTTTTGCATTTGTACCTCAGGTCTTTAAAATTTGGAAAAATAAAAATGCTAAAGGGGTTTCAGTTTCAATGTATGTAATTATGCTGATAGGGATCTGCATATGGCTCTACTACGGTTTTTTGATTAAAAGTTTGGCTGTAATTATCGCTAATATAATTTCAGGCCTCCTACAATTGTTCATAATTGTTTTTGCATTGATTAATAGAAAGAATTAATAGTTTATAAAAACTCTAAAGCTGAATCTGTCTTTTGATTTGTTGGTTAAGAGAAATAAAGGTCTCTGTTCTAGATACTCCTTCAATGGTTTGTATTTTGTGATTTAATACATTCATTAGATGCTGGTTATCCTCACAAAGAATTTTGATAAGTATACTCCAATTTCCAGTAGTATAGTGACATTCTATTACTTCTGGGATTTTTTCAAGTTGTTTAACGGCCTCAGGATTTCTAATTGCTTTGTCTAGGTATATTCCGATGAAAGCCATAGTTTTATATCCCAATACTTTAGGGTTAATGATTAGCTGTGATCCCGATATAAGATTAGTTTTTTCAAGCTTTTTCAGCCGTTGATGGACAGCAGCACCAGATATTCCTGCAGTTTTCGCTATTTCATTAATAGACTTTCTCGCATTTGTCATCAGTGCCTTAAGGATTACTTTATCCAATCCATCTATAAGTACTTTATTATTTTCCTTTTTCAATTATTTGAGTTAAAAAATTTAATCTAGACTATGAATTTAGTTAATAGTTTAAATTAATTAACATTTAAAAGTTATTTTTATTTTAAATTATAATTATGAGAAAATTTAAATTGGCAGGGGCATGTTTTGCGCTCTTATCTGTTGTTCTAGGTGCCTTTGCAAGTCACTTTTTGAAATCCTATTTAGATATACAGAAGTTTGATGCTTTTGAAACAGGAATAAGGTATATGATGTATCATGGACTTAGCATGCTTATTATAGGCGGATTTGAAATTCCAAAAAATATTTTGATTTTTCGTCTATTTTTTTGGGGAACTTTACTTTTCAGTTTTAGTATTTTTTTACTATGCCTTCAAAAATTTTTTTCAACAGATCTGTCATTTTTAGGTCCCGTCACTCCATTAGGTGGAACTTTATTAATTTCAGCTTGGATAATTTTGATTATTAGAATTCTTAAAATTAAATCATTATAGATAAAATCTAATTTCCTAGAGTGCGGATATATTTTTCAATCGCCATACTCATTGAAGGGGCTTCAGGTGTAGGAGCTTTAATATCGATCCTGAGCTTAGCTTTGTCGGCTGCTTTTTCAGTGGCATTTCCAAAGGCTGCTATTCGGGTGTTTTTTTGCTGGAAATCAGGAAAGTTTTTTAAAAGTGATTCAATACCAGAGGGGCTAAAAAAAACCAAAACGTCATAGTATACATCTCTCAAATCTGAAAGATCACTCACAACTGTTCTGTATAATTGTGCTCTATCCCAATTAACCCCCATCTCGTCTAAACAACTTGGTATACTTGGCTTAAGAACATCAGATGTTGGAAGTAAGAAACGTTCTTTTTGAAATTTCTTGAAAATGGCTTCCAAATCATTTATACTTCTATCCCCTACGTATATTTTTCTTTTTCGATAAACAACATATTTTTGAAGGTAGTTAGCAACTGCCTCAGATTGACAAAAGTATTTTGTTGCATCAGGAACCTTGTAACGCATTTCTTCAGTAATTCTGAAGAAGTGATCAACAGCGTTTCTGCTATTTAGTATTATATTGTTATAATCTGAGAAGTTAATTTTTTGTAACCGCACCTCTTTGGCGGTCAATCCCTCAACATGAATAAAAGGACGAAAATCGATTTTTAATTTGTGCTTCTCCTTCAACCTAGAATATGGAGATTTATCACTTGCAGGCTCAGGTTGTGACACTAAAATAGTCTTCACTTTCATACTTTATCTATTATTTATAAAATCCTAATAAAATATTTTGTAGAGCCAAAGCCAGGGCGCTAACTTAAAACCACAAATATATAAAAATATATAAAAAGAGTATTGTGGTTCTCGTAATGCAATTTTAAAATATAATATGGTGTGTGAAATAATTATTAATATTGAGGTCGCTATCGATGTTAATAAAATTAAATCTTGGATTTGATTAGAACCATAGTAGAATATTACAAAATTGAATAAAACAAAAATACTAATCGATCCGTGGAACCTTAAGCTATTATAAATTGCTCTCGTTAATATTTCAGTTAAACCTGAGTACCAAATAGCCATTTTCAAAAAAAAGTATCTGAAACTAACAATTAAGGTTACAGAAATAATAAAATATAGAAATGGAATTTTTCCGAGTGAACTGGAAAGGATTCTTTCATAAAAAAAATAACCTAGTAGAGAATAGCTAATAAAAATCACAGCTAATAAAATAAAATTGAATAAACTTAAGGGATTGAAGAACTGTTCTTTTTGATTAATAATTGAAAAGCTATTAATTTTCCAAAATTTCAAAAGAATAGTTGTTTGATTGGGGTTTCTTCTGTATAAAGAAACTATTAGAAAAAAAACTAATAGTATTAGTAATGTTACCCAATCTTCATTTTGCCTTAATTTATTTATCAATTCAAACATGAAATAAAAATAAGGAAGTATTCTCACACAAAGTTTTATTTCCATTGATTTAGTAAATTTACAATCTACCTATGGAAAAAGCACTGGTTATTATTCCAACTTATAATGAGGCTGAAAACATAAAAAAAGTAATTGAAGCCACAATTAGAGAAAAGAAATTTGATGTTTTAGTAGTTGACGACTCCTCTCCTGATGGAACAGCAACTATTGTAAAAGAAATTATTAAATCATATCCCAAGAAGATTTTTTTGGAGGTTAAAAAAAATAAAGATGGACTGGGTAGAGCATATATTCATGGATTCAAATGGGCTGTGGATAAAATGTATGATTATATTTTCGAAATGGATGCAGATTTTTCTCATAATCCAAGTGAACTTGGTACAATGCTTGATTACTTAAAAGAAGGTAAAGATATGGTTATCGGTTCTAGATATATTAAAGGAATAAATGTTGTCAATTGGCCTCTAGGTCGTATTATATTATCCTATTTGGCATCTGTTTATGTTAGATTAATAACTTCAATGCCAATAAAAGATCCTACAGCGGGTTTTGTTGGATACAAAAGAGAAGTATTGGAAGAAATAGTTCTCGATAAAGTTAAATTTATCGGGTATGCTTTTCAGGTTGAAATGAAATATAAAACATGGCGAAAAAAATTCAGTTATATTGAACATCCAATAATCTTTACTAACAGAACCCTAGGGTTGTCAAAAATGGACGGAAGAATTATTTGGGAAGGCTTATTAGGCGTTTTAATTTTGAGAATTAATGATATTTTTGGCTTAAATAAATGAGGGAAATTTTAATAAAGGACGCTACCCTAGTCAACGAGGGAAAGATCATTCAAAAAGACTTATTAATAAAAGGTGAAACAATTGCATCAATCTGCGATTCTATCTCCCCTTCAAGCTCTATGGAAGTAATTGACGCAAAGGGATTACATTTATTACCTGGTTGGATTGATGATCAGGTCCATTTCCGTGAGCCAGGTTTGACTCACAAAGCTACTATCGCAAGTGAATCAAGAGCAGCTGTAGCTGGTGGAATAACATCTTTTTTAGAAATGCCAAATACCATACCTCAAACTACTGACTCTAATGCACTGCTGGATAAGCATGCAATTGCTGAAAAAAGCTCCATAGCAAATTTTGGATTTCTCTTTGGCGGTACAAATGAAAACCTAAAAGATATTATTAAAATAGATGACACAAAAGTTGCTGGTATAAAATTATTTCTGGGGTCTTCAACTGGAAAAATGCTTGTAGATGATGAAAAAGTTCTTGAAGAAATCTTTTCAAAAACAACTCTTCCTATAGCTGTTCATTGCGAGGATGAGTCTACTATTAAGAATAATTTATCGAAATACAGAAAGAAATATGGGGATAATATTCCGATTGAAAAACATTCTAAAATCAGAAGTGAAGACGCTTGCTACCTTTCCTCCTCCAAAGCTATTGCAATGGCAAAAAAAACAGGAGCTAGGTTACATGTTTTTCATTTATCTACAGCAAAGGAAACCCATTTATTTTCCAATAATAAACCATTAGTTTCCAAACAAATTACGGCAGAGGTTTGTGTTCACCATTTATATTTTTCAGAAGATGATTACAAAGAAAAGGGTAATCTAATAAAATGGAACCCTGCAGTTAAAAAAGAATCTGATCGCGATGAGCTCTGGAAAGCACTTAATGACAACAGAATCGATATCCTTGCTACTGATCATGCTCCGCATACACTTGAGGAAAAACAAAATTTATATACTTCAGCCCCTTCCGGAGGGCCTTTGGTTCAGCATGCTTTAATTGCTTTATTAACTCAGGCTAAAAAAGGTAAAATCACCCTTGAAAAACTTGTTGAAAAAGCTTGTCACAATCCGGCTATTCTTTTCAGGATTCAAAATCGAGGATATTTGAGAGAGGGTTATTTTGCCGATTTGGTATTGGTGGATTTGAACAAAAAAACAATTGTTACAAAGGAAAATATACTATACAAATGTGGTTGGTCTCCATTTGAGGGAACAACCTTTGATGCTTATATTGAAAAAACTTTTGTAAATGGTAACTTGGTCTATGATCAAGGCGAAATAATTGAGTCCTCCTTAGGAAGAAAATTAACCTTTGACAGAAAAAAGCTTTAAATGAAAAGATTTATTATAATTATTTTGTTTTTGTTTCTTTTTTCCTGTTTACAGCCTAGAGAAACAAATCCTCCTGACAATTTAATTGAACAAGAATTAATGAGTAAAATAATGTTAGATGTTATGTTAATGAAGAATATCAACCGGAATGGATATGCAATCAGGGAAAAAAGAAATATTTTGGTTGATCAATATATTCTCCAGAAATATGGGGTAGATAGCCTGCAATTTTATCAAAGTCAGGATTTTTACTCAAAAAACCCTAAAGAATATACTTACATATTTGAAAAGGTTCAATTTAAATTAAATGAGTTAAGGGATAGTCTCCAAAAAATTGAGATTGAATAGATACCTGATTAGTAAGCTATATTTTATCCAAATTCAATTTTTTTAGTGAAAGACCAATTGGTGTATATTTAAAATCAATGTAGGATTTAATTTTCTCACCACTTATTTTAGTATCATTAAAAATTATTTTTATTAATGCTTTGGTAAAGAACCTTTTTCGTAGACCAATTATTTCAAGTAAATACTCTACAAACCAAAAAGTGTAAAAAAATACTTTAGACATTTTAATAACTGTATAGTTTTTTTTCTGCGCTTTTAACAACGCTAGAATCATTGATTTTCCAGACCAGTTTTCAGCAACTAAAGCAAACCTTTCAGACTTAATTCCTGAATCCATTAATTTAATCATTATAGTTGTCACGTCCTCTACCCATACATAGCCACTTATTCCAGGGGTGTAAAACCTGAACCAATTTTTCATGGACTTAATTTTTTTTTCCATTGGACTACCTGGACCTAATACAATACCTGGATTAACTATTGCTATATCAAGACCCTCTTGACTGCCCCTCCACACCTCCATTTCAGCGCCATATTTTGAATAGCCATATGGAGTTTTGTCAATATTATTGTCCCAGGTACTATTTTCATCAACTGTGGTCTCGTTTTCTTCGGAACCCAGACTAGCTATGGAGCTTACATAAACAAGTTTTTCGATCTTATTTTTTAAACACAGATCAACCATATATGATGTTCCTTTTTGATTTATCTCGTAAAGTTTTTGACGATCGCTGAAAGCAAACGAAATAAAGGCTGCACAATGATATACTTTCTTTACACCTTCAAAAGCTTCTGTTAAGCTAGGTAAATCTCTTAATTCTGCTTTTCTCCAAATAATTCTTTCAAACTTTAAATTTCCATCAGGGAATTTGGATCTAAATAAAGCAGCAATTTTATCTTTATTGGCTTTGTATCTGTAAGTTGCTACAATGTTACATACATTATATTTGGCTAATTTATATAATAAATTAGAGCCAATAAATCCCGTAGCTCCTGTAACCAGAATCATAAATTAAAAATAATGCTTTTTAAATAATAATTTTTTGTTTTACTCCATAAATCTATCTTTGCAGAGCAAACGTTAACAATGCAAAAAAATTTTGTAGAAGAGCTACGATGGCGTGGAATGTTACATGACATCATGCCGGAAACCGAAGATTATTTACTTAAAACTCCTTCTGCGGGATATATTGGCTTTGATCCTACTTCAGATTCACTTCACATTGGAAGTTTAGTGCAGATTATGATATTGATTCATTTTCAAAATGCAGGCCACCAACCAATTATACTAGTTGGAGGAGCAACAGGAATGATTGGTGACCCTTCAGGTAAATCCCATGAAAGAAATTTACTTGATCCCGATAGTCTAAAAAAAAATATTGATGGAATTAGAAGTCAATTAAATAAGTTTCTTGATTTTGATTCCGATGGAAAAAAAGGAGCAATATTGGTAAATAATTATGACTGGATGAAAGATTATACGCTCATTGACTTTTCTAGAGAGGTTGGAAAACATCTCACGGTAAATTACATGATGGCTAAAGATTCTGTTAAAAAACGTTTAGGGATAGAGGCAAAAGTTGGAATGTCTTTCACAGAATTCACTTATCAATTGCTCCAGGGATATGACTTTCTTCATCTTTATAAAAATATGGATTGTAAAATTCAGATGGGAGGTAGCGATCAATGGGGTAATATTACTACAGGTACAGAGTTGATTCGAAGAAAAGTTGGGGGAAAAGCTTATGCAATTACTTGCCCCTTAATTACTAGGGCAGATGGGACCAAATTCGGTAAGACTGAAAGTGGGAATGTTTGGTTAGATAAATCAAAGACATCACCTTACAAATTCTATCAATATTGGTTCAACTCATCGGACGAGGATGCAGAGAGCTACATAAAGGTTTTCACCCTTTTGGATCAAGAAAAGATCTCAAGTTTGATTTTAGAACATAGGTCTATGCCACACGCAAGACTGTTACAAAAAACAATTGCAGAAGAGGTTACTAGGATGGTACATTCTGATAAAGACCTTGAAAAAGCAAAAAAAGCCAGCCAAATCCTTTTTGGAAAATCTACAGCTGAGGATTTAAAAAAACTTGACCAACAAACATTCTTGGAGGTATTTGAAGGAGTACCTCAATCAGAAATTTCTCGAGCTGATTTCAATAATGGAATTGATATGATTAATCTTTTAGTTAATAAAACGAATTTTCTCAAATCAAATGGCGAGGCAAGAAGAGCATTAAGTGAGAAGTCTATATCTGTAAACAAGATTAAAGTAATGGAAAAATATAAGATTGGTGAAGATGACTTGATAGACAACCAATATATATTGCTTCAAAGAGGTAAAAAAAATTACTTTATTATCAAATTAGTGGTTTAAAATAACATCAAATTACAACCTCTTGCCTCTGAGTGGTCAAAGCGCCCCAAGACTTCAAACTTTTTGTTAGAATGTACTTTTCCAATATCATCACTAGCTATAAAGGCACACGAGTCCCTGTTAGCTAGATCAATAATATTAATTCCACCTGTTTGACCATTCTGAATTAACTCAAATGGATCTTGGTTTTCACGAATTGAAACCCGCATCCAGGGTTGGCATTCGAATATACCATCGCCATTGGAATAAGCCTGAGAAAGAAGCTCTGTCATCCCATACTCAGAATGAATTTTTTTACAACCAAACCCTTCACTTAAAATCTTATGAAGTTCCATTCGAGTAATTTCTTTTCGTTTTCCTTTCATTCCTCCCGTCTCCATTATTAAGGTGTTTTTGAGATGAAACTGGTGATATTCTAATAAATCTAAAAGTGCAAAGGAAACACCCATTAATATAGTCTTTTGACCGCGAGACTCTAAAAAATTAATTTTTTGAACCAAATCTTTAAAGTTGTCAAGGTAAAAACCACTTTCAATGTGGCTGCTTTTTTGAATTAATTCATTAAACATGAAAATCAACGAAGAATTTTTTTGCTCTATATAGGATGGAAGGAGTCCTAAAAAAACATAATTTGAAAATTTACCGTAAAAATTTTCAAAGCCCTTAGTGAAACTTTTAATATAATCATTCAAATTTCGATAGAAGTGTTTTGATGAAACGAGACCAGATGTTTTACTTGAACTAAAGAAGCCTATTGGTTCCTTATTGTAAGAAACAACTTTCTTAGACTTAAAAAAAGATATTGGTAAATGTGGAATATCTTCAACTTTTTTTATGTCACAAGGACTTCTGTTGATTAAACTACAAAAAGAGCGATAAACAGTGTTTTTTTTATATTGTAGATAAAAGGTATCTAATGCTAACTTTTCGAATGACGAACTTGAATTAACTTCCCAAAAATTTTCAATAGAAGGAGGACTAGTGATCATTTACTTTAAGGAACAACTAATCGGCTTAAACCCAGGTAATTCCCTTGCTTTAGTTTAACTATATAAATGCCACCAACAAGATTCGGGAGGAGGATTTGATTATTTAAAGTAATGGTCTTAAAAACCTCTTTCCCTAGAATATTCAAAATAGCGATTTCTTTTATTTCAGATCTTGGAGAAATAAAATTTAATGAATTTCCAACCAGAGGGTTGGGGTATAATTTATAATCAAGTTTTTGAAACAGATCTTCTGCTGCAATTGAAAGTTCAGATCTTTTGATGTTAATAGATTGATTTTCATTATATTGTGTAAAAGCAATTGTACATGTAGTTGCCATTAAAAAAATAAAAACATTCTGGGACATAATTAAAATATTGCCTTTAAATCAAAGTTAACAAAATTAAGCTTAGTGTTAAATTTTAAGATTATTATATAAGAGTTTGTTAACACAGTCAAGGGGATTAATTTTATATTAGTGAAATATATAAGTGATGAAAAAAAAAGACATCAAAATTCTGTTGGTAGATGATGAGCCAGATGTAATTGAAATTATAAGATACAATTTGGATCAAGAGGGGTATAAGATTTATACTGCCAGTGATGGTAAAGAGGCTTTGAAAAAAGCCAAAAAAAAGATACCTCATTTAATTATTATGGACGTGATGATGCCGAATATTGATGGAATTGAAGCTTGTGAGCAGTTGAGAAATGACGTCTCTTTTAATGAAACAATTATTATGTTCTTAACAGCTAGGGGAGAGGATTATTCTCAAGTTGCTGCACTTGAGGCAGGAGCAGATGATTATGTAACTAAACCTATTAAACCTAAGATAATTGTTTCTAAAGTAAAAGCATTATTAAGACGTTTAAAAAATGAAGAACCAAGTCAAGAAAAAATTCAAATAGGTAAGCTAATCATTGACAGGGATAAGTATGAAGTCACTCATATGGGAAAATCATTTTCAATGCCTAGAAAGGAATTTGAATTACTTTATTTACTCGCTTCGAAGCCAGATAAGGTAATTAAAAGAGAGAAAATTATGGAAATTGTATGGGGAAGTGAAGTGGTCGTAGGTGATCGAACAATTGATGTTCATATCAGAAAGCTCCGTGAAAAAGTTGGCGATAAATATTTTAAAACGGTTAAGGGTGTAGGCTACAAATTTATCAATTCTTCAAAATAAGTGTCAAGACTAAAGAACTACAAAACAGCCATCACATTATCAGCCATGCTGACAATTTTAATGTTGTTTTTGATTTCCTTGTTATTTTATTTTTTGGAAATTAATATCCTTCACAAAGGATTCCCCTTTATAATTATTTTCATTTTAATATTTTTTCTTTGTTCGGTTTTGTTGGTCCATTTTAGAATTGAAAGATTCATCTTAAATAAGGTTAAAGGAATTTACAGCGATTTATTACCCTCTGGAGTATCTCAAAATAAAATGAATATCCAATCAGATATAGAAGTTTTAAAAAAAGGTCTGCGAAAATTTGCTGACGATAAAAAACTAGAGATTGAATTATTAAAAGATAAAGAAAATTACCGTAAAGAATTTATTGGAAATATATCTCACGAATTAAAAACACCCTTATTTACAATTCAAGGTTATGTTTTGACTTTACTTCAGGGAGCTATAAAAGATAAGGAAGTAAGAGATAAATATTTAAAGCGAACAGCAAAAGGAGTTGAAAGATTGATTTATGTTGTTAAAGATTTAGATTTAATTACTCAATTTGAATCAGGTATAAAATCAATTGATAGAACCTCATTTGACGTTATTAAACTTATTGAAAACGTTTTTGATCTTCTTGAAATGCAAGCTACTAAAAACAAAATATCCCTTGCTTTTGACAAGGAATATCTTAATCCTGTTATGGTCTATGCAGATGAAGAGAGAATTCAACAGGTTCTTACTAATTTAATTATTAATTCTTTAAAATATGGAGTCGAGAATGGAAAGACTGAAGTTGCAGTTCAAGAGGTAAATTCTGAAAAAATTGTCATTCGTATTGATGATAATGGAGAAGGTATCGCCGATGAGCATATTCCGAGACTATTTGAGCGTTTTTACAGGGTAGATAAAACTGGAAATAGAAAACAAGGAGGATCTGGATTAGGACTTGCTATTGTTAAGCATATTATAGAGGCTCATCAAGAAAAACTTTCTGTTGAGAGCACCCTTGGAGTGGGTTCAGAGTTTTCATTTACTTTACAGCGTATAACAATGAATAATAACAAAATTGATCATTAATTTTTTCAATTCCTAAATTCACTTATTTAAATCATTTTGGTGGGGAGTAAAAATAAATTAAAACGTTTTGAGGAAAATGAAACCTTTAAAAATGTAATTCAACCCTCGAGAGCTGAGCTTGAAAAAGATTCATTTTTCTTGAAGGGGAGTTGGAATAAATCCTATTTTAAAAATGCCAAACCTATAGTTTTGGAGCTTGGATGTGGAAAAGGAGAATATACGATTCACTTGGCTGGTCTTAACCCCCAAAAAAATTTTATTGGTATAGATATTAAAGGAGCAAGGTTCTGGCGTGGAGCCAAGTCTGCTTTAGAGTATAAAATGAATAATGTTGCTTTTGTAAGAGCCCAAATAGAACTTATTGACAGACTCTTTGCTCCTCAAGAGGTAAACGAGATTTGGATAACCTTTCCTGACCCTCAAATAAAATTCAAAAGAACAAAACACCGTTTGACGAATCCGTCTTTTTTAAAATGCTATCGAAAGATACTATTTAAAGAGGGATTTATACACCTTAAAACAGATAGTGAATTTCTTCATGGTTATACATTAGGAATTTTGAATGATGATAAATATGAGGTTTGCTATGCTCATCATGACATATACAATAATTTACACGCACCAGATCAAGCAATTTCAGTCCAAACTTTTTATGAAAAAATGTATTTGGATCAAAAAAAACCTATCAGTTATATTAAATTTAAATTTACCTAATGTCCGAGTTCTTTTCGAATGTTTATAAAGTGGTCAAAAAAATACCTGAAGGTAAGGTTACCTCTTACGGAGCGATAGCTTGTTACTTGGCGAGCCCTCAAAGTTCACGAATGGTCGGATGGGCTATGAATGCCGCTCACAATAATACTGACATACCTGCACATCGAGTGGTTAATCGTGTAGGTCTGCTTACTGGAAAACATCATTTTCCTGGCATAAGTTTAATGCAGCAACTACTGGAAAACGAGGGCATAACAATAAATAATGATCAAATCGTCCACTTTCAAGATCATTTCTGGGATCCAGTAAAGGAACTTCCTCCATTTGAAATCGATTTGTAAACTTTTGTTTCCGAACAGATTAAAGTATATTTGCAAGTGATATATGCAAGGAGGTAATTGATGAAATTTACAAAAAAAGAAGTTGAGCAGGCATTAAAAACCATTACTGCACCCGGAGCAGGGGAAAATCTATTTGACAGTGGAGCAATTTCCAATTTAATGATTTTTGGAGATGAGATTGACCTGGATATTCGACTGCAAAATCCAACTTTACAAGCTCGAAAAAAACTCGAAGTTGCAATTATGCAAGTAATCCACAAAAAGGTATATGCTAAGGCTAAAATTAAAATTAATACCAAAGTAGAAGCTCCTAAAAAGGCAGCAACCATTTCAAAAGGAAAGCCTCTACCAGGAATTGATTCTATAATTGCAATCTCCTCAGGAAAAGGAGGAGTTGGAAAATCTACTGTTACAGCAAATATTGCTGTGACTTTAGCACAGATGGGTTGTAAAGTAGGTGTCTTAGATGCAGATATATATGGGCCCTCAATACCCACAATGTTTGAAATGGAAGGAGCGAGACCTTTGTCAACAAAGAAAGATGGCAAGTCGAAAATGGCACCGATTGTAAACCATGGGGTGAAAGTCTTGTCTATAGGTTTTTTTACTCAACCCGATCAGGCGGTAATTTGGCGAGGCCCAATGGCTGCTAAAGCACTTAACCAATTAATTTTTGATGCTGATTGGGGAGACTTAGACTTTCTTTTGATCGATCTTCCTCCTGGTACAGGGGATATTCATCTAAGTATTGTTCAATCTTTACCATTGAATGGATCAGTGGTTGTCAGTACGCCTCAAAAAATTGCTTTGGCTGATGCTAGAAAGGGTATTGCCATGTTTAATCAGGAAAATATTCAGGTACCTGTATTAGGAATAATTGAGAACATGGCGTACTTTACTCCCTCGGAATTACCAGATAAAAAATATTATATTTTTGGTCAAAATGGAGCTGAGAATCTTGCCATTGATAAAAAAGTGCCCTTTTTGGGTGCCATCCCATTGGTTCAAAGTATTCGAGAGTCCTCAGATGTTGGTCGACCTGCTGCACTTCAAGATGGAACACCAATACAAAAATCATTGGTTGATGTTACCCGAAATATGGTAAATCAACTTCTTAAAAGAAATATTAACTTACCTCCAACAAAGGCAGTTGAAATTACTAATTTAGTTGGTTGTTCAGCAATTAAATAACGAATATGGAAACAAAAGAAATTGAAGAAAAAGTATTGATTGCTCTTGATGAGATAAGACCCTTTCTTGCATCAGATGGAGGAGATATTTCATTGGTAAGTATCGAGAAGGATAGTCTTGTAAAAGTCCAACTTCACGGTGCATGTGTATCTTGTACTGTCAATCAAATGACTTTGAAAACTGGAGTTGAAATGACTATTAAAAAACATGCACCTGAAATTGAAAAAGTTATCAGTGTTGAGTCTTAATACCTTATGATAAAATCAGATATCATAATCATTGGTGCAGGACCCGCAGGTTTATTTGCTGTTTTTGAAGCAGGTCTTTTAAAGCTCAAGTGTCATATAATAGATTCACTTCCAATGCCTGGTGGTCAGTGTGCAGAAATTTATCCTAAAAAGCCAATTTATGATATTCCATCTCAGCCTGAAATTTTAGCAGGAGATTTAGTTTCAAAATTAATGGAGCAAATAAAGCCATTTAGTCCAGGATTTACCCTTGGTGAAATGGCTCAATCTATAGATAAAAATTCCAATGGAGAGTTTATAATAACTACCGATAAGGGTACTCAACATCAAGCTCCTATTGTTGCTATAGCTGGAGGTTTAGGAACTTTTACACCCAGAAAACCCCAGTTAGATAGATTGAAGGAATATGAAGATAATGGTGTTGACTATATCATTCGTGATCCTGAAAAGTACCGAGATAAAAAAGTATTAATTGCCGGTGGAGGGGACTCTGCACTTGATTGGACAATTTTTCTATCTAATATTGCTGCTGAGATTACACTAATTCACCGAAGGAGCGAATTCAGGGGTGCCATTGATTCAGTTGAAAAAATTCAATTTTTAAAGAATAATAATAAAATAAAATTATTCACTCCTGCAGAGGTTTTTAAACTAGAAGGAAAAAATTCTCTTGAGATTATTTATATAAAGCATAGAGAACAAGAAAAAAAAATTGAAATAGACTACTTTATTCCCCTTTTTGGCTTGACTCCAAAATTGGGACCTATAGCAGATTGGGGTTTAGAAATTGAAAAAAATGCTATTAAGGTTAATAATAGCATTGATTACCAAACAAATATTCCTGGGATATATGCCATTGGTGATGTCAATACCTATCCTGGAAAACTTAAATTAATACTTTGTGGTTTTCATGAGGCAACATTAATGTGTCAGAGTGCTTACAGTAGAATTCATCCTAAAAAGAAAAATATCTTAAAATATACTACTGTTAGTGGAATCACTGGATTTGACGGAACTCGAAAAGAAGCTCAAAAATCAACTATTAGGGCCATTGAATAAATGGAGAAAGATGTAAACATAATTATCACAGATAGACAGGGAAAAGACCACGAAATATCTGCCCCGACAGATATGTCTATGAACATTATGGAGGTTTGTAAAGTATATGATCTTGCCGTGGAAGGAATATGCGGTGGCATGGCTATGTGCGCATCATGTCAGTGCTATATTTTAAGTAATCATGAATTACCAAATAAAACTCCAGATGAAGAGGCAATGCTATCCGAGGCTTTATATGTAAAATCCAATAGCAGGTTAAGCTGTCAAATAAAAATTGAAAAAAAACTAGAGGGGTTAAGAATCGAATTGGCACCCGACTAATTTAAAACTATGTAAAGCCTCACTTTTCTTTTTTTAGTCAAATCTAATTTAGCAATACGATTCCTGCGTTTAATAGTGAAGCAAAAATCACCCAAATGAAATAGGCATACAAAATTTGTGCTGATAATACGTCAATGATTCTAAACCATTTTATGGTTTGTTGGATTAAAAAGAGGAGAAAAATAATTACTAATAGCCCTAAAATAGGATTTCTCAACCCAAAAAAAATAAAAGACCAAAGTCCATTGAAAAGTAATTGACCTCCAAAATAATAAAGACTAATTCTATCTAATTTATTATGGTTCATAAAGAAAATGACTCTACCCAGGGCAATTCCCATTAATATATAGAGAAAACTCCAAACGGGAGCAAATATCCAGCTTGGCGGGGTGAAAAAAGGTTTTTCTAGTGTTTGGTACCAAGTGTTAACGGACGTTTGGGTAGCTAAACTGGCCATCAAACCAACACCTAAACAAAGTGTGATTCCAAAAGTAATGTAAATCCAAAACTTTAGCTTCATTTTCAAATCTAAGATATTTTTAATCATTCCGAGTTTTTATAGCCAAGTCCATAAAGTGTATCTTTGCTTAGAATGAATAAAGACTCATTTGTTTTCTCAAAAAAATCAAGCAAAAGCTTTCATACGGTTTGGAAGGCTCCGAGTAATATTGCCTTAGTCAAATACTGGGGTAAATATGGAGTTCAACTACCAAAAAATCCTTCTATCAGTTTTACCTTGTCGAATTGTGTAACAACTACTGAAGTAAGTTTTTCTCCAAATGATAAAAAAAAATATCCGACTTTTGAATTCTACTTTAATAAAAATGAACGCAAGGATTTTCACCCCAAAATCAATCAGTTTTTTGAGTATATATTACCCTATTTTCCTATCCTAGAAGATCACCACATGGTAATTTCAAGTATTAATTCTTTTCCTCATAGTAGTGGTATTGCTTCATCTGCATCTGCAATGGCAGCTCTTGCACTTTGTGTTGTAGATTTCGAAAAGCAATTTCACCCTGAACTAGGGGAGCAAGACTTTTTTAAGAAAGCCTCTTTTCTTGCCAGACTTGGCTCTGGAAGTGCTTCAAGGAGCATAAAAGGCCCATTGACATTATGGGGAAAAAGCCCTGCTTTTCGAGATAGCTCAGACCTTTATGCTATCCCTTTCGATTCGGGTATTCACAAAATTTTTAAAACTTATTGTGATACTATTTTGATTGTTGATAAGGAAAAAAAACAGGTTAGTAGCTCCGTTGGTCACAAACTGATGCAGGAACACCCTTTTGCAGAGAATAGATTTGATCAAGCAAATCGAAATTGTGAATTTTTAAAATCAGTCCTCAAAACAGGGGACATAGAACGGTTTATTGAAATAACTGAATCCGAAGCGTTGACCTTACATTCAATGATGATGACTTCAAGTCCGAGATATTTACTTATGAAGCCCAACACTTTAAATATCATTAATAGAGTTTGGGAATATAGATTCGAAACAAACACACCAATAGGCTTTACCCTAGATGCAGGAGCAAATGTTCATTTACTCTATCCAGCTATCGAAAGTGAGAAGGTAATTACATTTATTAAATCTGAGTTATTAGACTATTGTCAGTCGGGTCAATTTATCCAGGATCGTGTTGGGCAAGGGGCAAAAAAAATGTAATTTTGAAAGTCATCAAATGATAAAAATATTTGTGTTTAACTCAATATATTTTGCCTAAAAATGAAAAGCCCACTTTTTTTTGCTAAGATTTTGCTCTTTGGAGAATATGGCATAATAAAGGATTCAAAAGGTTTATCTATTCCATATAATTTTTTTAGAGGAGCATTAAAACTAATAAAAGTACATAATGATACTACCCGTGCTTCCCACAAAAAACTTCTTGAATTTGCTCAATACCTAAAAAACACTCCAAAAATACCTGTTGTTTTTGATTGGAATCAAATTAAAAAGGATTTTGACCAAAACCTTTACTTCGATAGTAGTATACCCCAAGGATATGGTGTTGGAAGTAGCGGTGCACTTGTAGCAGCATTTTATGATCGCTATGCACTTGATAAAATTACTATATTGGAAAATTTGACTCCTGACAAGCTCTCTTTTCTTAAAAGAACTTTTGCTAAGATGGAATCTTTTTTTCATGGTAAGTCTTCTGGTCTTGATCCGCTTAACAGTTATTTGAGCTTACCAATATTAATTCATTCAAAAGACCAAATAGAACCTACTGGCTTACCAGCTCAAAATCCGCTGGGCAAGGGAGCAGTCTTCCTCTTGGATAGTGGAATATCTGGTGAAACAGCCCCTATGATTTCCCTGTTTTTGGAAAACATGAAAAAGGAGTCTTTTAGCAACATGATGCGGGATGAATTTACAACCGTTACTGATTTCTGCGTCGAAGACTTTCTTAAAGGGAATATAAAGTCCTTATTTAAAAACATTAAGTCTTTATCCTCGATAGTTTTGAAATACTTTAGACCTATGATTCCCTCAGAATTTCACGATTTGTGGAGAAAGGGGATCGAAACAAACACTTATTATCTTAAACTGTGCGGTTCTGGTGGGGGAGGATTTATGTTGGGTTTCACGAAAGACTACGAGGCAACTGAAAAAGCACTTAAGGGGTATCGTCTGGAAGTGGTTTATCACTTTTAGTTTATGTTATGAAAACTTTCCCGCCAAGTCGTTTTTGGATAAAAGTTTTTAGTCTTTTTACGGTAATCCGAGGCTATAATATTACAGTTTTAATAATTGCCCAATACCTTACCTCAAGTTATATCCTTGCACCAAATACAGGTCTTTTGAATGTAATTTTTGACTCTAAACTTTTTGCATTGGTTTTGGCAACTGCTTTTTCTACTGCTGCAGGCTATATCATAAATAACTTTTACGATGCTGAAAAAGACAAAATTAATAGACCAAAAAAATATTTATTAGAAAATTTGATTTCACAACAAAGTCAGTTGGTATTCTATTTTTTACTTAATGGAGCCACTTTAATTTCTGCCGGATTTGTCTCTTTTAATTCGATATTATTTTTCACTATTTACATATTTAGTATTTGGATATATAGTAGTAGCCTTAAAAGACTGTTTTGGATTAGTAACCTTTTCGCAACATTGCTGGCTATTGTTCCTTTTTTTGCAATAACGCTCTATTTTAAAAATTTTGAGACAATAGTAGTTTATCATGCCACTTTCCTCTTCTTGGTTATTCTCACCCGAGATTTGATTAAAGATTTAGAAAATTTTAAAGGTGATTGGGTAAAGCAATATCAAACATTTCCTGTCGTATTTGGTTACAAATTGAGTAAGCTATTAATTACCCTCTCAGTTATGTTTACCTTTTTACCAATTTATTGGCTAATAAAGAGCTCTATAGGGTTAATGACTTATTATTTTTATTTTACTATTCCACTTTTAATAATCCTATTGATAATGTTGTGGCAAGGTTCAACTCAAAAGCGGTACCTTTGGTTACACAATCTTTTAAAAGTCCATATTCTTTTTGGAGTTTTAGGGATTTATTTCATTTACAAATAATACCCTAAAGTGGGACAAAATCGAAAGAAATACAGCTATAGAAGTACTAATATATCAGACAAAAAAGGTATCCGATTAAATAAGTTTCTCTCTAATGCAGGAATTTGTTCAAGAAGGGAAGCAGACCAATTTATTGTTATGGGACTGGTAACTGTAAATGGAAAGTTAGTGACAGAGATGGGTTTTCAGGTCCAAAGAAGCGATGAGGTGCGTTATGATGGACAAATTGTTAAGAATAGCCCGCCCGTATACATTTTATTGAATAAACCTAAAGGTTTTGTAGCTACAAAGCAAGGTGGAAATATAAAGAAATCTGTTCAGGATTTAATTCGCACGGCTCATCCTGAAAAAGTTCCTCCAATTGGAGATATGGGACGAACTATTACTGGTTTATTGTTTTTAACTAATGATGATATATTAAGAAAAAGACTCACTCAGTTCCAAAGCAAAGTAAAAATGATTTATAAAGTAACACTTGAAAAAAAGATTTACGTTACCGATTTTGAAAAGTTAAGAAAAGGAGTTTTATTACAAAAAAAAGCTTATAGTATTAAAAAAATTGATTACGTGATTGGTGGTACGAAAAAAGAAATTGGGGTCGAAGTGGACAATCTTACCCCTGCTGTCTTAGTCAAAATGTTTGAAAAAATAAATCATAAAGTATTTTTTATGGATCGTGTCATGTATGCTAGTTTAACCAAGAAAGACCTCCCAAGAGGGCGTTGGCGAAACCTTAGTGAAAGAGAAATTCAGTTATTACACCTGATTGCCCACTAATCTTTCCCCATAGATTTGTCTTTAAAAACCTATTTATGATAATTATAAATGGTTATAGAAATAAATGAATTTAGATTAACGAATACTGCTTATAAAGTTAGCAATTTTATGTACACCTTCTTTTTCTAAAAAATTAATGAATGCTGAGCCAATAATTGCTCCTCGACTGTATTTTGATGCAGCTTTATAGGTTGCTGAATTACTAATGCCAAACCCAACCAATTGAGGTGTTTTTAGTTTCATGTTTCCTATTCGATTGAAGTATTTGGCTTGGGCTTCACCAAATGTGCTTTTTGCACCTGTTACGCTTGCACTACTTACCAAGTAGATAAATCCATTCGATACCTCATCAATATAACGAATCCTGTCTTCAGGTGTTTGAGGTGTAATTAAAAACATGTTATATAAACCGTATTTATCGAATAAACTTTTATAATTTTCATGATAGATTTCAACTGGAAGATCGGGTATAATCAATCCGTCTATTCCAATGGATTTACATTTTTGGCAAAAACTTTCAATACCAAATTGCATCATGGGATTAAAATATCCCATTAACACCAACGGGATATTAATTTCATTTCTAATATTTTCCAATTGTTGGAAAAGCTTTTCAGTTCTCATGCCATTTCTAAGAGCTTTGGTAGAACTTTTCTGAATAGTTGGGCCATCCGCCAAAGGGTCACTAAAAGGCAAACCTATCTCGATCATATCCACCCCACTGGATTGTAACGCCTTAATTATAGGGATTGTATCGTCAAGATTAGGATGACCAGCAGAAAAATAAATAGACAATAATTTTTGGTCTCCTTGAAATGCTAGATCGATTCTATTCATTAGAGTTTGAAATAGTCAATATAGGTATCTAAGTCTTTATCTCCTCTACCTGAACAGTTGAATACAATGATTTCATTGGGACTGAATTGTTTTATATCCAGCACTGCAAATGCATGTGCAGTTTCAATTGCAGGGATAATTCCTTCCATCTGTGAAAGTGTTAATCCCCAATCCATCGCTTCTTGATCTGGAATGGAAATAAACTCGGCACGTTGACTTCTGTACAAATGAGCGTGCATTGGTCCTACCCCTGGATAATCTAATCCTGCTGAGATAGAATAAGGTTCGGTGATTTGACCGTCAGGTGTTTGCATCAACAAGGTTTTACTCCCGTGAATTATTCCCTCTTTTCCTAAAGCTGATGTGGCAGCACTTTTGCCAGAATCAATTCCTTTTCCAGCAGCTTCTACTGCAATAATATTTACCCTTAAATCATTTAAGTAATGAAAATATAATCCAGCTGCATTGCTTCCCCCACCTACACAGGCAATTACATGGTCAGGGTAATCGCGACCTTCTTTTTCCATCAATTGTAGTTTTGTTTCCGAGCTAATAACAGATTGAAAGCGTGCAACCATATCCGGATAGGGGTGTGGGCCCACCACAGAACCAATTATATAATGAGTATCCACAGGATTATTTATCCAATCCCTAATAGCTTCGTTGGTGGCATCCTTCAATGTTTTGCTCCCTGATTGCGCTGGTCGAACCTCAGCTCCAAGCATTTTCATCCGCGCAACATTGGGTGCCTGTCTTCTTATGTCCAATTCACCCATATAAACAATGCATTGAATCCCCATTAAAGCACAAACAGTAGCTGTTGCTACTCCGTGCTGTCCGGCTCCTGTTTCGGCTATAATTCGGTTTTTACCCAGGCGTTTGGCCAAAAGAATTTGTCCAATAGTATTGTTAACCTTATGTGCACCTGTATGACATAGATCCTCTCTTTTAAGATAAATTTTTGTATTGTATTTATCTGATAGACGCTCAGCAAAATATAACGGTGTTGGTCTCCCAACATATTCCTTTAGTAAAAATTTAAACTCTTTTTGGAACTCTCCATCCTCACTAATTTCTATATAACTTTTTCTTAATTCTTCGATATTTGGATAAAGCATTTCTGGAATATATGCTCCACCGAAATCACCGTAAAAACCTTTTTCGTCAACCTGATATCTCATTGTTTAATTTTGATCTAAATTCTTTTATGCTTTGAATATTTTTAAAACCGGGTTCAATTTCAAATTTACTGTTTACATCAATAGCATAAAGTGGCAAATTTAATTTAATTATTGATGCAATTGCAACACAGTCATTCGGTCCAATTCCCCCACTTAAGAAAAATGGTTTTTTTGAGGGATAATCCTTTAATATAGTCCAGTCAAAATGCAGTCCATTTCCACCTCGTAGTTCTCCTTTAGTATCAAAAAGGAAATAATCGCAAACTGATTCATAAACCGCTATCTCACTGAAGTCAAACTCTCTATGGACAGCAAAAGTTTTGATAACCTCAACATCAACTTCTCCTAACTCACCACACTGTTCAGGACTTTCATTTCCGTGAAGTTGAACAGCTTTTAGTTTATGAGCTTCAATACACTCTTTGATGTATTCCAAGCTTGCATTCACAAATACCCCGACTTTTTTTACTGGTTCCCCTAAATCTGGTGTCAAGTTACTCACAAAACGTTTTGAATTTTCCCAAAAAATAAAGCCCATATAATCTGGCATAATCCTCGCAAGATTAATTATGTTTTTTGAGGATCGCATTCCACAAACTTTCAGTTTCATGATTCTAGTTTTTTAATGAAATTTAAAGCCGAATCTCCAGGATCAGCTGACTTCATGAAGCTCTCGCCAATTAAAAACCCTTGAAAACCAAAAGTTTTTAAATCCTGAATTGACTCAATTTTACTTATTCCGCTCTCGGATACCTTTACAAAATCATCCGGGATTTTAGGGGCTAACTCCCTGCTCTTTTCTAGATTTACTTCGAATGTTTTTAAATTACGATTATTAACACCCAACATATCCAAACTTGGCATAATTGATTTTTCCAGCTCCTTTTCATTATGAACTTCAAGAAGTACTTCCAAGTTAAGGCTTTTAGCTTTTTCGGAAAGTAATTTGATTTTATCTCGACTTAATATGGCTGCAATTAATAGGACTACGTCAGCTCCATTTGCCTTGGCCTCAATCACTTGATAAGGATCAATTATAAATTCTTTTCTTAATAATGGGAATTTACAAACGGCCCTTGCGGCATTAAGATCTTCAAGACTTCCACCGAAATATTTCAAATCAGTGAGTATAGACATACCGCATACCCCTGCTGCCTCATAGCCAATTGCTACTTCGGATACCGATAAGCCATTGTTGATATTAGATCTAGAAGGAGATCGTCGTTTGTGTTCAGCGATAATCCCCGAATGGCTATTTTTAAGCTTATTTGCTAATGAATAGGTTTTTCGACCAAATAAAGGAGATTTTTCCCAATAGGTTGATGGGAAAAGTTTCTTTCTTAGCTCGACTTCTTTTTTTTTATCTGAAATTATTTCATTTAAAATACTCATGTGGCGCTTAACTTTTGTAGTTTTTTGAAAGCTTTATTTGCTTTACCTGACAATAATGACTCCTTTGCTTTTTCAAATCCCTCTTTTGGATTACAATCAGTAACAGTAGCAATTGCCATTGCAGCATTAGCGCAGACAACATTATTTTGAGCTTTACTTCCTTTTCCCTCTAAAACCTTTGTAAATATTGCTGCCGATGATGGGATATTTGACCCACCACTAATTGCTTCTGCTTTTAAAGAATGAATTCCGAAATCCGATGCATCGATAATAAACTCTCCTTTATTTCTAATTGCTTTTGTAGGTCCAGTTAGGGAAATTTCATCGTATCCGTCCAGGGAGAACAGAATTGTGAAATTCTGTTTTGAATTCTGAAAAAGATAACCGTAAATCCTTGCCAGCTCAAGATTAAAAACTCCAGTTAGTTGATATTTTGGGTAGGCTGGATTGACCAATGGCCCTAACATATTAAAAAATGTTTTTACCCCGAGTTCTCTTCTAATTGGCGCAATATTTTTCATTGCTGGGTGAAAAAGTGGTGCATGAAGGTTACAGATTCCTGCTTCGTCTATACAGCGCTTTAAAAAATCACCGTCATTTGAAAATTTTATTCCCAAATACTCCAAAACATTGCTTGACCCACAACCTGAGGAGACCCCATAATTTCCGTGTTTGGCAACTTTTATTCCGGCCCCAGCGGTAATAAAGGACGCAAGGGTTGAAATGTTGAAAGTATCTTTACCATCTCCTCCTGTTCCACATAAATCAATCGGGGAAAAGTCGCTCAAATCTATAGATAAACATAGCTTTTGCAATGCTTTTCGAAACCCTTCTAACTCTTTTAGAGTTATGCTACGCATCATAAAAACAGTTAAGAAAGCTGCAATTTGACTGGGGTTGTATTGCCCTTCAGCGATTCCGGTTAGTATTTTTTCAGCCTCTGAAACCTCAAGAGTTTCGTGCTGTGCAAGTCTGTTTAGAATTGCTCTCATTATTTAACTATTGATCCAGTTTTCTAATATTTTTTTACCATACATGGTCAAAATTGACTCTGGGTGAAATTGAACGGCTCTTACAGAGTAATTCCTATGCCTTAATGACATTAATTGTTTATTATTGTCAAAAGAAGTTGCTACTAAATCTTCCGGTAAGGGGGTTTTAACAACCCAAGAATGATACCGTCCTACTTCGAAACTATCTGGTAAATCATAAAATAAAAGATCCTTTTCTGTAATATTTATTGGCGTGGCTACCCCATGGAAAACAGTATTTAGATTATTTAGCTTTGCTCCAAAAACTTCACCGATAGCTTGTTGACCCAAGCAAACACCTAATATTTTTTTAGAGGCAGCATATCTTTCAATTGCCGCTTTTAACAACCCTGCTTCATCGGGAATTCCTGGTCCCGGAGAAAGTAATAAATATTCATAGTCTTCTATTTCTGAAAGTTGAAATTGATCATTTCGCTTCACAGTAACTCTGGCGCCAAGTTCTTCTAGGTAATGCACTAAATTATAGGTAAACGAATCGTAATTATCTATGACAAATATTTTTTTCATTCTAAAGTTTTTCTGCAATGTTTAGTGCTTTATCTAAAGCACCCAATTTATTATATATTTCTTGTAATTCATTTTCCGGTACGGATTTCGAGACAATTCCTGCACCAGCTTGATAATGAAGCATTTGATTTCTACTCATAAAAGACCGGATGATAATGCAGTGGTTAAAATTCCCATCAAAATCCATATACCCCAATGCTCCTCCATAAAAATTACGGGCTACATTTTCATATTTGTCAATCAATTGAAGTGCTTTGTGCTTCGGGGCTCCGCTTAATGTTCCTGCTGGAAAGGTGTCTGCGACCATCTGATATGATGCTGTTTTAGACTTCAAGAATCCAGTTACCTTTGAAACCAAATGAATCACATGGGAGAAAAACTGAATTTCTCTATTTTTCTCAACTACCACGTCACTACCATTTCTACTAAGATCATTCCTAGCTAAATCTACAAGCATAACGTGTTCACTGTTCTCTTTTGGGTCAGCAGCCAATCGTTCTGCTGATAACTGGTCCTCAATATCATTTCCTGTTCGTTTAAAAGTTCCTGCAATGGGATGAATTTCAGCTTTTCCGTCCTTTACAATAAGCTGGGCTTCAGGTGAACTCCCGAAAATTTTAAAATCCCCATAGTCAAAGAAAAAAAGGTAAGGAGATGGATTGATAGATCTTAAGGCACGATAAACATTGAATTCATCTCCTGTGAAGCCTTGAGAGAATCTCCTGGAAAGCACCAATTGAAAAACATCTCCTCTAAAGCAGTGTTCTTTTCCTTTTTGAACAAGCGCTAGAAATTCTTCGTCTGTAAGATTCGATGACTTTTCACCATTTTTCTCAAATTGGTAAGTCGCAATATTATCTTTTTTGATAATCTGTTCAATCTCATCCAGGTTGTCCTCTCCTATTAAACTATTTGAAAATATGTATGCCTCATGATTAAAAAGACTAATCGCAATAATATTTTGATAAACCGCATAGTAAATTTCTGGGGTGTTAAAATGACTTTTATTTTTGTTCAAAGATATCGATTCAAAATGACCAACGGCCTCGTGAGAGAGATATCCAAATAATCCATTGGTAATAAATTTAAATTGGTGTTTTTCAGATTTAAATTGGTTTGAAAAAGATTGTATAAGATTAGGAATATTATCTTTTAAATCTATCCCTCTGCTGTATTTTAAATCATCAGGATATTTGTAATCAATATTGCCATTTGATATACTAATAGATGCGATTGGATTGCAACATACATATGAAAAATTATTAGCTCTTGCATCATAGTCACTACTTTCCAAAAGTAAGCTGTGAGGAAATTGATCCCTTATTTTAAGATATACACTCACTGGCGTATATGTATCCGCAAGTATTTTTTTATGTATGGATTTAAGATTGTATTTCTTTTTATTTTCCATTGTCCTAAATTAAAAAAGGCCTGTCGTAATGACAAGCCTTCTAAATATGAAACAGCAGTATCACGATCTGAACTAAATCAAGTCATTCCACCAGCTAATATCTTCAATCTTATGTTTCATTTTGCAAATATAATTCAAAATTACTATTTGACAACTTTGAAATTGTTTTTTAAAACTAATTAAATTCAAGCACCACCTCGAGTTTAATGTCATCCAGGATTAATTTATCTCCTAACTGATCAAAAAAGGATCCAGATCGAAATCGAACATCGTATTTTGATCTATCAAAAACAAGCTTAGCTGTTGCATTATTTTCAGAATTTAATGTAATTGAAAAATTAATTGGATGTGTAATACCTTTTATTGTTAATTCTCCATCTAATATTTGAGAATTACCATCAATATCAACCATTGAAGTTATATTTAATGATGCCTGTGGATGATCTGAAACACCGAAGAAGGCAGATGATCTTAAATGACCTTCAAGTCGTTTTTTACCACCACCTGACAAATCCTCTACCGTTAGTGAATTCATGTTTACTACAAAATTACCGGTGGAAACAACTTTATTGTTAATTTCAATATTACCACTAGAAAACTTAAGATCTCCATAATGCTGTTTCCCTGTAATTTCTTCTCCATACCATCTTATACTACTACTTTCTATATTTAGTGATTTTTCTTGAGCGTTTATTGAAAGGGTTGTACAAATTAATATTGTGGTGATTATTGAAACTATAGAATAATTTTTCATGTTAGGTGAAGTTTTATATTTAATTGTTAAGTGTTATTTTATTGATTAAATTCCTTAAAATTTTCTGATCATCAATAGAGAGTGGTTTTAAAATTTCTGCTTCTGTCATTTGAATTTTATTATCCAGATCATTCAATAAATTTAAACCCTTTTTGGTAATAAATAGTTCAATTTTTCTTCTATTATCAGCACAAATATCCCTCTCGACTAATTTTTTTTCTATTAATTTATCAATTAATCGACTTGTATTACTCATTTTATGAATCATTCTTTGTTGAACAGTATTTAAATTTGCCGCTTTTCCTTTGCGTCCTCGAAGAATTCTTAGTACATTGAATTGCTGAAGTGATATATCAAAAGGTTTTAAAGTTCCACTTAAATATTGTTCAGCTTTGTTGCCTGCTTTAAGCATTCCAACAACTGTGTTTTTTGCAATTTCTAAATAACCATCCATTGTGTATACAAATATTGTATAAACAAATATATAAAAAAAATTAAAAAATATATTATAAATTTTTTTTAGGTTATTTTAAACTTATTTTAAAAAAAAATGGACTTATCACAAAATGAATGGAGATCTGAGCTAGAATCTGATAATAATAGTTTTTTATTAGATGTACGCACTCTGGAGGAGTATAATGCCGGACACATACCCAATGCAACTTTAATAGACATTAATAATCCTGAAGATTTTGTAGAAAAAATATTAGCATTAGATAATTCAAAAAATTTCTACGTTTATTGTCGCTCTGGAGCTAGAAGCTCTAAGGCCTGTCAAATAATGAATCATTATGGTTTTGGAGTTGTAAAAAATCTTTTAGGTGGTTTTTTGGATTGGGAGGGAGAATATGTATAATTTTTTAATACAATAACTTAACGAATACTTGAATCGGTTTATTTCATTGCGGCATTTTTTTGAGAAATATGGATTTACTGTTTGTACAAGGCTAGCCGATTCATTAGGAATGAAGGTTAAAAGTGTTCGTCTTTTTTTTATATATGCATCCTTTACTACCGTAGTTGGCGGTTTTATAATATATCTAACATTAGCATTCTGGCTTAAATTAAAAGATATGATTTACACAAAAAGAACTTCTGTATTCGACTTATAAACCATTTTAATAATAAGTTGTTCATGATTTTTTTATAAGGCTCCTTAGTTTTATAATTAATTTCAAAAAAAGGTCTTTAAAAAATAAATTCCATTTTTGATTTGAATTAGTTTTACTTTACTTTGCTTTTAACATAAAGTAAACAATCCTTTATTCAATGAATAGAAAAGATAATTTATTTAAATTAATTTGTTTTTTTATTTTTTTTAATCTCCCCAAAGTCAGCTTTGCTCAACAGATGGGCTTGGATGATAAAATAAATGAAGCTTTTACTCCTATAGCAAATTGGTGGGGAGGAGTTGTTTTACATAGTTTTCCTGGGACTTCAATTCCTACAATTATTTTCTTGTTGGTAGGTGGGGCACTATTTTTTACACTCTACTTTAACTTTGTAAATATTCGAAGAATCCCCTTAGCTATTCGGACGGTAAGTGGAAGATATGATGCTTTAGATCAAGTAAATACTAGGGACTTTGGAAATGACCCAAACAGAAAAAAAACCATTCAAAATAAAGTAGAACAGGGAGAAGTTAGTCATTTTCAGGCATTGGCAACTGCTGTTTCGGGAACAGTTGGCAATGGAAATATTGCTGGCGTTGCATTGGCTATTGCTGTTGGAGGGCCAGGAGCTACTTTTTGGATGATTTTATGCGGTTTACTGGGAATGTCAACAAAGTTTGTAGAATGTACTTTAGGAGTCAAATATAGAGATATTGATAAGGCAGGTACTGTTTATGGGGGGCCAATGTATTACCTGTCTAAAGGGCTTGAAGAACGCGGTTTTGCTAAAATTGGAAAAATTCTTGCAATAATTTTTGCTGTACTCTGTATTGGTGCTTCTTTTGGAGGTGGAAATGCTGCTCAGTCTAACCAAGCTGCAATGCAGTTAGTCAATTCTTTTGGGTTTACCGGTGGAAGCGCAAGAACTATCATAGGAATAATTATGATGATTTTTGTTGGAATTATAATCATTGGAGGTATTAAGAGAATTGCCTCAGTCACAGAAAAAATAGTCCCTTTTATGGCTTTAACTTATTTATTGGCTTGTCTATACATCATTATTTCAAATTTTAACTACGTTGATGACGCTTTTGGAATGATTTTTAAACAAGCTTTTAATCCACAAGCTGGTCTTGGAGGATTTTTAGGGGTTTTAATTACAGGCTTTAGGCGAGCCGCATTTTCCAATGAAGCCGGAGCGGGATCAGCATCTATTGCTCACTCAGCCGTTAAGACAAATTATGCAGCTTCAGAGGGTTTAGTTGCATTATTAGAACCATTCATTGATACAGTTGTGATTTGTACTATGACTGCACTAGTTATTATTATATTTAATGGAGATAGCACCATATTTGAATATGGTGGAATTGGGGGAAAAGTAATAATTGATGGAGCAGTTGTTGAAGGTGCGGGTATAACAACTGCAGCTTTTTCAAAATACATTTATTTTGCTGGTCCATTTTTAACGTTAGCTGTTGTGTTATTTGCTGTTTCTACAATGATTTCTTGGTCATATTATGGACTACAATCATGGATGTTTTTGTTTGGAAAAAGTAAGTTTGCAGATCTCTCATACAAGATTTTATTTTTGATTTTTATTGTGATTGGTGCCGCAGGTGATATGTCCGCTGTTTGGACTTTTTCAGATGCAATGATACTTGCTCTAGTTTTTCCTAATATGATTGGTTTGATGATTCTTTATCCAAGTGTTAAAGAGGAGTTAAATCGCTATATTTCTGTTACCAATAGGATAAGCGATAGTTCATGATCAGACTTCCTAAATAGGTAACTTTACCTAATAAAACTTAAAATTTTTTTAAACTTATTTCTTTAAGTAAACCTGAAGGGTATCAATAAAAAGTTTAATAAAATAGCAGATTTTGATTTATTGAAAATAAACATAATAAGCTTATATTTGTAGACTTTAATTATTATATGATTCAACTTGACAATATCTTAAAGGTCGATCAAAATGAGACCCAGAAAATGGTGACAGATTCTGCTCAAGAATTCTCTGAGCAATATATTCGCCCTTATTACATGGAATGGGATGAAGCCCAATATTTCCCACTAGAGGTCCTTAGAAAAGCTGGTTCACTTGGATTTATGGGTGTACTTATTCCAGAAATATATGGTGGAGCTGGAATGGGTTATCAAGAATATATATCGATTATTACTGAAATATCAAAGGTTGACCCCTCAATTGGCCTTTCTATAGCGGCACACAATTCCTTGGCTACTGAACACATCCATCTTTTTGGAAATGAAGAGCAAAAGTTGAAGTGGCTTCCAAAATTAGCGACTGGCGAATGGCTTGGAGCTTGGGGTTTGACCGAGCCAGGTACTGGATCTGACGCTAAAGGAATGAATGCAACAGCAAAAAAAGAAGGAGATCATTGGGTACTGAATGGAACTAAAAATTTTATTACACATGGCAAATCTTGTGACCTATCTGTTGTAATTTTTCGAGATGGAGAAAAGGGAGATAGTCATGGCATGACTAGCTTCGTTATCCCAAAGGGAACGATTGGCTTTAGTTCCGGAAAAGTTGAGAATAAATTAGGGATGCGTGCATCTGAGACTGCAGAATTAGTCTTTGATAATTGTATTATACCAGATAGTAATCGTCTGGGTCCTATTGGAGATGGTTTTATTCAATCCATGAAGATTCTTGATGGTGGAAGAATTTCAATTGCTGCTTTGTCACTTGGTGTTGCTATAGGAGCATTCGAAGCCTCGGTTAAATACTCCAAAGAACGTGAACAGTTCGGTAAGCCTATTGGGCACTTTCAAGGTATTGGTTTTAAACTAGCTGAGATGGCTACAGAGATTGAGGCTGCCAGGCTTCTTACTTTTCAGGCTGGAAATGATAAAAATCAAGGTAAAAATGTAACTCAAATCGGGGCAATGGCTAAGTTATTTGCCTCTGAAGCCTGTGTAAAAATTGCTAACGATGCAGTTCAAATTCATGGTGGTTACGGGTTTACTAAGGATTATCCAGTTGAAAAATTCCTTAGAGACTCGAAATTATGTACAATTGGAGAGGGGACTAGCGAAATCCAAAAGTTAGTAATTTCAAGAAATTTACTTAAATAATAAGTTTGAATTTTGATTTGATATTATTCTATCATTATATTTGCAGACCATTATTAAAGTATAAAAACAAATTATGTTAATTATACCTGTAAAAGACGGAGAAAACATTGATCGAGCATTAAAACGTTTTAAACGAAAATTTGATAGAACAGGAGGAATGCGTCAGTTAAGAACTCGAAAAGAATTTATTAAGCCCTCGGTAAGAAACCGTGATAAGATTAAAAAAGCTGTATATATTCAGCGATTGAGGGACTTAGAGAATCAATAAGTTTTTATTTAATAGTATCACTCGTTGTAATTAATAAGTTGCCTAACTTTGATTTACAACGTTTTTTTATGTCTATAAATCACTTCTTGGATTTTATTAAACACGAAAAAAAATATTCTTCTCATACCTGTGTAGCATACAAACAAAATTTATCTAATTTTCAAAATTATTGCTCTAAAAATTTCAACTTAGAAGATATAGATTTAGTAGAATATTTTCACATTAGATCATGGATAATTTCTTTAGTAGAGATCGAAAATAGTAACAGAACAATAAATAGAAAAATTTCTGTTTTGAGATCTTATTATAATTTTTTACTCAAGACTGAAACAATTAAAGTTTCACCCCTAAAACTACACAAACCAATGAAAGCTTCGAAAAAGGTTAATGTACCTTTTTCAATTGATGAGGTTTCTCAACTGTTGAATGGTGATTTGTTTTCCCAAGATTATCGAGGAATTCTTGAAAAAACAATTATTACGGTTTTGTACTATACTGGGATTAGGAGGCAAGAATTAATTGATCTCAAAACAGTTGCTGTAGATTTAGATTCAAAGTTAATTAAAGTAAAAGGTAAAAGAAATAAGGAACGACTCATTCCATTATTACCCGAGATAATTTCTTCATTAAGAATTTATTTAAAAGAAAAGAATAAAATTTTTAATCAAATTGATCAAATTTATTTTTTTTGTTTGCCTTCTGGCACAAAACTCAATGAGGGATTTGTTTACCAAACTGTAAATTATTATTTTAGTAAGGTGTCAACTAAGGTTAAGAAAAGTCCCCATATTTTGCGTCATAGTTTTGCAACTCATTTATTGAATAACGGTGCAGATTTAAACGCTGTTAAAGAGTTGTTAGGTCACGAGAGTGTAGCAGCAACCCAGGTATATACTCATGGGAGCCTGAAAAGGATACAAGAGATATACAACAAAGCCCACCCGAGAGGAAAAAATTTAAAAAAGTAAAACAATTATTATGAATATTAATTTTCAATCTGTTAATTACAATGCTGATAGCAAATTGATAGAATTTGCGGAAAAAAGAATTAAAAAAATCAGTCAATTTTATTTAAATATTATTGATGTATTTGTTTACACCAAGGTTGAAAATACGAATGACAGGATCAATAAGCTTGCTGAATTAAAAATTGGAATTCCAGGAGATGATGTGGTTGTGAAGAAGATGGCTAAGAGTTTTGAAGAAGCTATTAATTTAGCTGCAGACTCAGCTGAAAGAATCCTAAAAAAATACAAAGAAAAGCAAAGACTATCAGGCTAATCAATTAGTTAATTTAAAATTTAGTTTCTACATCTTTCATCTTAAGTTTTTAAGACTTCATTGAATTTTACTTCATTATATATTTCTTATCCCATAACTCTGGTAAAAATTATACAGATTTAGTGTTCTTTAAAATAAACATTAAAGCCTTTAAACTTTACACTTAGTTTATTTTCGTATTAATATCAAATGATGTTATATTTGCCACCGAATAAAAGGTCTTTGAATTATTAAGTTAGTATTGTGTTATGTGAATATGTTAATGGGTATATTTTGATATTCATAAATTTATTAGAAAACGCTATTGACTCATACTATTAAAGATGCCGATGTAGCTCAGCTGGCTAGAGCAGCTGATTTGTAATCAGCAGGTCGTGGGTTCGAGTCCCTCCATCGGCTCTTGTAAATTTCTGAGTTTGGGGGAGATACTCAAGCGGCCAACGAGGACAGACTGTAAATCTGTTGGTTTTACCTTCGCAGGTTCGAATCCTGCTCTCCCCACAAGACAAAATTTGAAATATTAAATTTATTTGTAGATCTTAGTATCTATAAAATGCGGGAGTAGCTCAGTTGGTAGAGCGTCAGCCTTCCAAGCTGAATGTCGCCGGTTCGAACCCGGTCTCCCGCTCTTTTTTTGCCGATGTAGCTCAGGGGTAGAGCGTTTCCTTGGTAAGGAAGAGGTCTCGGGTTCAAATCCCGACATTGGCTCACTAACATCAAGGAGTTAGAAAAAAATACCTTTATTAAATCCTATCTAATAATTCTTGGAATATTAATTACTACTTTTTTTAGAAAGTTTTTTGTTATATATTTTGGTATGTTTATTATAATCCAAAGTTTTAAAAAAACATCTTTAAAAAAGTTCAAATTTTCCTTCCCGATATTAATCCTTTTGTGGTTTTGTGGATGTAGCTCTCGTGATCATAACAAAAATGAAAAAATACAAACTGATGAATCCTACTTCTATGTAAATGAAAATTCAACCCAAGTCAATTCCGATGTCCACAATGAATTGATAATAAACTTAAATCGTCAAGATTTAAACCTTATTAAAAAAAAAGGAGTTATAAACTACAGTGATCTTGGGGCTATTGGGGATGGTGTTTCAGATGATGCTATTTTTATTAAAGCTACCCATGAAGTTGCTAACCATTATGGATTTGATGTAAAAGCTGATGATGATGCATTATACAACATTACTGGAAAGAAAGTTTCAGCAATAATTAGTACTAATACTGATTTTGGTAATGCAACGTTTATAATTGATGACACGAATGTTGATGATTATACATCTTCCATTTTTGAGATAAGATCTAAAAAGCCTTCTTTTAAAATAAATCACATTAAATCAATTAAAAAAGGACAAAAAAAGATAAACATCAAAATTAATGAAGCAGCCTTAGTTAAAGTAACTGACAACAATGTTAGAATGTATATAAGATATGGGTTAAATCAAAATAATGGTAGGGAACAAACTGATATATTTTTAATAGATAAAAATGGTAATGTAAATGAAAACACTCCAATAATTTGGGATTTCAAGAATATTTCTGAAATGAATTTTTTTTTAATTGACCAGGAAAAATTAATAATTAAAGGAGGTAAATTTATAACTATAGCAAATCAGGTAGAGGAAGAAAATCATCCCTACTATTCCAGAAATATTTTAGTTAATCGATCTAATATTGAAATAAATAATTTAAAACATTTTATAAAAGGGGAGGGAAATCATGGCACTCCTTATCGAGGTTTTATTAGTATAAAAAATGCCTCAAATGTTAAGATTAAAAATTGTTTATTAACAGGACACAAAACTTATCAAAAAATTGGAAATGCAGGAAAACTTGTTTCCAGAGGGTCATATGATTTATCTGTAATCAGTTCTAATAATGTACTATTTAAAAATTGTCGACAAACAAATGATATTAATGATGAAACTTATTGGGGAATTTTTGGATCTAACTATTGCAAGAATTTGATTTTTGAAAACTGTACTTTATCTAGATTTGACGCACATATGGGAGTTTATAATGCAACTATTCGCAATTCCACTCTGGGATATATGGGGATAAAATTAATTGGTTTTGGTGAATTTCTTGTTGAAGACTCAACAATAGGAGGTGAAAATTTAGTTAGTCTTCGTCAAGATTATGGAAGTACTTGGAATGGTGATTTTAAAATTAAAAATTGTGTCTTTATTCCGTCAAAAACAAAATCCTCAACTCTTAGTCTATTCTCTGGAAAAAATTCAGGACTACATGATTTTGGATATACATGCTACATGCCAAATAAAATAGAAATAGATCAACTATTAATTAAAGATTCCCATCTTAAAGATTATAACTCACTTTTTCTTTTTTCAGATTTTAACTCGAACATGAAAAATGAGAACTTTGAGGAAGTTTATCCTTACATAAAAACTAAGATTATAAAAATAAATGGAGTAAATATTGAAAGCAAGAAAAAACTTGAACTAAGTAAAAATACTTTCATGTTTAAGGATTTGAAAATTGAAAAAAATGATCCTACTTTTTTAATAAAATGAAAAATAAAAACCTATTCACTTTTTTATTTCCCATTTACTGTGTTTGAATATTATTTTTCTATGGATCATAAAACTCCTCATAATTAGATGCTTTAATGCTTTCACTATCCTCTAGATCCAATATCATTTGTTTTTTAAAATCAATGCACTATTAGTTTAAATAGCTATATTCTTCTTTAAGTCCAAGCATTTCTCTGGCCTTTTTTGAAGGTCTTGGTTTTTTGTCCCTGTCTTTATAATATGGTGCGTTGTCCCAATTTAATTTTTGACCCAATTCCCTAGGATCTTTTGTTTTTACCAAGTATGATTTGAGTCGATTTGACAAGGTTTCTAGGTTTGGTTTGTATTTGTCGACATTAGCGAGGTTATTCATCTGGAAAGGGTCCTTCAATAAATCATAAAGCTCTTCCTTAGGTCTTTTAGAAAAAGCTAGATCGAATAGTGGCTTAACCTTTTTAAATTTTTTGTTTTTCAACATGTATAATTTTGTTGGTGATTCGTAGTGTAACATATGAGCATCAACATCTCCATACAAAGGGGGGTCACCAGCAGGCCACCTATCCGGCTCGTAATTTTTTATATATAAATAATTGGCAGTCCTGATTGCCCTACCAGGGTAACCTAACCCTCCTTTTCTGACAAATGCATGTCGCTCTCTTGCCATAATTACATGATCTCTTTTTGGATCGATTCTGCCTTGTTTTTTTGAGGTAAGTATATTTAAAAAACTTTTTGCGTTCATATCTTGAGGGACTGGAATATTTGAGACCTCTAGAAAGGTTGGGGCAAAGTCTTTTATGTTGACAAAGTCATCCACCTCCCGTCCAGGTGGAAAAAACTCTGGCCAGGATATGATTAATGGAATTTTAGTTCCAAAATCATATAAATTGGCCAAACCTCTGGGCATTTGCCAACCATTGTCACTACAAACAATAATAATTGTATTTTCAACTTGCCCCATTTCTTTGAGTAAGGAAATGTATGAGCCTACCTCTTCGTCAAATCTTTGAATCTCATTGTAATAATCAGCTATATCTTTCCTGACCTCATAATTATCAGGGAGGTAGGGTGGAACATTTATTGAATCGAGATTAATACCCGATTTTTTCCATCCCTCCTTTCTATAGGGTCGATGAGGGTCTCTGCTACTATACCAATACATCCAAGGTTGACCTTTTTCTACCTCATTAAAAAAATCTTCAAAAGAATCGTATCGAACTCCACCAGGATTTTGCTTCCAACCAGTTACGCTCTCATCCCCAGGACCCCATCCTTTTCCCTCAATTCCAACATGATAGCCAGACTCCTCCATTAGTTTTGTATAAACTTCAACTTTTGGGAAACTACTCCAAAGGTTAGCTGCTTCTCCCAAGTTCCAAATATCCTTACCAGTAAGCATGGAGGCTCTGGCTGGGGAACATGAAGGTGCCGAACAGTATGCATTTTTAAAAATGACTCCTTCTTTGGCTAGCTTGTCAATATGAGTTGTTTTGATAGATCTATCTCCATAGCATCCTAAATGATCAGCATATTGATTATCAGACATTAAAAGAAGTATGTTGGGTCTATTTGGTTTTTTTAAATCTGAGACCTTTTCATGCATGTTAAATTCACATGATAAAACAAAGGATAAGAAAATTATAATAACCAAATTAATTTGAAAATTAAATTTTTTCTTCATAATACCTGGATGTCTAAACATAATTCGATTTAAATATTATTTTAAAAAAGCGTATTTCACTAACAAATCTAAATTAGTATACTCTAAAGTTTTTTCGTGAGTCGCTTCTAAAATTAATTTCGGAGCTTTTCCTGCTTTTTCAGCCTCTATCCATCTATTTACACATAAGCACCATTTATCCCCCTCTTTTAATCCAGGAAATTGATAATATGGTATTGGGGTAATTAGATCATTACCCATCGAAGCAGAAAATCTTAAAAAATCATCAGTCATAATAGCACAAACTGTGTGAGTACCTGTATCTTCAATATCAGTTTTACATGAGCCATCTCTATAATATCCTGTCATAGGACTCGTACAACAAATCTCAAGTGGCTCACCAAAAACATTTCTTTCCATCAGAGTTTAACCAATTATTATCCTAATTTAAAATTAATAAGTGTATATATCAAAAATCATTTTGTCTCCAGTAATTGCCAAGACTATAAAAGCCATTACTCATGTCATTTAACGAAAGTTTAAATTTGGTTCATTTTTTTTAAATTGTCTAGAAATGAAAAAGCTGATTCTTTTTTTTATTCCATTTATCTGCATAGGCCAGTTAAAATTTTTGCCAAAATCCAAAGGGGAGTATGTTGAACATACTTATTACTCTCTGTCCTATTTAGAAGATCACGAGCAAGCAGAATGGGTTCACTATAAGCTGAATTCAGAGATGTTAAATGGAAATAAAGTGAGAAAAAAATATTATATAGTTGATAAAAAGGTTTCAACGGGATCTGCAAATCATTCTGATTACACAAACTCTGGATATGACAGAGGTCATCTTGTCCCTGCTGCCGATATGAAAATGGATTCAATATCAGTAATAGAGGCTTCATACATGTCTAATATATCTCCTCAAAATAGAAATTTTAATGGGCAGGAGTGGAGAAAACTTGAGGAGCACGTCAGGTTTTTGGCAAAAAAAAATGAAATATATGTCACTACAGGAGGGGTATTGAGATACGGTTTAGATTCGATTGGAACGAAAAATAAAGTTTCAGTCCCAAATCTTTTTTATAAAATTATCTATAATGCAAAGATGGAAAAAATGACAGCTTACTTGATGCCAAATAAAAAACTTGAATCTTTCAAAAACTACAAAGTGACTGTTGATTTGATTGAAAAGTTAACCGGAATTGATTTTTATCATCAATTAGAGGATGAAATGGAGGAGAGGCTTGAGTCAATGCTATAGATATATAAATATTGAATTAATATTATTAAGTGTTACATTTACTTATTAACTAAACAAAAATCATGAGCAGTAAATATTTTGGTAACAGCAAAGTGAAAGGTCCTTCAAATGATAAAAACAATAAGAAAATTAAGCCTGGTTCAATGAAGAAGGCCACCACATCAGTCCGCAAAACAGGAAGGGGAAATTAAATTTATTTTTTTTCAATTTAAATAACTAACAGGTGATAGAATGATTAAAAACTTTGTTCTATGTGTTTTAATATTTAATTCTTTAATTCTTTTTTCACAAATAAAAAGAGTTAACATAGATTCAGTAATTAAAGCTGATAACTATAAAGTTTATAAAAACATTAGTTATGGTCCAGATAAGAAAAACACTCTAGATTTATGGATTGCTGATAGCAAATCAAAATCTCCGTTTGTTATTTATATTCATGGTGGAGGATTTGGATCAGGTAGTAAAAATGCTGCATACACTAAAAATAATTTTAAAAGACTTAAAAGATTACTTAAGAACAATATATCTTTTGCCACAATCAATTACACCTTTAAGAATAATGATGATTTTTTATTTTCATCATTTAATGATGCAAAAAGAGCACTACAATTTCTAAGGTTTAATAGCGAAAAATATAATTTATTAAAAGATAAAGTAGCACTGATGGGGGCATCTGCCGGTGCAACTTCATCTTTATGGATTGGCCTTCAAGATGACATGTCAGATCAAAATAGTTCTGATCCAATTCTAAGAGAGTCTACAAAAGTTTCTTGTATTATTGGAATGGCAGCTGCCCATTCATTGAATCTAAATAGATGGAAAAACATGGCAAATGTTGACCTGGCATACTTAAAATCTATTTTTGAAAAGTATCTTGGGAAAATGGATACTGAAAAATGGATGAAAAGATCATTTGATGAAAACTATATTTCAGAGGTTGATTTTTTTGAAAAAATGGATGCCAACGATCCACCAATTTTTATTTTCAATCCAGGAAAAAATAGAAAACCAAAAAATATTGCAGATTTTCATCACAATCCATTACATGCAAAAGTTCTTAAGGAAAGAGCAGATTCTTTGAAAATAAAAAATGTTGTATATGCTCCAAGAATTGGAATTATTGACAAGTCTGGCCAGGGTGTGGTAGATTTTATTACTGAGAATTTAAACTAGAGTTACTTTAATAGTTAGTTTTAAAAAAGAACAAAACCTCTTAAAGATTTTTAAGGGTTTTCAACGCCAAAGTTATTTAGCATTTTAGAAGTTATCTAAAAATTATTTCAACCCGTCTATTAAATAATCTTTCTTTCTCTGAACTTTGTTCATTAACAAAGCTACTAGCCCCAAATGCTTTTACCTCAATTCTAACGGGTTCAATACCTAGGAATATTAAATAATCTTTTACCGCATTGGCCCTAGATTTTGACAATTCTAAGTTATATTCTTCATCTCCCTCTCCTGAGGCATAACCTTGAAGTATTATGTACTTATCCATTTTAGAAGTAAGATAATCTCTAACATCTGCAAGAATATCATAAGTTTTTCTTCCTAAAATTCTGTAACTGTCTGCGGGGAAATAAATCGATAGAATTTGTTCACTTTCACTAGCTTGATCATTCCCAAGATCTTTTTCTGTTTCAACTAAGCTTTCAATTGAACCCTCCAAAGTAGTCGAGATTTTGTCTGAGATTGAGCTACTGGATTGATCGGTTAAAATTTGGGTTTGCTCTAATTCTTCTATTTTTTCTGGACACCCATTGTTTTCAATGGTCCCAATTTCATTCGGACAATTGTCGTCCGGATCAGCTACCCCATCATCATCCGAGTCAGGACATCCAAATAGTTCAGCTGAACCTGGTATTTTTGGACATTTATCTTTTCTGTTGAAAACTCCATCATCATCTTTGTCTCTATTTCCAGCAGCTAAATATATTCCAGCTTGATGCCTAAAATGTTTGATTCCCTTAAAATCAACTGCATTTTGGAATGAGGACTGTAATTCAATACCTATATTTTTTGTGAGTTTAATTTGAATTCCTATTCCAGGAGAAATTGTCCTTGAAAAATACTGACTAAAACTTATTGTATCACCAAAAATACCTCTATCTATTCCTGAAATGCCATAACCAACCTTCAGATATGGCTGTAACTTTTTCTTTGTTCTAAAGGTTTTTTTGGCAAATACCTCCCCAGCATAGTAAGGGTAGTCAATGTTGTTGTAACCCTCAATTTTAGTAATATTATTAACTGATACATTAATACCAAGGGCGAATGTTCTAAAAAATGATTTAGATATAGAAACTGACCTACCACTTGAATTCCAGTGATCTCCAACATTTAAAAAATCTTCAAAAACTTCTCCTTGTGGGTAATAGGGTGCGTCTTTACCTGCACCAGCTGGGAATAAGTCTACAGAATTACCACCAATAAATATATTCCACTGAGAATTCAGGTTTTGGGACAAGGCGCTTTGATATATGAAAAAAATCAATAAATTAGCCGCCAAATACCTAATTGTAAACATATTGCCTAAAAATATGAAAAAATTTATTCACTCATTTATTTATTGTTTTTTAATTGTTTCTGTTTATTTTTCAAATAGCTGTGAGACAATTGATGATTTACAATTTGATAATTTAGGCCTAAGAGGCCAAATTGATAGTTTAATGACCAGAGTTACTTCCTTAACAGAGGAGATTGTCGAACAAAAGAACTTGACTAAAACCTTGACGGATGACTTGACCGAACAAGTATCTGAAAATAAAGATGTGATCGCTCAAACTGGTGAGTCACTTTCTAACTTAATTAGCGAAGTTGATAATGTTGAACAAGACTTAGGGACATTAAATAATTATGTTGGTGAGATGATAACAACCACAGGGGACCTTACAGGAGAGTTAAATAATTTATTAACCCAAGTAAGTGATCTAAATGCTGTTATTGATCAGGTAAACAGTTCTATAACTAATATTCAAGGAAATCTTCATGGACACGAGGACACAGACAATGACGGAGTTAACAATAATTTAGATAATGATGATGATAATGATGGAACTCCTGATACTCAAGATGCTTTCCCAGAAGATCCAGGAGAGACTCAAGACAGTGATGGTGATGGAACAGGAGATAACCAAGATACAGATGACGATAATGATGATATTCCTGATACAATAGATACTGTCGACGATAACGTTGATCCTGACCCTGATCCAACAATATGTAATGATTGTCCTCAGAAAATTCCTGGAAGAGATATTTATGTTGTTGGAATGTCTGAGACTGAAGGTGGAACATATTGGGTTAATGGCCAAAAAAATATTTTAAATCCCAATGGTGAGCTAACTGGTATAACTGTTAGTGGTGGTAAAATTTATGCTAGTGGTTTTGTTTATGGATCTTCTGCCAGTTATTGGGTAATCGATGGTCAAAATGTACAACAATTTAATCTTCCCGGTAATGAGCCTGAGACTAATGATATAGTTGTACATGATAATAAGGTTTACGTTGGTGGACATTGGACCGGTAATCAAAACAAGCCGTATTCTTGCCACTGGGAAAATGGAGTAAAATATGACAATTCTGCTCCAGGAGACAGTGCTACTAACGGTTTGTTGGTCAAACCCAATGGAGATGTTGTGACTGCAGGATGGTCACAACCTGCAGGTTCCCACGGAAACATTCCTACGTATTGGATAAATACTCAAAGAAGTACTCTAAATCTTCCATCTGGGAGAAATATAAATGAACCAGAGGCCACAATTGAGGATGTTGAGATTCATTCTGGAACTAACCAATTAAGGTTTTGCGGGGATTATTCATATGCCGAAGCAAATTATACCAGTGCTGTTCATTTTAAACCTGGTTTGACGATAAATCAAAGGACTGGAGGATGGGAGAATACATTTGCTTGGGGTGCCACAGTCGATCAAAATGGAAATGTTTACAGTGCAGGTCAGGCAGAAAAAATGATTTATGGTGAATGGGTTGGAAATGATGTTGATATAGAGTTTATTCAAAAGCCTGTATATTGGAAAAATAGAAGCATAAACATCCTCCCTGGCGCAGTTGTGAACGGAGTCATGCTTGATGAGGGAACAGCAAAGGATATTCAAATTGTTGATGGAAAAATTGTAATTATTGGTTATTTAAACGGGTTTACCATGGATAGAAATAATGACGGAACCCCTGATGACTGGGATTATGATGGACAACCAGACAAAAATCATGATACAGGATATCCATGTATATGGATAGACGGTACGCCTCACGTGCTTGATCATCATAATATCGGTGAGGTTTATGGCCTATTCATCAGATAACTAAATCACAGACTTTGCGAAAAATATTTTTTATAATATTTATAATCTGGACCTTTCCCTTGCTCTCACAAGAGTCAAGTGTAATATTCAATAGGTATAATTTCAGTGTATTTAATCCTGCTTACACTGGCATAGAAGGACCAGCAGTTAATCTTAATTCCAGGATGCAATGGGTTGGAGTTGAAGATGCACCAATTACAAATTTTTTGATATTACATCTTCCACAGAAAAAAAATGCAACCTTGGGTTTCACTGTGCAAAATGATAGGGTATATGTAGAGAACAAAACATTTGCAACCATTGATTATAGTTATAAGCTTCAAGTAACAGATAATAGCAGTGTTTACCTAGGTCTTAAAGCAGGTGCACTTTTAAATAATATAAATGCAAATAAAATATCTAGATCATACACCTATGCCAATACATCTTTAGCCACGCTTGAAAATTATTTCTCTCCCATTTTAGGGATAGGATTTACATACGTTTCAGATAAATTTTTTGTTGGTGGAGCAATCCCAGGGCTAATAAATAAATTAGGATATAATGAAGAGTGGGCAATGACAAATAGAGACTTCACTCAACTTCATTTAAGTGGAGGATATAACTTAAACCTATCTGACAAAATTGATATAAAACCAACTATCTCATACAGGTCTTTTAGAGTGGGACCTGACTTATTAAATGGTATCGTTGAGGTAGATTATAATAAAAGACTAAGCCTTGGTGGAATTTTCACCAATAATAATACACTTGGTGGATTTTTTAAGATTAAGACAAACAAGGGTCTTCATCTTGGCTATGGATATGAATTTCCATCTGGAAGTGATGACATTTCAATTGACAGCTCTACCCATGAGTTTATGATAAGGATTGATTTGAAAGAAAAGATTATTTCAAATTCCGGTAGCAAAAACCAAAAAACAATAAATGATGAAAATTAGAAATATATTTTATATCGGTTTGTTGTTTTTAATTAGCACACTTGGCTATGCACAACAGATATACAGAGCTGGAAACGGTGTCACAATAATTGCCGCACCAACAGCTGTCACCGGGCAAAGTTATGAATTGGATGGAACGAATTATATGGTTGTTGATAATGCCACGATTGAAGCTCAAGTTGATAATCCTACTAATAATTATAATATTGTAACTACCCGGGTAACCAACATGACTGCTCTATTTGAATTTAATATTTTTTTCAACTCAGATATATCTCATTGGGATACATCAAATGTTACTAATATGGCAAGGATGTTTAGTAATGCAAGAGATTTTAACCAACCATTAAATGATTGGGATGTATCTAATGTTACAGACATGGAATTAATGTTTCATGCAAGAAATAATTACTATAGTAATTTTAATCAGCCATTGAATAATTGGGATGTGTCTAAAGTTAGAAACATGAGAGGCATGTTTGGTACATATAGTGGAGATGGTAGAAATAGTAGACGTGATTTCAATCAAGATATAGGGGATTGGGATGTTAGTAATGTCATAAACATGGAAGGGATGTTTAAAGCTGCAGAAAAATTTAATCAAGATCTATCCGACTGGGATGTTTCAAAAGTAACTGATATGGCCCTTATGTTTGATAGGGCCGACGTTTTTAATAATGGAGGAGTATCTTTAAAATGTTGGGACGTGTCCAACGTAACTAATTTTTATTATATGTTTCACATGTCTGATTTTAATCATGATATTTCTAATTGGTGTGTTGAGAATTTTACAAACAATACTGTTTTTAATAGCCCTGAATTAAATGCTAATCCAGCATTCGTGCCATTGTGGGGTCAAGCATGTGTAGATGGTTCTGTAGTAATTTCTTTTGACAATGAAACTAGAACTTTTGAAGATCCAATTTCTCCGGTAACAGCTACATCTAATCAGGCAATTCCAATAACCTACTCAATTGCTGATAATTCAATTGCTACAATAAACCCATCAACTGGTGAGATTTCAATCGTAAAACCTGGAATTACTACAGTAACCGCAAGTCAAAACGACGGTGAGTGTATTTTTGGTAGTGGAAATATGACATTAACAATCAATAAAAAAGACATTAATATTGATGCAGATCATATTGAATTAACTTTTGAAGATGACCTTGAACACACCCTTAGCGCATCATATAGCAATACTACTTCCAATTTTACTTACACAATTGCAGATGGAACCAAAGCCAGTATAACTGGTAATATTTTAAATGTACTAAAAGCAGGTAGCACAAGTATTACCGTTTCTCATATTCCTGATGACTATTATAATCCTATTTCAAAGGTTATAAATCTGACCATTAATAAAGGAACCCCGACAATAGATTTTACAGAAATAACAAAAAATTATGGAGATGAGGAATTTACTCCAATTGTTAACTCCAACAGTGATGGGACGAAAACATTCACTATCTCTGACACAAATATTGCCTCTACCTCAGATGGTACAAATTTAAAAATAGAGGGTGTTGGCGAAACTACAGTCTCAGTGAGTATAGCACCCTCGGAAAATTATAACGGAATTACCGCTCAGACTACATTAAAGATTAATAAGGGGACTCCTCAAATTGTATTTGAGAATGTAACCAGAAGTTTTGGTGACCAAGATTTTTCTCTTGATGCTCAATCTTATGATGGAGCTGTATTTTCCTATTCTGTAGTAGACGGCTCCCTAGTAAATATTAGCAGCGATAATGTTTCAATAATTAAAGGAGGTAGTACAATTATAACAGCTAGTCTTCCAGAGACAAACCTATACCTTGCAGGATCTGCATCTGCTACACTAACCATCAACAAAGGATCACTTGATGTTTCTTGGTATAATTCTATTCTCACCAAGGTAATTACCATCGGGCAGTTTGAATTAATAGTGCCTACATATAATGCTGACTTTGATGGAGTAATCAAATATAGATCATCAAATAGAAGTGTTGCAAGTGTTGACGGAAGAATAGTTGATTTAAATCACCATGGAAGGATTGCCCTTTATGCTGATTTTGAAGAATCAGATAAATATGAGTTTAAGAGAGTTTCAGTTTATTTGACTGTTCGCAAATCTAGTCAGGTAATAATACCATCTGATTTACCGATTGAAAAGCCCTTAAAGGATTTTACCTCAATTCCAATATCTGCAACCTCGACATCAGGTGCTCCTGTATACATTGAGGTAGCTGAAGGCTCAGCTGCAACAATTTCAGGAAGTCTAGGAAATTACAGCTTAGTTACAAATAGTCAAACAGGGATTGTATCAATCACTTATTTTACAGTTGCAAATGATCATCCTAATTATGAAGTTGCAACTCACAATGCCTATCTTGATATAGTTAAATTAAACCAAAATATAAGTTTTAGTCCTGAGCCTCCATTAGAGGTTCGGTATAGTGATAATTTAGAATTAACAATCAACGCCTCCTCAGATTCAAATCTTACTGTAAATATTTCTAAAAGTGATAGTGGTTCGAGTAATTTAACTGATAATAAGCTTTCTCTAACTGATTTAGGTGAAGTGATAATAAGTGCCTCTCAAAGTGGAAATGAATTTTATAATCCTACCTCTGCAAATAGGATAATTAATGTGATTCAGGGAACTACTGAGCTCTCTAATTTCAATGTACCTGAAAAATTTGAATATGACAACGACTTTGAAATTACTCCCCCCACAACATCAAGACCTGGAAACATAACTTATATTAGTGATAACCCTAAAGTGGCTATTGTATCTGGCACAACAATTATCATAGTTGGAGTTGGTTCATGTAATATAACTGCAATGATTGAAGGCACAACTTTTTATGAGTCAGCATCAATATCTTCTCCATTTATTGTAAAAGCCCGAGATACGGATAATGACGGCATTCCTGATATTGATGATAACTGTCCAAATGTTGCAAATCCTGACCAAGCTGATGATGATTACGATGGGGTGGGGAATTATTGCGATCCTGACTTCCCAATGTGTATTGGGTGTCCACTTCCAGAGGATCAGGTTAAAGTTTCCTCTTTAATAACTCCATCGGTTTATGGTCCTGAGTCTAAATGGGAAATAATTAATATCGAAAAATATCCAAACTCCCGAGTATATGTGTATAATCGAAATGGACAAATTGTTTTCGAGAAAACTGGTTATCAAAATGATTGGGCAGGAACTTTCATGGGGACATCTGATTACTTACCTGCAGGATCGTATTATTATGTAGTTGAGATAGCTCAAATTAACTTCATTGAGAGGGGCTGGCTATATATAAACTATTAGTACTAGTCCAATAAAAAAAGCCCTCCTTTTTGGGAGAGCTTTTGTATTAGAATTTAAAAGATAATTATTTAATTAATCAACTTTCATTGCAGCAGCCATAACTCCTGTTGCATCGAAATAATCTCTTACCTCGTGGATTTGATTTTTAGCATTGAAAACAAATGTATGAAATGCACTTACTGTAACAACATTTCCTGTTGCAACACTTGTAGCAGTCCAACTTCCAGATGTCATTACAGATCCATTTGGTTTTCCTGATTCGTCAGTTCCAGGAAACCACTTTGAATCTCCATAATAAATATCGTCGAAATTATCCATCCATCCTTTGCTATTTGCAAGCATGGCATCCATTTTGGCAGGTTCACTGCCTAAAAATGGCGCATAGTGAGTAACTCCAGGACACAACAGTGGTTTTTGAACCTCAAGATCTTCAGAAGAGAATGTGGCGAAGAATTTCTGAGCAGTAGCAAGATTCAGATTGTAAGTAGTTAAATCAACTTCTGGTTCAGATTGAACTGCAGGCTGACATGAAAAAAGCAACCCTACTACTAGAGCTAATGATAATATTTTTAATCTTTTCATAATAAATAATTTTTAAGTGAATTTAAAAAAAAATATTGAGCGTAATACTATAGACTTTTAGGTTAAAGGCTAGATAAAACTCCTTAGTCTTATTTATCTGCTTGTTAAACGGTGTTCTTTTTTTTAAAAACTCCATTGAGTAACAATCCTAAGATGATCATTCCCATACCTAATAGGCTATAGAAAGTATAAATATCCATAAAGATTAAAACTCCAAATGATAGTGAGAATATTACTTCAACAAACTTGTAGGGGGCAATATTATATGCTGGACCAATCTGAAAAGCCTTAGTCATTAAAATTTGAGCGATTAAACCTGTTATCCCCAATAATAGAAAATAAAACCATTCTTCGCCCTCAGGATTTTTCCACTCAAACAAACTCCCTAATGCACCAATTAAAGTGGCAGACAACATAAAGTAATTGATAATGACCATATAGTGATCTTTGGTGCCTATTTTAGAGATAAGTATATAGGTAATAGCCGAGGTAAGTGATGAAAACAGAATAATTCCCAATCCAAAAAAATCAACTGTGGCATCAAATCCTTTTACCATAATTACTCCAAAAAATGAGATACCAAAACAAACCCACTGAATGAATTTTATTTTTTCGCTCAAAAATAATACCGACAAGAGGGCAACAAAAATGGGAGCAGTATAACGTAATGTAACTGCAGAGCCTAATGTCATAAAATGGAGCGCCATAAAGAATAATATCATGGAACTAGCCCCGGTTAAACCCCTAAAAATTAATAGTTTTTTTTGATTTCCCCAAAATGGGATTTTACTGTAAATAAGAAAACTTGTACTGAAAATAAGGGTACCTAAGGACCGAAAAAATACCAGTTGAAAAGATCCAAAGTCGGAAAGGTATTTGACTATGGTACTCATTATAGCAAAAAACAAGGTGCTGAGCACCATATAAAATACGGCCTTTTGGCTTTTCAAAATAAAGTTTTGGCAAAGATGACCATCTTTATCGAGTAAAATTAAAATTTTTGTATTAAAAGTTTTGTGATATGCTCCGCTAAAACTTCACTGCCTTTTTCTAAAAAATGCACATTATTTGGCCTTTGTAACTCTTCCATCCTTGGTAAAACCAATCCATATAAATCATTTATTTCTATACCATTATTATTCATTACTCTAAGTGCGACTTCATTATATACCTTTGGCATTCCAGGCGATCGCATCTGTTTTCCTAATTTATCAGGGTAAGGAGTGGTGGTAGCGAAAATAAGTTTAGCACCAGTGCGTTTTAATTTTTCAACTATTTCAATGAGATTTTTCTCATACTGTTCAGGTGAAGCTTGATGAGGATGACTTAAATTTTTACTGTTTTTTCCTGTAATGGGATCAATATGTTTAATATCATGCAATCCAAAATTAAAATGAATAATATCCCATTTTTTTTCTGAAAGATATATGTCAATATCCTGAACTCCCTGTGTAGTTCCTCCACAACAAGGTTTAATTTTTCCATTTTCATCGTAGCTAATCGCCTGGGATAATTCTG
>CABXUL010000002.1 GCA_902515395.1 uncultured Bacteroidota bacterium | reverse complement strand
TATTCAAATGGTAACGTTAGAAGAAGAATTTTCTTTGATTATCAGGGAAATAGATCTGGAGAATGGGTTGAGTTCGACAGAAATGGAGTGTTAAAGAAAAAAAATAATTATTAAAAAAAACTTCAAAATTTTATTTTCAAATTCATAAAGAAAAAAAATAATTTTTTTAACTAATCAATTAAAAACAATATTTGTTTTCTTTAATTACTTTGTCTGAAATTCTATTTTTTAAACTTATAATATCTGGTAAATCATCATATTTACAAAGACGGTGAACTCCCTTAATGATATTTTTTTTAGCCTCTCCTTTAGATATATTTCCAATAATTTCTTTCGCTTTTTTTAACACAATTTCTGTAGCTTCAAATAGATATAATTTCGACATATCACTTTGGAAAGGCATATCGTATCCCCGGTCTATATTCTTTATAGTTCTAAGTAAAGCAGATTCTGCAAAATAGATTTCTATTAACATATCTGAAAGTCCAATTAATACCTGTTGATGCTTTTCGAATTCTGTTCCATATTTTTGAAAAGCCGAACCAGCGGTCATCAGAAATACTTTTTTCAAGTCTTTTATCTTGATAAGCTCTTCTGTTAATACACTCACAGGATTTTCTAATATTGTATCTTTTCCTTCTGTCATTTGCCCTACCACCTTCATAACAACATTCATAAGATCTAACTCTCCCTTCATTGATTTTTTTAAGAGCATTCCTACTGATAACATACGGTTAATTTCGTTGGTGCCCTCGTATATTCTTCCAATTCTCGCATCCCTCCAAGCGGATTCCATTGGAGTGTCAGCTGAAAACCCCATACCACCAAAAATCTGTATTCCCTCATCCGCACAGTTTTGTATATCCTCGGAAGTTCCGACCTTAATTATTGAGCATTCAATCGCAAACTCCTCAACCCCTTTCAGCTCAGCTTTTTGATCATCTAAACCCTCTAATTTTAAATTCTTTATTTTAGACTCTATATCATATCCTGCCCTGTAATTGGCTGATTCACCTACAAAGCATGAAGTAGCCATCCGAGCAATTTTTTCTTTAATTGCACCAAATTTAGCAATGGGAGTTTTAAACTGAATTCTTTCGTTGGCATATTTTACTGAGCTACTAATTACCTTTCTTTGTGCATCTAAACAAGCTACTCCTAATTTTATCCTGCCCACGTTCAATGCATTCATTGCTATTTTAAAACCTTGCCCACGTTCAGATAGCATGTCCTCAATTGGGACTTTTGTTTCATTAAAAAATACTTGACGAGTTGAAGATGCGTGAATTCCTAATTTGTTTTCTTCATCACCTAAAGTAATTCCGTTACTTGGATCAAGGGGGACAATGAAACTTGTGATATTTTTATCATTTTCAATTCTTGCAAATACGATTAGTAAATCTGCAAAACCTGCATTAGAAATCCACATCTTTTGCCCTGTAATCAAATAATGTTTTCTATCAGCAGATAATACAGCTTTAGTTTTTCCTGAATTCGCATCTGATCCAGCTCCTGGCTCAGTTAAACAGTACGATCCAAACCATTCACCGCTTGCAAGCTTGGGTACATACTTTTGTTTTTGTGACTCATTTCCGTATAACACGATGGGTAAGGTGCCAATTCCAGTGTGTGCTCCAAAGGCGGTTGAAAAAGATCCAGTAGCTCCAGAAATATAATCACACACCAACATGCTAGATACGAACCCCATTCCTAATCCACCATAGTTCTCGGGTACTCCAACAGCTAAAAAACCTAGTTCTCCAGCTTTTTGCATACAGCTCTTAGTAAAATCATAGTCCTTTTTTTCAAAACGTTCTTTATTTGGCCAAACCTCACGATCAATGAATTCCTTGACACTTTCTTTCATCATAATTTGCTCTTCTGAAAAATCTTCAGGGGTGAAAATATCATCAGGACTGTTCTCTTTAATGATAAACTCTCCTCCCTTGATTAATTTTTTTTCTTCTATTTCCATAAGGCCGTGGTCTTAATTAATTATAAAATTTTCAAATTCTTTACTTTCTTTCATTATGCATTCTGCTACTTCAAGAAAATTTTTTACTTGTTGTTTGTTTAGTTTACTTTCTATGTGATTATTAAAATTTAATACAACCGATCTAGAATCATCCCTTTTATTTTTCCCAAATTCAGTTAAAAAAATTAATACACTTCTGCCATCGTTGGGATTTTGTTCTCTTAAAATCAATTTCTTTTTTTCCATGTTATTTAGCAAGCGAGACAGACTTGTTGATTCCATACCTAATCTAGGCCCCAATGCAGTCGAAGTAGTGCCATTCGCATCAATATTTAAAAGTGCAAAACCCATTGCCATCGTAGAGTCAAATTTTGAAGCCTCCCGATTGTACATTTTGCTCACTGAGTTCCATGTTGATCTGAGAACAGCATCTAAAGTTTTTTTTTTCATTTTTTTAGCAAAAGTTAAATTTACAAAATATTATGCATGCATAGTAAATTATTACAAAAAAAATTACTCATAAATTTCTTTGATTAGGGACTGGTATTTATTAGTAACTACTTTTCTCTTCACCTTCATTGTGGGGGTGAGATGACCTTCTTCAATTGACCATATTTCTGGTGTGAGCTTAATTGCTTTGACGGATTCCCAGCTTCCAAAATTCTTATCATGTGTCTTTATTTCTCGGGTTATTTCTTCAATTAAACTTTTATTCTCACAAATACCAGTCAGACTATTTTCATAGGTGATAGCATTTTTTTTAAACCACAATCTAGCTTGATAAAAATTGGGCTGAATTAATGCAGCAGGCATTTTTTGTCCTTCACCAACAACCATAACTTGATCAATTAAAATTGATTGTTTTAGTTGGTTTTCAATTACTTGCGGAGCTATATATTTTCCACCTGAGGTTTTAAAAATCTGTTTTTTTCTATCCGTTATTTTCAAAAAACCATCATCATCTATTATCCCTATGTCACCTGTATGAAAAAACTCTCCACTCATAGCATTCTCGGTTAATTCAGGATCCTTAAAATATCCTTTCATAATATTAGGTCCTTTACATAAAATCTCACCATCCTCAGCTATCTTAATTTCTACACCTTGAATTGGTTTTCCAACAGTCCCGATTTTCAATTCATTATTTCTTATATCGTTAAAAGTTAAAACTGGAGATGTTTCAGTTAAACCATATCCTTCTACAATAGGCATTTTTGCTGCTGTAAAAAGTCTTATTAGTCTTGTTTGAAGGGGCGCACTTCCTGAGGCGATAAGTTTAATATCACCGCCTAGTGCGTCTTTCCACTTATTTAGAACTAATTTTTGGGCAAGATTAAGCTTTAGTTTATACCAATTCCCATTTTTACTATCTGGGTCGTATTGCTCAGCTATCTTAATAGCCCATTTAAAAATTATCTTTTTATATCCCTTCAATGAGTTTCCTTTTTCATAAAACTTATCATAAATTTTCTCAAGTAATCTTGGAACTGCTGTAATAAAGTGGGGTTTTATTTCTTTTAAGTTTTCTGGAATACTTTCAAGAGACTCAGCAAAATATACTTCTAAAGAGTTATGAATGTACAAGTACACAAAAGTACGTTCAAAAATATGGCAAACAGGCAAAAAGCTTAATGTACACGAATTATCGATATTTAATGGTATTTTAATTGATGATGAAAGTACATTAGATACGATATTATGATGATTAAGCATTACCCCTTTGGGTATGCCGGTTGTTCCAGAAGTATAAATAATAGTTGCTAAATCCTCTGGGCTAACGTTTGATTTTACCTTTTCAAGTTTTTTTTTATTTAATTTTTTTTTCCCGAGCGATAGTAGTTCTGACCAGTGTTTACAACCGTCTATTCTTTCAAAACTATATATATCTTTTAACCCTTTTACTTTGTTTTTAATCGAAAAAACTTTATTGTAGATTTCTTCATCAGAAACTACGCAATAAGCACTTTCTGAGTGATTTAATATATACTCATAGTCAGCCGAACTAATTGTAGGGTATAATGGCACAGTCACACCACCAAATTGAAGTATACCCATATCAAATATTGACCACTCTGTCCTGTTAGCCGAGGTAATTAACGTAATTTTATCTTGGGTTTTTACACCCAATTCTATGAAAGCTGAAGTGATTTGATTGGCTTTATTTAAGAATTCTTGAGTAGAGGTAGCCTCCCATATTCCATTTTTTTTCATTGACAAGCACTTTTCAATCGGATTTTGCTCAACCTGATTGACTAGTATATCAAAAATTCTTTTCGGCTTCATTTCGATTTTTAATCTATAATAATAATTTAATTTGAATAAATATAAATCTATTAATCTTGAAAAAACCAATTTAAGGCATTTTCAAAAGCAATAATCCAAGGGGAGAATTTATCTTCTCGCTCCGGTGGATAATGAGCCCAATTCCAAGAGAAAGTAGATCGCTCTAAGTGAGGCATCATAACAAGATGTCTCCCATCTTCATTACATAACATGGCAGTATTGTATTTAGACCCATTTGGGTTTGCGGGATATTTATCGTAATGATATTTAGCAGGAATTTGGTAATTTGATTCTTCCATCGGGAGATAAAACTTTCCTTCTCCATGTGCTGCCCAGATACCTAAAGTACTTCCTTCTAATCCCTTCATCATAACTGATGAGGAGGGTTGGATAGTGACTGCTGTGAATTGACACTCAAATTTACCAGAAGTATTGTGTTTCATTTTGGGCAGTTCCGCATGATTAGAATTGATTAAACCTAATTCAACAAAGAGCTGGCAGCCATTACATACTCCCAAAGACAGGGTGTCCTTTCTTGTAAAAAAGTCATCTAATACTCTTTTGGCTTTGCTATTGTACAAAAAAGCACCAGCCCATCCTTTTGCCGAACCCAAAACATCAGAGTTTGAAAAGCCACCTACTGCTGCAATGAATTGATAATCCTCTAATGTTTCTCTTCCATTAATTAAATCAGTCATATGGATGTCATAAACATCAAAACCAGATATATGCATGGCATAAGCCATTTCCCTCTCCGAATTACTTCCCTTCTCTCTGATAATTGCCGCCTTGATTCTTTTTTTATTTTTTTGAGTAAGCTGTCCATGAAAACCATGAGGAAATTTAAATTGTAAGGGAGTCTCTTTGTAATTTTTAAATCTTTTTTCAGCCAAATCATCTTTGGTTTGATGCTTATCTAGGTCCTTTGAGGTTGAATACCAAATATCCCTGTATTTAGCTACATCAAGATTCAATAGATCTCCGTTATTTTTTATTTCTAAAACCCCCGAATTATTTACTCTTCCTAAATTGAAGCATTCAACATAAATTGATTTGAATAATTCCATTAGATTTTCTTCACTCTGAATTACTATACCTGAATTTTCTGCAAACAACAATTTAGTGGTATCTAATTCTTTAACAGTTGAAAGATTTATTTCCATACCAATATTTTGTGAGGGAAAACACATTTCCAAAAGTGTTGTAATCATTCCACCTGAAGAAATATCATGCCCTGAAAGAATTTTTTTGTCTTTAATTAATTCTTGAATAAAATTAAAGGTTTTACTAAAACATGAGATATCATTTATTCCAGGAGCTTCCATTCCAACTTTATTTAGGATCTGACCGAGTGAAGAACCACCGAGTTTGTGTTTTTCTGAAGATAGGTTGATGTAAAATAAATTTCCTTTTTCTGGAATCGCACAAGGGACGATTGTTTTAGTTATATCGCTGCACTGACCGGTTGAGGAAATAATTACTGTTCCAGGTGCCACAACATCTCCTTCGGGATATTTTTGTTTCATCGATAAAGAGTCCTTTCCAGTGGGAATATTGATTCCCAATTCTATTGCAAATTTTGCACATGCCTCTACAGCACGATACAATCGATCATTTTCTCCATCGTTATTGCAGGGCCACATCCAATTTGCAGATAAACTTATCGATTTTAATCCTTCCTCAAGGGGAGCCCAAATTATGTTAGTTAATGCTTCTGCAATTGAATTTAGACTTCCCTTGGCAGGATCAATTAGTCCTATGACCGGCGAGTGTCCAATTGCAGTTGCAACACCTTTATTTCCCATATAATCAAGAGCCATCACACCACAATTACTCAGAGGTAGTTGTAATTCTCCAACTGTTTGTTGTTGAGCTACTTTTCCCGTTACACATCTATCAACTTTATTGGTTAGCCAGTCTTTACAGGCCACTGCTTCTAATTTAAGAACGGCTGAGAGTAATTTTTCAAAATCAGAAAAATTATAGACTAAAGAATCAAAATTAATTTTTTTTCTCTGATCAGTGAGCGTTGTTTTCGGAGCACTTCCAAATAGAGATTCTAATGATAAATCAATCGGTTTCTCCCCATTTTCTCTATTTAGAAAAGAAAAATTTTTATCACCTGTTACCATTCCAACTACATAAAATGGTGCTCTCTCACGTTCAGCGATAATTTTTAGAAGTTCAGTATCGCTTGGGGATAAAATCAGCCCCATTCTCTCTTGGGATTCGTTTCCAATCATCTCTTTGGCAGATAGTGTCGGATCACCGATTGGTAATTGCTCAATAAAAACTTCTCCACCAGTTTCTTCCACAAGCTCAGAGAGACAATTTAGGTGACCTCCAGCTCCATGATCGTGGATTGATATAATTGGATTCTTAGAACTTTCAACTAATGACCTTATAGCATTCGCAACCCTTTTTTGCATTTCTGGGTTTGAACGCTGGACAGCATTTAGTTCAATTTCGTTACTGAATAAACCTGTATTTGCTGATGAGACCGCTGCACCCCCCATTCCAATTCTGTAATTGTCTCCACCTAAAATAACGATTAAATCACCTTTCTTAGGAGTTTTTTTCATTGCTTGCTCTTTGATGCCATAACCAATCCCCCCCCGCCAGCATTATAACTTTATCATAGCCCAGTCGCTGATCATTTTCTAGATGTTCAAAAGTCAGAACTGATCCAGCAATAAGTGGTTGTCCAAATTTATTTCCGAAATCAGATGCACCGTTAGATGCTTTTATTAACAAATCTATTGGGGTTTGATAAAGCCAATTTCGTTCAGGAAATCCCTTTTCCCATTGCCGATCTTTAGAAATTCTTGAGTAGGGTGTCATGTAAACGGCAGTTCCAGCTAAAGGTAATGATCCTTGTCCACCTGCAAGTCTATCCCTTATTTCTCCACCCGATCCAGTAGCAGCTCCATTGAATGGTTCAACAGTAGTTGGGAAATTGTGGGTTTCAGCTTTAAGTGAAATAATACTATCTACATTTTTAATTTCGAAGATACTTGGACCTGTTCCTTCCTTCGGCGCAAACTGCTCAATTTTTGGACCAGACACAAATGCAACATTATCTTTATAAGCAGAAATAATATTATTGAGGTTTATTTTAGAGGTCTTTTTTATCATTTGAAAAAGACTTTCTTTTTTTATTGTTCCATCTATCACAAATTGACCATTAAAAATTTTATGACGGCAGTGTTCAGAGTTAACCTGTGAAAAACCAAAAACTTCAGAATCTGTTAACTTTCGTCCAATTTTTTTTGAAAGCTGAACTAGGTAATTAACCTCATCTGAACTTAATGCAAGACCTTCTTGCTTATTGTATGCATCTACATCTGAAATTTGAATAATAGGTTCTGGCGTAATATGAATTTTAAAAACTGATTGATCTAAACCATGAAAAGCTTCAAAGAGCATTGGGTCAAAGGATATATCTTTTTTTTTTGAATTAAAGCATTCAATCCTAATGATTCCAGTGATGTCCATGTTTTGAGTTATCTCAACTGCATTTGTGCTCCATGGAGTAACCATTGATATCCTGGGACCAATAAAATCTCCGCTAATTTTTTCTTCATTTATAAGTGAATTATTTCCAAATAGCCAGACTAGTTTTTTTTGATCAATTTCATTGAGCTTTTTATTAATTTGAACGGCATAAACTATAGTAGAGGGTTTTCCGAAAAAATAAATCATAATTGATTTTTAATCATCATAAAAATAATTTTTTCCATCCATTTAAGGACTATCAAAAATGGCAACTAACTCATAACTTTTCAGCAATTTATTCACATTTTCCTGATCAGCCGAGCACAGTAAAAACCATCAAAACCTGTTTTGTGAGATAAGTATGTTTTATCTTGATCAAATTCGAAGGATAAACCTTTCTCGCTATTTAAGAAATTGTTAATTTGATCTCGGTTTTCTACCGGTAGTATAGAACAAGTTGCATAAACTAATTCTCCACCTTTTTTTACTAATGGAGAATAAGTCTGCAAGATTTTTTCTTGTGTAGTGAGAATTCTTTTTATACGGTCTGGATTCATAAGCCATTTGGTGTCTGGATTTCTTTTCAGTACACCAACTCCACTACAAGGAGCATCAATTAATAAACCATCTGCATTTGCATTTATCGACTTTATAACTTCTGGATTCATTACACATTTTGTCTTAATAGATTCCACCTCATTGCGAATGACTCTCTTTTGTAATTCTTCTAGTTTTGACCCATATATATCTAATGCCATTATTTTGGATTTATCCCTTGTTAGATCTGCAATATGTAAACTTTTTCCACCGGCTCCAGCACATGCATCAATATAGTATTTACCTGATTTGGGTTTTAACCAAGGGCTAATGGCTTGTGAATTCGCATCTTGGACTTCGAAAAAACCTTGTCTATATTCTTTAATGTCCTTGAGAGATAAGTGTTTGTCAATTATTAATGCGTCCTTATAATGGTGAATTTTAGCTGTTTTAATTCCATAATTTTTATCTAAAATTTCTTTTAGTTTCTCACTTGTTATCTTTATTCGGTTTACTCTTATAACAAGTTTAGCAGGTCGATTTAGTTCTTCAATCTCTTTACCCCACATCACTTCTCCAAATGCTTCAACACCCATTTCGTCAAGCCAGTCTGGAATTGAGTATTTATATTTTCTTTCTTTAATCAAGCGATCAGCTTTCCGAACAACATCTTGAATTTCTATATTAATAAACTCCTCCCAGTTTGGAAGAATGTGACCATTTAGGGCCATCCAACCACCGATTAGTTGTAATAAATTATTATTGGTTTCGTTTTTTTTAAATCCTAATGATTCTTCAATTAGTCTTTTTTGACGAATGATGTCGTAAAAAATTTTTCCAATTGCTTTTCTATCCCTTGAACCCCATTTAGTGTTGCTTTTGAGGAGTCTTTTAATTACATCCGCTGCAGGCTTTTTTTCGACTAATGTATTTTTTAGACCTAATTCAATACCCAATGCAATATTCCGATGTAACTTCATAGGAATTACAAAGCTACCTTAAACTTATTGCTTTTCAGCTTCCTGATTTGTTTTTTTAATTATTTTGAATATCATTTCTCGTTTGAAACGATATTCTGCATGTTGAACTTTTAGTACTTTATTGGGGGATAAACTGTCTAAAAGTTTAAGATCACGTTTCTCTTTTAATTCTAGAGCTAAATTCTCCAAATTATTCATTTGATTAATAGCTTTATAGGCTTCAAGACTTGATATATTATCTATTTCTTTAAAATATTTTTTTCTTATTGATCTTATTTTTTGGGAGGATCTTTCGTATATTTTTTTTTCATAATCATTATATATTCTCCAAAAAAAGGCTTCTTCATTCTCATTTAAACCAATCTTTTCCGTTATAAAAGTCATTTTTATAGCCTTTAATCTTTCAAAGCTCATTTTACCCTCTTGACCTAAAGTATAACTTATGTTTAATATTGCAATAATCAATATAAATCTATTCATTTTCATTTGTAATTAAATTAGATGGATATTCTTCATTTATTTTGATTAAGTATAGGTCGTCAATAGAAATTGAATTAATAGAGTTAATAATCAAATCAGTATTTAAGTTACTTAAATCAAATTGGTTAGCAATCTCATAGGTAGAGTTTTTTATTAAATAATCTTCAATGAAGAATTCTTCAATATCTGATTCATGTGTTTCAGTATTTTTAAGGTAAATAAAAATTAATAGAATTACCGCTATTGCTGAAGATCTATAAAGATTTTTTAATGACATAAAAACCCTTTTGGGAGTGAATACTTTCCTCAAAATTTCATTTTCAACAGTATTAAAATAATTTGAAGGGGTAATGAATCCATCTTGTAATGGATAAGTTTTGATTTTATTCCTCATCCTTTTACCAAAAAAATAGAAATAATCTTCTGGGACTTTAAAAGGATTTTTTTTATCTAAATCATTCATTTAAAAAAGTTTTAATTTTTTTTACGGCGTGGTGATATGAAGCCTTTAATCCGCCTTCAGATGTTCTTAGAATTTCTGAAATTTTTTTATATTTCATTTCCTCAAAATATCTCATATTAAAAACAATTCGTTGTTTTTCCGGTAATCTTGAAATCGCTTTCTGGAGTTTTAATTCCATTTCACCTCCTTCAAAATATGGATCTGATTCTAGTTTATCACTTTTTTTAACTATCCATTCTTCATTAGATACTCCTAATTTTTTTGCTTTTTTATTAATATAGTTTAACGACTCATTAATAGCTATTCTGAACATCCAAGTATATATACTACTATTTCCTTTAAAACTATTAATGTTTTCAAACACCTTAAGGAAAGTATTCTGTAAAACATCATCAGCATCATTATGATCGATTACTATTTTCCTAACATGCCAGTATAATCTCTCTTTATAATCAGAAAGCAACTTATTAAATGCAGTTTCCTGAGTATCAGGATTTTTTAAAGCATTTATAAATTGGTTTTCTTGGGTCAAAAGTTTATTGTTTTGATTCCCTTAATATAAAAAAGTTTAATCTCTTTTAAAAAGTTTGTAATTGTACAAGTTTCTTGTAAGTAGAATCTTTTTTTAAAAGCTCTATGTGAGTACCGGTTTCAATTATTCTACCTTGTTTTAGTACCACGATTAAATCAGCTTTTTTGATTGTTGACAGTCTATGAGCAATTACGATTGAAGTTCTGTTTTTCATTAAATTCTCCAAAGCATTTTGTACCAACTTTTCTGATGCAGTATCTAATGCCGATGTAGCTTCATCCAATATCAATATATCTGGATTTTTTAAAACAGCTCTTGCAATTGATAATCTTTGCTTTTGTCCACCAGAGAGCATGCTTCCACCTTCTCCAATTATTGTATCATATCCTTGATCTAACTTTTCAATGAATTCTGATGCATTAGCCACTATTGCAGCCTCCATTATTTCTTCTTTTGAAGCCTTTGGGTTTCCAAGTGCAATATTATTGCTGACACTGTCATTAAATAAAATTGAATCTTGGGTAACAATTCCAGTAAGTTCATAGAGGGTTGATTTTTTGATTTTATTGATAGGAATATTATCTAATTTTAATTGTCCCTCTGTTATATCATAAAATCTATTAATCAAATTAGCAACGGTAGTTTTACCACTTCCCGAGGGCCCTACTAATGCAATTGTCTGACCTTTATTAATTTGAAGTGAAAAGTTTTTTAAAACATTATTCTTACCGTAAGAAAAATAAACTTTCTCAAATCTAATATCCTTTTCTAAATTTTTGATATATATTGATTCAGTGCTGTCTTCCATGTCATCATTCGCTTCGAGTATATCTAATACACGTTTTGCAGCTGCATCTCCTTTTCTGATATTGTAGAAAGCTTTACTGATTCCTTTAGCAGGGGTTAGAATATTGTATGCTAGTCCTAAGTATGATAAAAAAATAGCCCCATTAAGGGTTTGATCTATTAAAACCATTAGACCTCCATACCATAATAATACACTAATCACTAAAATACCGAGAAACTCGCTAACTGGAGAGGCGAGATTTTGTCTATTTAATAGTTTATTTGAAAAATTAAAAAAACGTTTTGTTGAGCCGGTAAACTTTTTAAAGAACTTTTCTTGGGCATTAAATGCTTTAATTATTTTAATTCCTCCTAAGGTTTCTTCAATAATAGATAGAAATTCTCCCTGTTCGTTTTGAACACGTTCAGATTTTCTTCTTAATGATTTACCAATTTGTGAAATAACTCCTCCAGATATTGGAATAAATACCAAAACAAAAAGTGTAAGCTTAATACTAAAACTGAACATTACGATTAATGAGAAAATAATTGTTAAAGGATCTCTTACAATTAATTCTAATATAGATAGGAAGGAATGCTGTAATTCTAATACATCTGATGAAATTCGGGCCATTAAATCCCCTTTTTTTTTCTCGGAGAAAAAGTCCAGAGGTAGGGTAGTGGTCTTTTTATACAGGCTATTACGAATATCTTTTAAAACACCATTTCTGAGAAAGGTAATGAAGAACAAAGCCAAATAGTTAAAAATATTTTTAAGAAAAAAAAGAATAATAATCATTCCGATAACTAATAGAAGTGCCGATCCTATGTCTTCCTCCAGATATTGGGTGACTTTATAATTAAAAAAATCCTCTAAAAATGATTTTATATTGCTTAATCCTTGAAATGTTGGTTTAATATATATTTTTTTGGTTGTGCCAAAAAGAATTTGCATCATTGGAATGATAGCTATATAAGCCAGTGCAGAGAATAGGGCGTAAAAAATATTAAAAAAAATATTTAAGAAAGCATACCCTCTGTAGGGAATACTAAACCTAAGAATTTTAAAGAAGTAGCTCATTTATAAATTTAGTGTCTCAATTATATCTTCAATTCTTTTGTCTAGTTTCTTCTCCGAATCTTGCCAGGATTCATTATTTTCCATTTTAGCATTTACGCTAAAGTAAAATTTAATTTTTGGTTCTGTACCACTAGGCCTAATTGCAATTCTTGAGTTATCTTCTAGCTTAAATACTAATACATTTGCCTTTGGCAAAGTGATTTTTTCTGTCTTTTCAAAAGGGATTATGAATCTTTTACGCTTAAAGTAATCCTCTATTTGAATAACTTTTTTACCAGCCAATTTTTTTGGAGGGCTATTTCTAAAGAGTTCCATCATTATCCTAATTTTTTCTGCACCTTCCCTTCCATTTAGGTTAAATGAAAGCAGCTTTTCTTTGTAAGCACCAAATTTACGGTAACAAGCTTCGAGAATTTTATAAAAACTTTTTCCTGTCTCTTTGGCATATGTTCCGATTTCGCAAGCAAGCAGGGTAGCAGTAACAGCATCTTTGTCTCTTATTTTATCACCTATTAAATAACCAAAACTCTCCTCTCCTCCTCCAATAAACTCTAAATCAGGGTTATCTTTAATCAATTTTCCTATCCATTTAAAACCAGTTAATGTTTCCATGTATTTCACACCGTAGGCTGAAGCAATTTTCTCTATCATTGGTGTGGATACAATTGTAGTTGCAATAAATTGATTACCATTTAGACGTCTATTTTTTCTCCAGTTTTCTAATAGGAAGTAGGTCATGACTACCATGGTTTGATTTCCATTTAGTAAACAGAATTCATTGTTATTATCTTTAACAGCAACTCCAAGTCTGTCGCAGTCAGGGTCAGTTCCAATTACAATATCAGCATTTATCTTTTTTGCCTCTTGGAGTGCTAATTCTAATGCTTCAGGCTCCTCAGGGTTTGGAGATTTAACAGTTGGGAAGTCCCCATCAGGTTTAGCTTGGGATGCTACGACATTTAGGTTTTTATATCCTGCTAGTTCGAGTACTTCGGGAACTGACGTGATTGAGGTTCCGTGGAGAGATGTAAATATAATTTTTAAATTTTTCCTGCTATTTAATTTTAATTTACCCAACTTCACTGAAGTTTTAATAAAGGCTTTATCTAAATCATCGTCTATGATTTCGATCAGAGATTCATTTGGTCTAAACAATATCTTACTAAAATTTGTTCTTTTTATCTGATCTATTATTTCTTTATCCTCAGGCGGAACTATTTGTCCTCCATCTTCCCAATAAACCTTATATCCATTGTATTGAGGTGGATTATGGGAAGCTGTAAGTACAATACCGCACTGTGCATTTAGATGTTTAACTGTGAATGAAAGTTGAGGAGTAGAGCGTAAATTGGAAAAAAGATAAACCTTAATATTATTTGCAGAAAAAACTTCAGCGACTTTTCTTGCCAAACTTTTACTATTTTTTCTACAATCATAGGCAATAACTGTTTTTATCTCACCATTAAACTTTTTTAAGGTAATCCGATAGACCCTGTGTGCTTTTTCCAAGAGTATACTTGTTGATACGGTTAGTCCCAACTCCCATGATACCCCGCATTCCACCAGTACCAAAATCCAAATCTTTATAAAAGGCGTCTTCTAGATCTTCAGGATTTTCTTTTAATTTTAAGATGGCCAACTGAGTAGATTTGTCAAAAGGAGGCTTTGACCATTCATCTATTCTAGAATCTAAATCACTTTTCATTTAATTTTTTGTAAATGTTATACCTCTTAAAACCTTTGCTATTACGAACTAAAATTTCACCAATAAATCCTGCGATAAAAAATTGAGCTCCTAATATCATTGTAGTCAATGCAACATAAAATTCAGGTCTTTGGGTAATCAATCGTGCTTGTTGATTAAAGTAAAGTTTGTTTATTCCTAAGTATATTGTAAATCCAAAACCTACTATTAACATTATAGTTCCCCAAAACCCAAAAAAATGCATTGGTCTTTTGCCAAATTTATTTAAAAATAAAAGTGTTACTAAATCTAGGAGTCCATTGATAAATCGATCACTTCCGAATTTTGTTACACCATACTTTCTAGCTTGATGTTTGACTACTTGTTCTTCAATTTTTGTGAAACCTTCATTAGCAGCTATCACTGGGATATACCTGTGCATTTCACCATAAACTTCTATAGTTTTAATTACTTCTTTTCTGTAGACTTTTAGTCCACAATTGAAGTCGTGAAGCTGAATTCCTGAAACCCTGCGGGCAGCCCAATTAAATAGTTTTGAAGGTATATTTTTAAGTAGAATGGAGTCATATCTTTTTTTCTTCCAGCCGGAAACTAAATCTAGATTCTTTTCTTTGAGCTTGTTAAGCATTTCGTGAATTTCCTCAGGAGAATCCTGAAGATCTGCATCCATAGTAATTATAAATTCACCTTTTGATGATTTAAATCCAGCATGTAAAGCCTGAGATTTTCCATAATTTTTTGAAAATAAAATACCACGTGTGTTAGTATTTTTTTTTGCTAATCTAGTTATTACACTCCAGGAATTGTCAGTGCTTCCATCATCAACAAATATGATTTCATATTTATATTTATGTTTGTCTAAGGATATCGAAATCCACTGGTGAAGTTCTTCAATTGACTCATTTTCATTGAGCAAAGGGATTACAATGGAAAGTTCCATATATAAGTTTGTTTCATTGCCAAAAGTAAGAAATTTAACCTATTCGATCTGATATTTGTTGAAGATCAGTCCACCAATAAGCGAAACTATGAAGCCTATGAACAAATTAAAAATAATTATGAATCCAGAAGTTGTCAATGGACCGGTAAGCTTTTTTTGAAGATCAACTATTTTATTTGCATTTTCTAAAGTTAAATTTTTGTCTTTTTCAAGCATAATATTTTTTTGAAATTCAAGAGTTTTTTCAATAAAATCTGGATCAATTACATAAACAAGAACTATTGAATATATAGCGCTTATTATTCCTGAAATTAATGAAATACCAATTCCTGTCTTTAAGGCCTCGGAAATTTTTATATAACCATCATTTGATTTTTTGAATTGATAAATTCCGTATGTAATAACTCCAATAATTACAACTAAGTTAATTAAACCAATAGTGGAATTATTTTGGTAATGTAAATTTAGTAATACCAATAATAATCCAGTAATAACATTATAAGCTGAGAGTAGGAGTCCAAAATTAATTGCGACTTGTTTAGTAGAGATTTTGTTAGACATTAAAAATTTGGGTTATTGAGAGTTTAAATTTGTTTAATAAATTTATTTAAATGCTAAAATATTTAAAAAAACCGTTAAATTTGCTCGTTTTTAAATAATGATATTCATGAAAACCGGTATTCATCCCGATAATTACAGATTAGTTGCTTTTAAAGATATGTCTAATGATGATATATTTATCACTAAATCAACTGCTGATACTAAAGAGACTATTAACCACGAGGGTGTAGAATACCCTTTAATAAAGTTAGAAATTTCTCGGACTTCTCATCCATATTATACAGGAAAGTCAAAACTAGTTGATACTGCCGGTAGAATTGACAAATTCAAAAATAAATATTCAAAATTTAAGAAGTAAATTAAATACTTCTTTACCTTCTTATTATATTAATTTTGCCCCATTTAAATTTAATTATTTTATAATTCTTTTTTAACTTTTTTGAGTTTCAATACATTAACTGGATTAATTGTTAAACCCGAAATCCCCTTTTGGACAAAGCGGATTACTTGATCATAATAAAGAGGCACAATAGGATATTCTTTCATAGCAATACTGTCCATTTTTTTATAATTTTTTTCGATTAGTTGGGGATCACTAATCTCAAAACTTTTCTTGTAAAGTTTATCAAATTCTTCATTTTGATAGTGAGTATAGTTTGGTCCGTTAGGGCTGAAATTTTTGGAGTAAAATAAAGAAAGGTAATTCTCCGCATCTGGATAGTCGGCAATCCAGCTTGCTCTAAACATTTCTAGTTTACCAGCAGAGCGAGCCTGTTTTAATACAGCTGGCGTCATCACATCAACCTTAATTTTTATGCCAATTTTTTCAAGTGCTCTTTGTAAATATTCACAGATATCTAAATAATTAGCATCTGTAGCAAGGGTGATTTGTGGAATAAAACCATGCTTTTTTATAAACTCATTAATTAAATTAGTTGCCTTGATGGGATCATACTTGATAGAGGTGTTTGCTCCATGTCCAGGGAGCCCCTCTGGAATTAATCCACGATTTCCTATGAAACCAATATTATTTCTTAAATAGGTTATCATTTTTTTACGATCAAAACCCAAATTTATTGCCTCCCTTATTAATTTTGAACGTATAGCTTCAGACTTTGTATCTAGGTAAAAACCAATGTATTCAGTATTTAAATAAGGTCCTTTTTGCAGATTGATTTTTGTCTTGTAGTTTTCCCTTAACTCCCCATATGATGTGAGTAATTCATCTTTATATGAGCTGTCTAGTGAGTTTAGCATGTCTAATTTGCCCTGAAGGAAAAGCATAAATTCGCTTTGAATTTCTGGGATAAATGATATTGCTACAGACTCTAAATAAGGAAGAGAAATACCCATATTATCTTTTTCAAAATAAATAGGATTTTTTCTTAAAACTAGCTTCACATCTTCTTCCCATTTTTTAAAATAAAATGGACCAGTGCCTATGGGTTGGTTTCTGAAGTTTTCATTTGTTTTTTTAATCACTTCCCATGGGACTACAGAGCAATAACGCATTGTTAGTAAACCTAAAAAACCAGGGAATTGTTTTTTTAATTTTATATTAAGCTCATGTTCATTAATAGCTTCTATTTTGTCTACATTTTGTAAAACCCATCCACCAGGAGAAGCTACTTTGGGATCTTTAAGTCTATTAAGACTATAGACAAAATCAGTTGCAACAACTTTTCGAGTTTGATCATCTCCAAAAGCAGTGGATTCATGAAAATAAACATCGTCTCTAAGATTAAACTTATAACTTAACCCATCAGCAGAAACAGACCAGTGCTTTGCAATGTCAGGAGCAATATTCAAAGAGTCGTCTAACTGAACTAGGCCGTTAAAAATCTGAGTTGTAGCCCAGACATTTGGAAGGTTTCTGGCAAAGGCAGGATCTAATGAGTTAATGTTTCCAAATTCGTTATATCTGAAAACTTGGCCGATTTTTTTCTTTTTAGTGCTAGTGCATTGAAAAAGACAAAAAAGTATTAATACAAAAGTAAAAATTACGAATATAAAATGCTTTTTTTGGTGATTGAAATGCATTGGTAAAGGTTGTATCTTTGATACAAAATACAACATTTTTAATCAAAAATATTAATGATCAAAATCAGCAATAAAGGTGAAATAGATTTAAAACCAAGAGTTGCTTTTTACACATTGGGGTGTAAGCTAAATTTTTCTGAGACAGCCACAATTGCAAGGGATTTTCATTCAAATAAGTTTAACCGAGTTAGTTTCGATTCCCCCGCTGAAGTTTATGTAATTAATACATGTTCGGTAACTGAAAATGCAGACACGAAGTTTAAAGGTGTTGTTAAGAAAGCACTCCGTCTTAATCCTGATGCTTTTATTGCAGCAATAGGTTGCTACGCACAGTTGCAACCAGAATCCCTTTTATCAATTGACGGAGTTGATCTTGTACTTGGTGCCTCAGAGAAATTTAAGCTTATCGATTATCTTGGAGATTTAACTAAAAAAACACAAGGTGTAATACATTCATGTGAAATTTCAGATGCTAACAACTATGAGAGTTCTTTTTCTTTAGACGATAGAACACGTGCATTTTTAAAAGTTCAAGATGGATGTGACTATAAATGTACCTATTGCACAATTCCAAAAGCTCGCGGAATTTCTAGAAGTGATAGTTTACAAAATATTATTAAACAGGCAATTAAAATTACTTCTACAGGGATTAAAGAAATTGTACTCACAGGTGTCAATATTGGGGACTTTGGAAAAGGAGAGTTTGGAAATAAAAAGCATCTACATACTTTTTTAGATTTAATAAATTCTTTAGATGAAATTGAGGCGCTTAAACGAATAAGAATATCATCAATTGAACCTAATTTATTATCGGATAAAATCATAGATTTTGTTGCTAAAAGCCGAGCTTTTGTTCCTCATTTTCATATTCCATTACAAAGCGGTAATAATGAAATATTAAAAAAAATGAAAAGGAGATATTTAAGTGATCTCTACAAAGATCGTATTATTAAAATAAAGACTCTTATGCCTGATGCTTGTATTGGAGCAGATGTAATTGTTGGATTTCCAGGAGAATCAGATGATGATTTTCTGGAGACGTATAAATTTATAGCAGATTTGGATATTTCATATCTTCATGTTTTTACTTATTCTGAAAGGCCTAATACTGAGGCAGAAAAAATGGTGGATATTATTCCAAAAGAATTAAGGTTAAAAAGAAGTAAAATGTTAAGAGGGCTATCTGTTAAAAAGCGTCGATCTTTTTATGAAAAACAATTGGGTAAAAAAGCCAAAGTGCTATTTGAACAGAATAATAAAAAAGGGTATGCTACTGGTTTCAGTGAAAACTACCTTAAGGTAAGGACTCCTTGGGATCCTAAATTAGCAAATACTATTCAAGAAATAGAACTAGTCAAAATTGACGAGGAGGGATTTTTAAGATTTTAAGTTTTAACGGATAATTTTAAAGTTTAATCCCCACTGGTAATAATGATTTATAAGACTTATTTTTTCTAACAAACCCAGCAATTTTTGGCGAAGTTGGAACTACTCTTAAATTTTTTTCTGAAATAAACTCTAAAACGCTTTTTATAAAATTTTCCTCAAATTCAGTATCATTTACCTCGACCGGAATCACTAGTTTCGTTAGGAAGATTTTTCTTTCTTGCTCAGCGTATTCAATCCTAGCCAGAGATCCATTAATAAGAGTTTCAAATTGTCTTAGGAATTCATTGTTTCGTAGTTCAACTGGATGCATTGTGAAGTTATTAATATGATTTAATTAATATTTTGTAAAATTTGTTAAATTTTAATGTAAAGGGGATAACAAAATTATGATTTTTTTAAGTAATTGACAATACTTAATAGAAAATTTTTATGTTAAAATCAATTTATCTTATGCCAGGAATGGCTGCTAACCCAAGAATTTTTGAATTTCTAATATTTCCTGATAACTTTCAAGTTTTTCATCTTTCATGGATTACTCCAGAAAAAGAAGAGTCAATTCAAAATTATGCCAAAAGGATGTGTGAAAGAATCAAGCATCCAAATCCAATTTTAATCGGTGTTTCCATGGGTGGTATTTTGGTTCAAGAAATGGCTAGTTTTTTAGATTATGAAAAAGTAATTATTGTTTCAAGTGTAAAAAGTAATAAGGAACTTCCTTCTCATATGAAATTAGCTCAAATTACTAATGCACATAGATTACTTCCTACTCAATGGATTAAAAATATTGAAAGTTTAGCAATTTTTGTTTTAGGAAATAGTTTAAAAAAAAGATTTGAATTATATGATAGGTATTTATCTGAGCGTGATCCCGATTATCTTAGTTGGGCTATTGATGTAATTATAAACTGGAAAAAGTCTGTGGCTAATAAAGATGTAATTCATATTCATGGAAAAAGTGATACTGTTTTTCCAATAAAGAATATTTTATCCCCATGTATAGAAATACCAGGTGATCATGCAATTATTTTAACCCAATACAATTGGTTTAACAAAAACCTTCCTAATATAATTCAATGAAATGCTCACAATTTTATAGTTTAGCTTAATAATAGAGAAGTTTTTAACCTTGGATTTTAAAAATATTTTATTGATAAATTTATTGTTCGCTGTTTTAACCTCGGGCTTTTTTTTTAAATCAGATTTATTTTCAGCATTTGTTAATTATGGAGAAAATTCAACTCATAAAGTTTATGCACTTCACCTTCCAGATACTCTCCGTTTTGCTGGGGAGTCATTTGACATTACATCTCCTGATTTGAGAGAAAGATTGGATCGAGAACTTTTAGTAAATACTTATTGGCAGTCTAATATGATGCTTTTACTCAAGCGAAGCAATAAATTTTTTCCAATAATTGAACGAGTTCTAAAGGAAGAGGGTATACCAATTGATTTTAAATATTTAGCAGTAATTGAAAGTGGTCTTGAAAATGTCAGATCTCCAGCTGGTGCAAAGGGTTTTTGGCAGATAATGAGTACTACAGGTAGAGATTTCGGACTGGAAATTAATAGTAATGTAGATGAGCGATACCATCTTGAGTTTTCAACCAAGGTTGCAGCAAAATACCTAAAAAGAGCAAAGGAAAAGTTTGGTTCATGGGCTTTAGCTGCAGCCGCTTATAATCGAGGCATAAATGGAATTCAAAGAAACTTAACCACTCAAAAAGTCAGTAACTATTTTGATTTATTTTTGGGCCAAGAGACTTCCAGATATTTATTTAGGATATTTGCAGTAAAAGAAATTATTGAAAATCCGATCAAATACGGTTACGTATTTGAGCAGAAGGATTTATATCAACATATTCCTGTAAGACTTCATGGAATTGATACTCCGATAAATAATTTAGCCAGCTTTGCAAAAAAAATGGGTGTTAACTACAAATTATTAAAAATCCATAATCCTTGGTTGATTCAAAATCATTTAAATAATAAATCTAGGAAATATTATGAGATCGCAATTCCTGAAGAGGGATATTATTAAATTTTTTTCATTTGCTGTTGCATCATTCTCATCTGCTCAGTTAACATGTTGTGTTTATCCAACTTTTTAGCTTCTGAGAGAAGTATTGTAGCTTCTCTTTTTCTTCTTTTCTGCATTAATATTCCTGCTAAACTCATTTTAGCCATTGCTAAGTCATGATTCATAGAAAGCCCTAATTGAATTGATTTTTTAAAATATTTCTCTGCAATAGTTAGATTATTTTGAGATTGAATAATTCCGTGTAAGTAATAAAAATATCCTTGTTGTTTTTGCACTAGGGACCGACTGGGGTTTTTAATTTTACTCAACCACTTTTCAGTACCATTAAAATCCTGTTTTCTCAGCCTTAAGAAAGCAAGAAATATTATTTCGTTTTTAAAATAAAGTAAAACAAAAACTGCAGATAAAAGTGATAAAAAAATTCCATTACCAATATAGTTTTCGTAAAACTGATAAACGGCATAACCCAGTGAAGCTATTGCAAGTAATAATTTAATAATTTTTGGGAACATGTTTTTTATTTCTTTAAAGTTAATAAGAATCCATTTAAAACCGTTTGTAATAGAAAAAAGATATTGTATATTTGGCGCGTTTATAGATAACTTATCTGTTAGCAATGAAAAGAACCTTTCAACCATCTAAAAGAAGAAGAAGAAATAAGCATGGCTTTCGTGAAAGAATGGCCAGTGCCAATGGCAGAAAAGTCATAGCAAACCGCAGGGCTAAGGGCAGGAAAAAGGTTTCTGTTTCATCTGAACCTCGTCATAAAAAATGATAATAAAAAATCAATATTTCAAGGTGTTATTCTTTTAAGAATAACACCTTTTTTTTTATATTAATAAAATTTTAAAAATACAATTCATGCCTAAAAATTCAGAGATTAAGAGTATTTTAATTATAGGTTCAGGTCCTATTATTATTGGTCAAGCCTGTGAATTTGATTATTCTGGAACTCAAGCATTAAGATCTATAAGGGAAGATGGGATTGAAACTATTTTGATTAATTCTAACCCAGCCACTATAATGACGGATCCTTCAATGGCAGATCACATTTACCTGAGACCTCTGACAACTAAATCTATAATTGAAGTTTTAAAAAAGCACAAAGTTGATGCAGTACTTCCTACCATGGGGGGACAAACAGCATTAAACCTTTGCATAGAAGCTGATGACAAAGGAATTTGGAATGATTTTAATGTAAAAATTATAGGAGTTGATATTGAAGCTATTAACATTACTGAAGATCGTGATCGTTTTAAAAAGTTATTAAAAACTATTGATATTCCTGTTGCTCCTGCTAAAACAGCAACTTCTTTTTTAAAAGGAAAGGAGATCGCCCAGAAATTTGGATTTCCATTGGTAATAAGACCATCATTTACTTTAGGAGGAACTGGAGCCTCTTTTGTCCATCGTGCCAGTGAATTCGAAGAATTATTAACCAGGGGTTTAGAAGCTTCTCCGATACATGAGGTGCTTATTGATAAAGCTTTATTGGGATGGAAGGAATACGAATTGGAATTACTTCGAGATAAAAATGATAATGTAGTTATAATTTGTACCATAGAAAATATGGATCCAATGGGAATTCATACTGGTGACTCGATCACTGTTGCTCCTGCTATGACACTTTCGGACACTGCTTTTCAGCGTATGCGTGATATGGCAATTAAGATGATGAGAAGTATAGGAGATTTTGCTGGCGGTTGTAATGTTCAGTTTGCAGTGAGTCCAGACAAAAAAGAAGATATAATTGCCATTGAAATCAATCCTAGAGTTTCGCGATCCTCTGCATTAGCATCAAAAGCTACAGGATATCCAATTGCAAAAGTTGCAGCTAAACTTGCAATTGGTTATACATTAGATGAATTGGAAAATCAGATTACAAAATCTACTTCAGCTTTGTTTGAACCTACTCTTGATTATGTAATTGTAAAAATTCCCAGATGGAATTTTGACAAATTTGATGGTTCAGATCGAAAATTAGGTTTACAGATGAAATCTGTTGGTGAGGTCATGGGTATTGGTAGATCATTCCAAGAGGCTCTGCACAAGGCCACTCAATCTCTAGAGATAAAACGAAATGGACTTGGTGCCGACGGTAAGGGATATATTGACTACGACCAAGTAATCGAAAAACTTACCCACGCAAGTTGGGATAGAGTTTTTGTTATTTATGATGCTATACAAATGGGAATACCTTTAAGTAGGATTCATGAGATAACTAAGATCGACATGTGGTTTCTCAAACAATATCAAGAACTTTATGAACTTGAAAAAGAGATTTCTAAATACAAAATTGAAAGTCTCGACAAGGCGTTACTTCTTGAAGCTAAACAGAAAGGATTTGCCGATAGACAAATAGCCCATATGTTAGACTGTTTGGAAAGTGATGTTTATAATAAAAGAGATCATTTAGGTATACAGAGGGTTTATAAACTTGTTGATACATGTGCAGCAGAATTTTCTGCTTCTACGCCATATTACTATTCTACTTTTGAAGAAAAAATGGAAATTAAGGGTGGTGAACCATATAGTGAAAACGAAAGTAAGGTCAGTGATCGTAAAAAAGTGATTGTATTGGGTTCTGGTCCGAACAGAATTGGTCAAGGAATTGAGTTTGATTATTGTTGTGTTCACGGAGTATTAGCCTCCTCAGAATGTGACTATGAAACAATAATGATAAACTGTAACCCTGAGACAGTCTCTACTGATTTTGATATTGCTGATAAACTATATTTTGAACCAGTATTTTGGGAGCATATTTATGATATAATCCGGTTTGAAAAACCCGAAGGAGTCATTGTTCAACTTGGTGGGCAAACTGCTTTGAAATTAGCAGAAAAGCTTGATAGATATGGTATAAAAATAATTGGAACAAGCTTTAAATCACTTGACTTAGCTGAAGATAGAGGAAGTTTCTCAACACTTCTTAAGAATAATGATATTCCGTATCCTGAGTTTGGTGTAGCTGAGACAGCCGAGCAAGCTTTGGATTTAGCTGATGAGTTAGATTTCCCTATTTTAGTTAGGCCATCATACGTTTTGGGTGGACAAGGAATGAAAATTGTAATAAATAAAGAAGAATTAGAGTCTCATGTTGTTGATCTACTTCGAAAAATACCTAATAATAAGTTGTTGTTAGATCACTATTTAGATGGTGCGATAGAGGCGGAGGCGGATGCTATATGTGACGGAGAAAATGTATACATAATTGGAATAATGGAACATATAGAGCCTTGTGGTATTCATTCTGGTGACTCAAATGCAACACTTCCTGTTTTTAACCTGGGAGAGTTTATATTGCAACAAATCAAAGACCACACCCATAAAATAGCACTTGCATTAAATACAAAGGGGCTTATAAATATTCAATACGCCATTAAAAATGACAAAGTGTATGTTATTGAAGCCAACCCAAGAGCATCAAGAACTGTTCCTTTTATTGCAAAGGCTTATAATGAACCTTATGTTAATTTTGCTACTAAGGTAATGTTAGGGCATAATAAAGTAACTGATTTTGAATTTAAACCTAAATTAAAAGGCTATGCTATTAAACAACCGGTTTTTTCTTTCAACAAATTTCCAAATGTAAACAAACAGTTAGGGCCTGAAATGAAAAGTACTGGTGAAAGTATCTTGTTTATTGATACCCTTAAGGAAGACGAGTTCTATGATTTATATGCTAGGAGAAAGATGTATCTTACCAAATAGATGATTCTTTTATTAACTTAAGATTTATTTTGTATGATTAACAAGAATTTTTTTTTAGTATTAATAATTTTATTTGCCATATTTTCTCGATTTATACCTCACCCACCAAATTTTACACCTATAACTGCGATAGCTCTTTTATCTAGCAAGGGGTTTACGAATCGTTGGATCATTTTTTTGATTCCTATAATTAGTCTATTTATATCTGATTTATTTTTAGGACTCCACGATTCAATACCATTTGTTTATGGTGCTTTTATTTTGATTACTTTATTGGGTATATCGGCTAAAAAAATTAGTATTGGTACTGTATTAATGTCTTCTACCATTTTCTTTTTGATAAGTAATTTTGGAGTTTGGTTTTACAATTATCCACTTACCTTAAATGGATTAATAAGCTGTTATACATTAGCAGTCCCCTTCTTTCTCAATACTATCCTTGGAGATTTAGCTTACTGTACTATATTGATCTATCCTTATTTTGCTTTACGGAAAAATAAACTCATCTCTACCTAGTTTTTAAAAATTAAAAAATTGATAATTTACTTAAACTATTTTCTATTGAATAGCTTTTGAATCTAGTTTATTTAACTATGAAGTTTATTAAGACCATTTTTCTAACATTGGTAATTTATTGCAAAACTTTAGCCCAAAATACCTCATCGGAAACCCTGGCTCTATCGACTAATTACCTGGACGAAGTTGTTGTCACTGATTCAAGATTTATCCTCAAGCGTTCTCAATCCGGAAAGACAGTTGTAAAAATAAATTCTGAAGAAATTCAACAATTTTCTGCTCTAGGACTCGGGATTTTACTCTCTACTCATCTTGGTATTGACGTTATTGGTAAAAATACTCATTCAGGACAAAACCAAACTTTGTCCATTCGTGGAGGTCGAAATCGTCAGGTTCTAATCCTTATTGATGGTATTAGAGTTTCCGATCCCTCAAGAATTGATAATGATTTTGACATCAATTTATTAAATATAGAAATGATTGAATCCATTGAGATTGTTAAAGGAGCTACAAGCACATTATACGGAAGCTCTGCTGCGACAGGAGTTGTAAACATTATTACAAAAAAGGCAAAAGAATCCATTAAGCTGATTGCAAAAAGAACTTGGGGGACAGAACAGATTGCTAATCAATCATTTGATAAAATTAATGCTGGTAATCAATTTGTTAATCTTAGAGGTGAATTATTTGAAAGTGGAATTGGTATTAATCTATCCTATGCGGAACGCTTTAGTAGCGGTCTAAGTGCTGTTGTAGGAGAGGAGATTGATCAATTTAAGAAAGTGAATTTTAATACAGGTTTTAATGGAAAAATTGGATCACAATTCAACTGGCAATTAAATTGGAGTAAAGCTGATATAACAAGTGATTATGACAATAGTTTTCCCCTTGAGGATGCAGATTTTGAATTTTCTACCAACTTGAATAGATACGGCTTAAATACCCAATATAAATACACTAATGGTAGTCTTAACTTAAATGCTGGACTGCAGAAAAATAGAAGGGAATATAGATCCTCTTTCCCAACCATTAGTCAAAGCAATTACTTAAATATTGATTTTTTTAATAAGTATATTTTTAATAATAAATTTTACTCAATCGCTGGGATTCAATATCAAAAAGAAAAAATGGTAGCTAGTAATTATCCTGAAAATAATCAGACTGATATATATCTTAATTCAGTTTATATTGACTCCTCCGGCTTTAATTTTAATACTGGTTTACGTTATAATATTCACGAGGCATATGGGGGTCATTTGATTTATAGTATAAATCCTTCTTTCTCATTTGATCTCGATGAAAACTATCAAATGAAATTAATGAGTAGTTATAGCAAGGCATTTATTGCACCTAGTTTGTACCAGCTTTATGACCCTAGTTATGGAAATAAGTCCCTTGAACCTGAAAATAATTTGAGTTTTGAATTAGGGTTTGAGATAAGATCAACTCAAAGTGTATTGAATATTATTTACTTTAATCGTAAAGAAAAACCCACTTTAATTTTCAATGCCACCCCTACAGATTCAAAACCGTATGGAGGGTATGATAATTCAGATAGACAAATTATATATAGAGGCCTTGAGTTTGCTTATGATTTTGAGTTATTTGAAAAAGCCAAAACTAGATTAAATTACATATTTACTGAAACTATTTATGGCGATTTAAGAAGTATTCCAAAACATTCAATTTCAGGTCTAATTGATATTCCAATAAAGGTTAAAACTCACCTAAGTTTAATAGGACAATTTACAGGTAATCGGATTGCTAATGACTTCACAGAATTGGATCCTTATTCTCTTTTTACCCTTCAAATTAATTATCAACTTGAAAAATTAAACACCAACTTATTTTTTAGTATTTTCAATCTTTTTGATACCCAATATATAATCATTCCGCAATATCAAACAAGGGGGAGAAATATTTTGATGGGTTTGACTGTAAATCTTTTTTAGGGTATGTCTCCCTGAAACATAAATAGCATATAAGATTTCCACAAATCTGGATCTTCGATTATATTTTCTATAGGAAATTCTGGTATTATGATTGGTGTTCTGGCTGAGTTACCAGTAATATCATTTAATGCTAGCGCTAATAATGGATCACTTACTTCCCCTAGGACGCCCATGTTTAGAAAATCCTCTGCAAGTGTAAAACCATCAGAGGGACTTAGTCCATTTGCATAATCAGAGAATCCCTCACTATTAGCAACGCTGAAAGTGATGGGTGATATAGCATATGAGTGATCAGGATTTATCGTACTATTTGTATTATCAATATAATCATAAACTACAGCAAGCCCTCCAACATTCTTACCAGAAGTGGTTTGTCCCACTTGAATTACGTTGATAAAAGGGGATAACCCATTTATAACCATTTCGCTAGCCGATGCAGAATTACCTGATGTAATAATGTAAACTTTATTTAAATTGAGGGAATTAATTAAAGTATTATCATCCATTTCAGAAACGAAAAGATCTTTCATCCATTCTGTATTATTAATTGACTCGTAATAATCCATGACTTTTTTATTCCATAACTTCTGAGAAAAAATCTGCCCTGTAAATTGTCCTGTGATCATTCCGCTTAGGTATAAAGCAGTTTTAGTCAGTCCACCCCTGTTATACCTTAAGTCTAATATAAGTTCATCAACACCTTCAGTTTTAAATTCAGCAAAAACAGAATTTAATTCTTTGTCAAAACCCTGCGAAAACTGTGTATACATTAGGTAAGCTATTTTTTTACCACCTCTTTGGATAACTTTACTTAACTGTATTGGATTGGTTTGGAATTCCTCCTCTTTAATTAAACTTATGTTAACACCGTTAAGTGTAAATTCATTATTAATTCTTTTAGCCATATTAAGAATATAGCTCGTTTTATCGTCAAATAACAGACTGTAATAATTATATAATGTTAATAATTGTCCATTGACACCCATAAATATATCTCCCCTTTTTATGTTTTTACTAAAAGCGTTCGAATTTTCTAAAATATGAGTAATAACACCAATAACTCCACTACCAGAACCTGATTGAATTAAAATAAACTCAACACCATTTGAAGCATCGATTCCTTTTATTGAATTTTCTAAATCTTCGAAATTAGATCTGATTCGACTATATTTATCATCGGGGTGCTTTAATGATTCAAAGAAAGTTTCTGGCTCAGGATTAGATGAGATTAGTTGATTAAAAGCTGCAGATCCCACAGGTTTGATATTATCGCTTAAATTGTCTACCTCCTCCTGCCATAAATACAGTTCATTTAATGATTCCCATACAAATTGATGGATCCTAAAATATTTCTCTCCTGTATATTTATCACTGCAATCATTTATAATTTCTAAATCTAGACTTATATTATTAACATTAACTGAGGTATTACTAATCGTTCCTATAAAATTTGACCCAACTGATAAGTTTACATTTGTTGGACTGGTAATCTCATAAGTACCTTTTATTCGTTTGTCCTTATATTGAAGATAAAAAGAATCGTTATTAAGGAAATGAATATTTTTTGCCTCACACTTTATACCCCCTGAGTCAATTTTTGAATTATTCTGGTTTAAGTTCCATGAGCCATGAAGAATTTCAGGAGTCTCCTCTAGATTTGAAGTTAATTCATTAATATTGATATCATCAACAACTAAATCTTTTTTACAGCTATAACAAATTACAGTTGAGAGTAATAAAATCATTAAAGATGTATGATGTTTCATTAGGGATTTTAAATTTTAGAGATTAAAAGTACATAATTCGTGCCAAAACCATTTGGATATTTTATATATTCAAGATTATATATTTTAAAACATAATTTATTAATTGATTTTAAATTTATATTCTAGATAAGCACTATTAAGCTTTGTTAAGTAAAACAATTCCGTATAGTTAATTAACCTATGAAAAAACAATTTATAAGATTATTTTTACTAATATTTCCATTTATAACTTCTGGTCAATCCATTTTTGAAAAATTTCAAAACAATAAAAATGTCACCTCTATTAGCATAACCCCTAAGATGTTCCAGATGTTAGGTAGTATGGCCATTTCAAGTAATGACCCAGAATCCATTTACTTAAAAGAAATAATTAATGAAATTAAGAGTTTTAATGCTTTAATTACAAGTTCTTACGATATCATTACTCAAATGAATGAATGGGTTGAGTCAACTTCAAAAAAAGAAGATATTGATGAAATATTTTCAATTTCTGAGGAAAAAATAGAAATGAATATATACGCTAAAGATGGGCAAGAGACTGGCGGATTAAAAACTATTCTAATATTTTCCAAAGGTCTTTCCACTAATCAGATTAACTTGGAGAATAATGCAAAAAAAATAGAAGCATTTCTATTATTAGTAGAGGGAAATATATCTATTGAAAATATTTCTAAATTGATTGCTAAGATGAATTTACCAGGAAGTTATCAACTCAAAAACGCAGGAATCTGATTATTTTATTCCAGTGTAGTTAAAAGGAGTTATTGATTTTAATTCTTTTTTTACTTCTTGATTCAAATCAAGACTATCAATAAATGAATGTATTGTTTTTCTTGTAATGGTAGAGTTGGTTCTGGTTAAAGCTTTTAGTGCTTCATATGGGTTAGAAAAATTTTCTCTTCTTAAAATAGTCTGGATAGCTTCAGCTACAATTGACCAATTTTCATCAAGATCATCATTGATTTTCTTTTCATTAATAATAATTTTTCCGATTCCTTTGACTATTGACTTAAACGCAATTAAAATGTGAGCAAAAGGAACACCAATATTCCTTAAAACAGTACTGTCTGTTAAGTCTCTTTGCAATCTGGATACAGGGAGTTTATTGGAAAGGAAAGACAATATTGCATTGGCAATCCCCAGATTACCTTCAGCATTTTCAAAATCAATTGGATTTACTTTATGCGGCATAGCTGAAGAACCTATTTCACCTTCTTTTATGTCTTGTTTGAAATAATCCATTGAGATATAAGTCCAAATATCTCTATTAAAGTCTATTAAGATATTATTAATTCTTTTAAGTGCATCACAAAGTGCAGCTATTGAATCATAGTGCTCAATCTGAGTTGTAGGAAAAGAAAAATCTAAACCTAATCTATTTTCAACAAACTTTTTCCCAAATTTTTTCCAATCAATGTCAGGATAAGCAACATAATGAGCATTGAAATTTCCAACAGCTCCAGAAAACTTTGCAGCATTAGGTATTTGAGTAAGATTTGCTTTTTGAGTTTCCAAACGTTTAGAAAAAACCGCGATTTCTTTACCTAAAAGGGTAGGTGAGGCTGCTTGACCATGAGTTCTCGACAACATTGGAATATCTTTGTATTTGTAAGCGAGTTCAGAAAATATAATTAATATTTCTTCTAAGTGTGGAAGATATTCTTCATGAACTGCTTCTTTGATTAATAAAGGAATGGAGGTGTTGTTAATATCTTGAGAGGTCAGACCAAAATGTACAAATTCCTTGTATTTCTGAAGACCAAGTTTATCGAACTCAATTTTGATAAAGTATTCTACTGCTTTTACATCGTGGTTAGTTGTCTTTTCTATTTCTTTGATTTCCATAGCATCCTCTTTAGAAAAGTGTTTATAAATACTTCTCAGATCCTCAAAAAATGATGAGTTGAAATTACTAAGTTGAGGAAGAGGAAGTTCACAAAGTGAAATAAAATACTCTATTTCAACTCGTACCCTGTATTTAATTAGTGCTTCTTCAGAAAAAAAATTTGAAAGCGATTTGGTCTTTCCGCGATAACGACCATCTACTGGTGAAATGGCACTTAAAGGGTCAAGTTTCATATTACAATTAATAATACAAATATAGTGCTAATTGCTTGATTTTTAATTGTAAAACTTGAGATTTGTCTTTCGAAACTTCACTATCGTAAACTATACTTGATTTTATAGTATTTATCTAAGTTAGGATTATAACTTAAGTATTTTATATTCCTCGTAACATCCACTGATTGCTTCTAAAACTTGTAAATCATTGGATTCCTTAATAAATATATCTGAATAATTGCAATTCCTTAAAATTTCATCCAGATCAATCCTTTCAAGATTAAGAAGTTCAACTAAAATTTCTCTATCGAACTTAATTGCAAGTAAATTTTTTAACTCATAACTTTCTCTCATTTTTTTTAATTTTTGCATTTGAACACCTTTTTTTCCAAAAAGATTATGAAGAAAATCTGCAGGGTTAAATAGCGCTGCAAATGTTTTGGATATAGAATTACGTCTTCTATTTCCTGCCTCATATCCAGCATTTGATAGACCTGGAATTCTGTATCGCCCAGCATTATTAACAGGAACACTTTTTACATCTATATCAAGATAGCCAGTAAGAAGATATGGACGTAAAATAATTTCTTCTAGAGCGAATGCCAATTCAGTTAATTGAAATTTTGAATTTTCAAACTTGATCATATCATTAGTTACAGCTACCTTGAGAGATTTATAACCTAAATAAGAAAAATACAGAGTATCATTAATTTGAACTGGTATTTCGAACCTTCCCTTATTATCTGTTGTAGTACCTATTACATTATTGAGATTAAGAATATGAACACTTTCCATTGGAAAACCAGTAGCATCATTCTCTACAGTCCCATTGATATATTGGAATACTTCCTGAGCAATAATTGATTTACTAAAAAGATAAACCGTTAATATAAATACAATCCTCATCTAAATAATTTCAATTTTTATTTATTAAAATTAACATTTTAGTAATTAAGTCAGGTTTTTCCTTTTATAAAATCAATTAACTTCCTAAACGCTATTGCTCTGTGGCTTATTTTATTTTTTTCCTCTGTGCTTAATTCAGCAAAACTTAATAAATGATGTTTTGGTTGAAAAATGGGATCATAACCAAAACCATTATCTCCCTTAATTTCATTAATTATTTTTCCTTTAATAATTCCTTCAAAGATGAACTCCTTATGATTGTAAATTAGTGCAATTACAGTTCTAAATTGAGCTTTAGTATTATCGTGATTCCGAAGCTCTTTAAGTAACTTATATATATTATCCTCATCTCTTTTCTTGTTTCCTGCATAGCGAGCTGAGTAAACACCAGGAGCACCATTGAGAGCCTCAACCTCCAATCCAGTATCATCAGCGAAACAATCCCTTTGGAACTCATTAAAAATCGTTCTAGCTTTGATTAATGCATTACCCCTGAGTGTTTTTGACGTTTCTGGAATTTGATCAGTAAAGTTAAGATCATTTAAACTTTTTAGTTTGATTATAGAAGGGAGTATAGCTGAAATTTCTTTTACTTTATTTTGGTTATGTGTCGCAAAAATCAATTCCATTATTTATTATGATAGGGTTCATTTGTCAAAATAGTATTTGCTCGGTATAGTTGCTCTAAAAAGAATAGACGTATTATTTGATGGGAAAAAGTCATTACTGATAATGAAATTTTTTCATTTGCTCTTTTATATACAGAATCAGAAAAACCATAAGGACCTCCAATAAGAAAAATTAGTCTTTTATAAGATCCCATCCTTCTAGCATTTATAAAATTTGAAAATAATAATGAATCCATCTGTCTTCCAGTTTCATCTAATAATACTAAATAATCATTTTCCTTAACCCTATCAAGGGTTAACTCTCCCTCTTTTTGCTTTTGTAGAAATTTTGTCAATTTGCCACGATTTTTAATATCAGGTATAGTCAAAATATCAAATCGGTGGTATTTTTGAATTCTTTTTTTATAATCCTCTATCATTGAATTAAGCTGATTAGGGTCTGTTTTTTTGACTACATATAGAATAGTTTCCATATTTCAAATTTACAAACTCAATTAGATTTGTTTTATCTTTGATTAAAGGAAAATCCGCAGTTTGAAGGAAAAATTAAAAGCTATAATAATTCTAAAAAATTTTATTAAATTGTTGAAAGAGGTCAAAATTCCTGGATATGGTGGCTTTTCTTTTTATGATTTACTTGAGATGTATATCTCTGGTATTGTTAAGGGGACCTTATCATCCAGAGCTGGAAGTATTGCTTTTAGTTTTTTTATGGCATTATTTCCTTTTTTATTGTTCATTCTAAATTTAATTGCTTTCATTCCAATTGAAAATTTTGACGCAATATTGTTTAACTTTATAGAATTACTAATACCTCAAGAAAGTCAGGGCTTTTTTACTCAAATATTTGAAGATATCAGGCTTAAACAGAGAGCTGGATTACTTTCATCAGTTTTTGTTCTTTCTTTAATTCTTACTGCTAATGGAGTAAGTTCAATCTTTTCAAGTTTTGAAGGTTCATATCATGTAGAACTTTCGAGAAGTTTTTTTAGACAGTATTTATTTTCTATGATGGTAGGGGTTTTGTTAGCTATATTACTTTTGGCAGGTGTTGCCGCATTAATATTTTTTGAGATATATATATTAAATAACTTTGGAGATTTAATACCGAGAGAGGTAAACCGGATAAGACTTGGACAAACTTTTTTTTATATAATTTTAACATATATATCAGTAGCTATTTTATACTATTTTGGAACAATTGAAGGTAAAAAAACACATTTTTTTTCTCCAGGAGCTTTGATGACCTGTTTATTAATTTTACTTACTACATATTTTTTTGGAATTTATATTGAAAATTTCTCGAAATACAATCAACTATATGGATCTATAGGAGCATTACTAATTTTTTTATTTTATATATGGATAAATTCAAGTGTCCTTCTTTTAGGTTTTGAACTAAATGCTACCTTAAACAGACTTAAAAATCAGGACAAACTAGGTTTATAATAAACTTCAAAGTTGTATTTTAGAAAATGCTTTATTACGCTGATGTAATTCTTCCCTTAGCGCTTGACAAAACCTATACTTATGCGGTTGAAGAACAGGACTACTATTTTTTAAAACCTGGATTTCGAGTAGCTGTATCTTTTGGAAAGTCCAAGGTTTATACTGGGGTTGTAATTAAACTTCACTTAATTCAACCTCAAAGGTATACTCCAAAATTTATTGAATTTATATTAGAAGATATTCCCTCTATATCAGAGAATCAATTGAAATTGTGGCAATGGATTTCGGATTACTATCATTGTAAATTGGGAGAGGTAATGCGCGCTGCCTTTCCGGCTACTTTTTTACTGGAAAGTGAAACAGAGATAGTTAAAAAAGAATTTGATCATGCTAAGTCTGTGATGACTGATGAAGAGTATTTAGTTATAGAAGCTCTTGAGTCAAAGTCGCTTTCTATAAAAGAAATAACAGAAATACTTAATAAAAAAAGTGTTTTAGGAGTGATTCAGGGCATGTTTACAAAGGGTTATATTGATGTAAATCAAAAAATAGGTAAAAAGTATAAGCCTAAAAAAATCAGATATGCTAGATTGTTAAATTCTTTATCCACTGAAGAATCTCTCAAAAAACTATTTCATAGTTTAAAAAATTCCCCAAAACAAAAACAGCTACTTATGGGTGTTTTTGAAAATAACCCTAGTGGCGGTGAATGGAAGAAAGTACCTGATTTACTAAGGAGAACATCTCTTAAGAGCAATGTTTTAAGGGTAATGATTTCTAAGGGTATTTTGGAGGATACTTATTTTCGAGAGGATCGATTATTATATGATTTTGATAAAAAAGATAAATTAACTGCCCTGTCAAAAAATCAAAAAACTTCTTTGTTAAATATTGAGTTAGCTTTTGATTGCAAGGATATTGTGTTATTTCAGGGCGTAACTGGTTCTGGTAAGACTGAGATTTACATGGAATTAATTTCCAAAGCTATAGAAAGGGGAGATCAAGTCCTTTATATGCTTCCTGAAATATCACTTACTCCTCAAATGGTTTTGCGTCTTCAGTCAAGGTTTGGTAAAAATGTTACTGTTTATCATTCCAAATTTTCTATGCATGAAAGAACTGAAGTTTGGTATAATGTTTTAAATAATAGTTCTAAAGCTAGAGTGGTTGTAGGGACTCGCTCAGCAATTTTCCTTCCATTTTATCAATTAGGTTTGATTATCATTGATGAGGAGCATGAATTATCCTATAAACAATTTGATCCTGCTCCCCGTTATCACGCAAGAGATACTGCTATTATACTATCACAAATCTACAATGCTAAAATACTAATGGGGTCTGCTACTCCTTCAATTGAAAGTTCATTTAATTTAATGAAAGATAAGTTTGGAGGCGTTCAGCTAAATGAAAGATTTGGGAATATTGAACTTCCAGAAATAGTAACAATCGACCTGAAATTATCCTATAAAAAAAAGGAAATGAATGGGGCTTTTTCGAATACCCTGATAGACACAATAGAAACCACTTTATCTAATGATAAACAAGTCATTTTATTTCAAAACCAGCGAGGTTACGCTCCTGTAATGGAGTGTTTGGATTGTGGTCACACTCCTCAATGTAGTCAGTGTGATGTTACTTTAACCTATCACCAGCCTAGTAAACAACTAAAGTGTCATTACTGTGGATTCACCATTGCCGCACCCATTCAATGTCATGCCTGTGGAAGCTTCCACCTACAGACCAAAGGAGTTGGAACCCAACAAATTCAAGAGCAAGTAGAAAGTTTTTTCCCAAAAGTTAAAACGGCTAGAATGGATTGGGATACTACAAGGGGGAAGTGGGCTTTTGATAAATTAATTAATGAATTTGTTGATGGAGATATTAAGATATTGGTAGGAACTCAGATGGTTGTCAAAGGACTTGATTTTGAAAATGTCCATTTGGTAGGTGTATTAAATGCTGATCATTTGCTAAATTTTCCAGATTTTAGGGCTCATGAAAGAACTTATCAAATGCTAAGTCAAGTTTCAGGCAGGGCGGGAAGAAAAAATACCCGAGGTAAAGTGTTGATACAAACATATCAACCTGAACACCCCATAATTCAACAAGTAATAAAATCTGACTACGAAAAAATGTTAGAGCAACAATTAAAAGAACGTTTAGAATATCATTATCCACCATTTTATAGACTGACAAGAATTGTTATAAAACATAGAGATGTGGAAACCGTAAGGATTGCTTCTAAGTGGATTTTTAACGTTTTAGATCAGTCTTATAATGGAGAAATATTAGGTCCTATTTTCCCTCCAATTGCAAGATTGAGAAATCAGTATCATATGCAAATTCTTATTAAGATAGGAAAGCAACAATCAAGAAATGAACTAAAACAATTGATTAATAGTACTATAAAAAGCTTTGAATCTGTCGGTAAATTTAGATCTTGTAAAGTAGCTGTTAATGTTGACCCCTATTGATTCATAATAAACTGATTTTCAATCATAACCATTTTTAAACAATCAATTGGTAAAATTAATTTTAATAGATTTAATTTTGTAGAAGTAAATAATTGTTAATGATTTTATATTAATTATTTATTGAAGATTATTTTGGTCTAGATATAATATTAGATTATTTTTGCAATTCTAAAATAAATAAGTATGAATCATTATGAAGCTGTTTTCATTCTAAATCCCGTTCTATCCGACAAACAGATAGAGGAAGCAGTAAAAAAATATGTGTCTTTCTTGAAGTCAACTAATTCTAAACTAAATCATAAAGAGGATTGGGGACTAAAAAAGCTTGCATATCCTATTCAAAACAAGAATAGTGGATTTTACCATTTACTCCAATTTGAATCGGATCCAGAGGTAATCAACTCTCTTGAAATAGAATTTAGAAGAGATGAGAGAGTAATGCGTTTTTTAACTGTAAAACTTGATATTCATGCACTTGAATGGGCTGATAAGAGAAAGAAAAGAAATTCATCTAAAGTTAAAGCATAATTTATGTCAAAAATAGAAGAGCAATCTAGTGGAAAAAAAGAAGGACAAATTAGATATTTGACACCACTTAATATTGACACTAATATCAAAAAAAAGTATTGTAGATTTAAGCGTTCAGGTATAAAATATGTAGATTACAAAGATCCTGATTTTCTCATAAAATTTGTTAACGAACAAGGCAAGATTTTACCTAGACGTCTAACTGGCACCTCCCTTAAGTATCAAAGAAAGGTTTCAGTTGCTGTTAAAAGAGCTCGTCATCTTGCTTTAATGCCTTATGTTGGCGATTTGCTAAAATAAATATATTAATGTCCATGGAATTAATTTTGAAACAAAACGTTGAAAATTTAGGCTTTAAGGATGACCTAGTAAAAGTCAAAAATGGCTATGGAAGAAATTTCCTAATTCCCCAAGGAAAAGCAATTTTAGCGACTGTATCGGCCAAAAAAGTTTTAGCAGAAAATTTAAAACAAAAAGCTTTTAAGGAGAAGAAAATTATTAGTGATGCCAATGCATTGGGAAAAAAATTATCTGAAATTGTAACTAAAATATCTTCTAAGGTATCTAGTGGTGATAAACTATTTGGTTCTGTGTCTGCTTTAGATTTAGCGAAGGAATTTGAAGCCAAAGGCCACAGCATTGATAAAAATGCGATTTCTATTCCGGGTAAAACAATTAAAAGAATTGGAAGTTATACAGCAAACATAAGATTGCATCGAGAGGTTTCTATTCAGTATCCTTTTGATGTTATTCCAGAGAAAAAGTAGTTTTAATTTATTCAGAATATAACCCCGCCTTGAGTGGGTTTTTTTTTATAAAATCTGTTATATGGAATACGCCCGTCTCTCAAAAGAACAATTTAAAGCATTACACAATGAGTTTTCAAGGTTTTTAGCATCTCATTCAATTGACAAGAAAAAGTGGGATCATATCAAGTCTGAAAATCCAGAATTAACGAATAAAAAGCTAGATGCCTTTAGTGATATAGTCTGGAATGATGTACTACATAAAATTAAATATTTAGAACATAGGAATGATCAACTATTGTTTCTTTTCAAATGTTTTGATAATAAAATTGATTTAATTTTAATTAAGCAAACTAAAGATTGTCCCTCATTTTTTGACGAACACCACAAAAACTGGTTAATTAAAAATATTAAAGATGATAGGGTTAGTGTTTTTGAATCCTCAAGAGATTTTGGGAAAGATTTTAAAAAAGAAATTTTTAAACTTATAAAAAAAGGTGCCGTGGCTAGAGATGGAATTGTATACGAGGACTTGAAAAGTTTTCTTTCAAAATAAATAGAATTATATCATCTTTGTTATACATCATATTCAATGTCAGTAATTAAGCCAAATATACCCAGGGGAACTCGAGACTTTTCAGCTAATATTTTAGCAAAGCGGAATTATTTAAAAGATAATTTGATAACCATTTTTGAAACCTTTGGCTTTCAACCCCTAGAAACTCCTTCTTTCGAACGCTTAGAGACACTACTTGGTAAATACGGTGAGGAAGGCGATCGTCTTATTTTTAAAATATTAAATTCTGGTGAAAAGATTAAGCAGGGTGATATTAAAGCATTGGAAAGTGGAGATATTCAAAAGTTTTCTAAGTCCATTTCTCAAAAAGCATTAAGATATGATCTAACTGTTCCGCTCGCACGTTATGTTTCCCAAAATCAAAATGGCATTAAATTTCCTTTCAGACGATATCAAATTCAAAATGTATGGCGTGCTGACCGTCCTCAAAATGGAAGGTTTCGGGAGTTTTTACAATGTGATGCAGATGTTGTTGGTGAACCATCTTTATGGCAAGAAGTAGAGGGAATACTTTTGTATGACCGTGTTTTTTCGAATTTAAATTTAAAAGGAGTTAAAATAAAGATTAATCATAGAAAAATTCTTGCGGGGATTGCAGAATTAATAGGTGTAAAATCTCAGCTGATTGATTTTACTGTTGCATTGGATAAGTTGACTAAAATAGGTGAGAAAGGAGTTATTAATGAATTATTAGAAAAAGGTTTTGAACAAAAGGCAATCGATCGCCTAAAACCATTTTTATCTTTAAATGGAGACTTTAAATCTCAACTTTCCCAGGTCGAATCTGCTTTATCGGGTATAGATATTTCTAATCAGGGTATTGATGAATTAAAATTTGTTTATAAGCAACTAGTGGAGAAATCTCTTGATGTTTTATCCCTAGATTTTGATTCTAGTTTGGCAAGAGGATTAAATTATTATACAGGTCTTATTTTGGAAGTTATTCCACCCAAGGATATAAGAATGGGTTCCATTGGCGGTGGAGGTAGATATGACAATCTTACAAATCTATTTGGTTTGAAAAATACTAGTGGATTTGGTATATCTTTTGGTTTTGATCGAATTTTCCTAGTGTTGGAGCAGTTAAATTTATTTCCAGAAGCCCTTCAGAATCATTCAAATTTCTTGTTTTTAAATTTTGGAGGTAAATACGCAGAGTTTTCTTTTAAAAAGCTATCGGAAATTAGAGATCGACAAATTTCCTGTGAGTTTTACCCTAAAGATGTTAAATTAAAGAAGCAAATGAATTATGCAGACCAACGATCAATTCCATTTGTTATTATGATTGGTCCAGAGGAAATAAAAAATGATATTTTTATGGTTAAGGACATGAAAACGGGAGATCAATCGAAACACTCAATTTCGTCAATCATCACAATCGTAGAAAAATTAAGTCAGTCTGTTTGAGTCATAGTTGGTCTTTGATATTTTTCAAAGGGCTGTTTCAATAAACTTCCGATTTTATTATTTTTTTTCTCATTTGGAAATACATCAACTCCATAAACGATTTTATCTCGGTCAAATGTTGCAAATGTTCCGAATAACCTATCCCAAATAGAAAAAATATTACCATAATTTTTGTCAGTGTAGGGTAATCTGAAGTGATGGTGAGTTTTATGCATATCAGGAGATACTAGCAAATAGCTAATCCAAAGATCAATTTTCTTTGGAAGTTTTATGTTTGCGTGATTGAATTGGGAGGAAATCACAGATAGAGCTTGATATAACATTATAATTCCAATCGAAGTCCCTAATAAGAAAACCCCTATTAAGGTAAAACTAAAACGAACGATACTCTCAAGTGGATGGTGTCTGTTTGCAGTTGTGGTGTCTACCTTATGATCACTATGATGAACTAGATGGATCATCCAAAGCGGTTTAATTTGATGCTCAACATAATGAGGTAAATATGCGCCTATAAAGTCTAAAAAAACTACCCCTAACAATACCTCCACCCAGAGCTGTGTTTCTGGAATCCAATGTAAAACTCCGAAATCGTTGGCAATAGTCCAATCTGATGTTTTAAGTAATATAAACGCAAGAAAGAAGTTAATTAAAACTGTAGTTAAAGTGAAAAAAATATTAGGTATTGCATGCCGCCATTTCTTATAATCAAATTTAAATAATGGAAAAATCCCCTCTAGTAGCCAAAATAATGTAATCCCTCCTACAAGGATGAAACTGCGATGTAGACTCGGTATACCTTCAAAATAATTTATAATCTCCTGCATCATATATGTTTATACAATGTTTAATTAGTACTAAAAGAATACACCCCAGAAGAGGCGGTATTTCCTTGATTATCGTAAGCTATTACTTTCCAAAAGTAATTTGTTTCAGCTTTCGCGCCAACGGCAATTAACACCTGATTTTTAGTTTCATCGAAACTTGCAATAAGGTTAGATCCATCTGTTGAGTCCAGATATACTTTATAGCCTTTAATGTCGCCATCAGGATCGGAACAGGACCAGTTCAGTAACACTTGATCATTTGAGTTTAAATTCACCTTAGCTGAAGGTCTTGGTGAGATTAACTCTGGCGGGAAAGGGGCATAATTTACCTCTCCTAAACCAGCCAAATAAAAACGCCATTCTTTACTAGTTAAAGAGGAACTACTTTCAGGTACTTCAGCGGTAACTTTCCATGCATAGGGTTCTCCGTGCTTTAAAATAACTTCTTGACTGTTGGAGTTACTCTCGAATATCAAATTGCTATTATCATTTAGGTTTTTAATACTTATCTGGTACTTTGATGAATTTTTACTAGAGGTCCATCTAAGATTGACTTTACTTTGTAAATCATTCAAAACACTTCCGTCAAGACAAGCTTGTTCATTTTCAGGATATTCTAAGTTAAAAGACCCAGGGTAAAGGTCAGATAAAGCTACTGTTTCATCATTTGATGAACAAGCCAACAAACAAAAAACCGTCAAGTAAAGAAGATATTTCATGTTGTTATTTTTTTATAGCCATAAAAGATTTTTTCACCGTATTTGCATTAACCTTGAATAAATAACTTCCCATTTTATAATTAGAAGTATTTACTGAAATATTTCTATCAGACTCATTGAGCTTATAATAATCAGAACTAATGAGTTTTCCAGCTGTAGTAAATATTTCAACTAAAATATTTTCATCCTGCCCACCTACGTAAATTAGCAATTCATCTTCAAAAGGATTTGGTGTGTAGGCAATGGTTTCAGAGTTGAAATATTGTTTTTCGAAAACACCTTGACATTCTTGATCAGTAGTTATCCTAACAGTGTTTAGACCTTTTCTAAGGGCCAAGGAGTGACTGGATCGGGAGGTCTGTGTTGTTATGCCATTATGCTCGATATTGTAAACTGATCCGCCAGCCATTTCAAAATTAACCGAATCAAGGGTATCATCCGCCAAAGCAGTTAAATCTGTATCGTTAGTATATACCGAAAGAGGAGTGGGGTCATTAAGCCTAATCTCGAAACACCTTTCAAACTCATTACTATTTATTCCATCGACACCAAGGCAGATATTGTATTGTCCACTGGATAGGTTGGTAATAATCCACTGTTTTTCACTAAAAATCTCAGAGTAATCCATAGCACCAGAGATATTAATAGTATAGGAATGGGATATATTTTCAAATTCTATTCCAATGGAATGATTATCAACACACCTTTCAGTTTTATATACATTGAAATTATCAGAGGGTAGATAGAATATTTCACAACCAAATGCATCGACTTTCACGCCAAGGGGAGTCTCAGGACATTCATCCTCAGGATTCCAAACCCCATCATGGTCAGAATCATCAGAGACATCACCAACACCGTCACCATCTTCATCTGCCTGATCTGGGTTAAATACCACAGGGCTGTTGTCAATAATATCAGGAACACCGTCACCATCGGTATCGTCATCTGGTAGTGCAGGCCTGGATTGAAGCTCAAGTATACTAGTTGCACCTTCAGGGACTTGCAGTTGGAATTGTGTCACAGGGACAGGCACCTCAACAGCTCCATCATCAAGATTAATAAATGTTACTTCTACCTCATAAATATTATCTTGATTATGGTCTTGTGGATTATTAAAATCAGGAGGATTAATAAAAGCAAGATAACCCTCGCTTTCATCGTCTGATCTCCTAGTTTCAGGGGGGTCACTCTTAATAGCAAACAAATGAGCATCAGCACCACCACTAATCTTTTTTCTTATCTTCCATTTACCAACGCCTCTGTTAAATGGATTATGATACCTTTCATCGGATCTTGCAGCATCTGAATTCAATATATCAGGTGTATCAAAAATTGCCACAGAATAATTTGCGGTGAACGACTTATTTGGAATATCTTCAACCTCAACACCTCCCTCGATAATTGTTTCACCGAACTCAGTTTTAGCAGTGATTGTAAAAGGGTATATTTCCTTTTCTTCAAAGTCTAAACTATCTATAAGTCTAATTTCATAAATATTTTCTAAGGCTAAAAATCCGAAACCTTCAAAATCTATAGAGGTAATTTCAGAGCCATTTGGACTTGTTACCTCAACTGATCCTGCAAGGGTTCCAATTTCCGCGTCTTCACTAATAATAGATGTCGAAAAAACTATTTTTGGATCAGCATCACAAACATCACCAATACCATCCTCATCATGATCCTCTTGATTAGGATTAGGAGTGTCAGAACAATTATCAATTACATCAGGTGTTCCGTCGGAATCTGAATCAATTTGGGATTCCCCACATCCTTTATTATCAGCATTTTCATTTTGTAAAGTATTTGGACAATCGTCATTTACATCAGGAACTCCATCTTGATCTGAATCAACTTGGGACTCTCCACAACCCTGAGCATCTGCATTTTCATTTTGTAGAGTATCTGGACAAATATCATCAGAGTTTATAATTCCATCATTATCAGAATCAATCTCAAGAATACTTGAAAATTTCATACTCTGAATCCATCCGAAAAATATATTATCTGGATTCGTAGTTCCAGTTGCACTTGTCATCTCACTCCCATTTCCAATATTACCATACCTAGGAGTCTCATTCTCTACCTGACCCCCGATTGGCTTATATGAATTTGGGTCAGAGTAAATCAAATCTCCATCTATAAAAAATTTTATTCCATTTTCGGTATTTGATTTAAATTGAACAGCTATATCATGCCACTGATCATCCCTTAGATCAATTGATTGGTTGGGATTATAGGAAGTTAGTGATCCATCCTCATTAGTAAATCCAAAAACCATTTTTCCCTCAACACCACTCTCTGCGTCAGAACCTATTGAAAGTCTGAAAACAGCGCTTCTATCAAAGGATAATATGATTCTTTCATCACTTGGATGATTAGTCACTTCTGATTTGGCTTTAATTCTTGCTTGTATTGTGAAACTTTCCAACTGATCAGATGAACCAGAAACATAGTTTAGATTATTGATTGAAATTCCAGTTGCATCTTCATCATTTTTTCCATTAAAAAACATTGCATTTTGTTCAGAATCAAAATATACCTTTGAAATATTCCTTACTGTCCCATAATTATTGTTTCCTGACAAATCATTAATAGTTTTATTACTTTCTGAAGTAGTTTCCCGATTATATGAATCAAGGTCCGAAAAATCATAATGAAAAATTGTACTATTTTGAACAGCTATTTCATTGGCGTTATCAGAGTAAAGCCTTTCATTATTTTTTTTTATACTACTAATTTCGTCTTTATCGATAATCCCTGTAGGCCCATTATTTGATGCGATCGCTTTTTGATGAAGCATTAAAAAGAAAATTAAAATAAGTGAATTTAATCTTACCATTTTTCCAATAATATTGATATAATTATAACTCATTAGTTTAATCAATTAGTACTAAAAGAATACACCCCAGAAGAGGCGGTATTTCCTTGATTATCGTAAGCTATTACTTTCCAAAAGTAATTTGTTTCAGCTTTCGCGCCAACGGCAATTAACACCTGATTTTTAGTTTCATCGAAACTTGCAATAAGGTTAGATCCATCTGTTGAGTCCAGATATACTTTATAGCCTTTAATGTCGCCATCAGGATCGGAACAGGACCAGTTCAGTAACACTTGATCATTTGAGTTTAAATTCACCTTAGCTGAAGGTCTTGGTGAGATTAACTCTGGCGGGAAAGGGGCATAATTTACCTCTCCTAAACCAGCCAAATAAAAACGCCATTCTTTACTAGTTAAAGAGGAACTACTTTCAGGTACTTCAGCGGTAACTTTCCATGCATAGGGTTCTCCGTGCTTTAAAATAACTTCTTGACTGTTGGAGTTACTCTCGAATATCAAATTGCTATTATCATTTAGGTTTTTAATACTTATCTGGTACTTTGATGAATTTTTACTAGAGGTCCATCTAAGATTGACTTTACTTTGTAAATCATTCAAAACACTTCCGTCAAGACAAGCTTGTTCATTTTCAGGATATTCTAAGTTAAAAGACCCAGGGTAAAGGTCAGATAAAGCTACTGTTTCATCATTTGATGAACAAGCCAACAAACAAAAAACCGTCAAGTAAAGAAGATATTTCATGTTGTTATTTTTTTATAGCCATAAAAGATTTTTTCACCGTATTTGCATTAACCTTGAATAAATAACTTCCCATTTTATAATTAGAAGTATTTACTGAAATATTTCTATCAGACTCATTGAGCTTATAATAATCAGAACTAATGAGTTTTCCAGCTGTAGTAAATATTTCAACTAAAATATTTTCATCCTGCCCACCTACGTAAATTAGCAATTCATCTTCAAAAGGATTTGGTGTGTAGGCAATGGTTTCAGAGTTGAAATATTGTTTTTCGAAAACACCTTGACATTCTTGATCAGTAGTTATCCTAACAGTGTTTAGACCTTTTCTAAGGGCCAAGGAGTGACTGGATCGGGAGGTCTGTGTTGTTATGCCATTATGCTCGATATTGTAAACTGATCCGCCAGCCATTTCAAAATTAACCGAATCAAGGGTATCATCCGCTAAAGCAGTTAAATCTGTATCGTTAGTATATACCGAAAGAGGAGTGGGGTCATTAAGCCTAATCTCGAAACACCTTTCAAACTCATTACTATTTATTCCATTGACACCAAGGCAGATATTATATTGTCCACTGGATAGGTTGGTAATAATCCACTGTTTTTCACTAAAAATCTCAGAGTAATCCATAGCACCAGAGATATTAATAGTATAGGAATGTGATATGTTCTCAAACTCAATTCCAATGGAATGATTATCAACACACCTTTCAGTTTTATATACATTGAAATTATCAGAAGGTAGATAGAATATCTCACAACCAAATGCATCGACTTTAACACCAAGTGGAGTGTCAGGACATTCATCCTCGGGATTCCAAACCCCATCATGGTCAGAATCATCAGAAACATCACCAACACCATCTCCGTCTTCATCTGCCTGGTCTGGGTTAAATACCACAGGGCTGTTGTCAATAATATCAGGAACGCCATCGCCATCAGAGTCATCATCTGGAAGTGCAAGTCTGGATTGAAGCTCAAGTGCGCTGGTGGCTCCTTCTGGGACTTGCAGTTGGAATTGTGTGACAGGGACAGGCACCTCAACAGCTCCATCCTCAAGGTTAATAAAGGTTACTTCAACCTCATAAATATTATCTTGATTGTGGTCTTGTGGATTATTAAAATCAGGAGGATTAATAAAAGCAAGATAGCCCTCACTTTCCTCATCTGATTTTCTAGTTTTTGGAGGCTCACTTTTAATGGCAAAAAGATGAGCATCAGCACCACCACTTATATTTTTTCTTACTTTCCATTTACCAACACCACGATTAAATGGATTATGATACCTACCAACTGTCTCACGATTCAATCGCAAATAGGTAGTTCCACTTATATCTTGAGACAATGGGAACGTTCCAGGTCCAATATCAAAAACCGAAATGAAAAATGGTGCAGTGTATTGCGGATTAGGAATATCCTCCACAGGAATTTCCCCTTCAACAGTAGTTTGACCACCATTAGCAGTTTTAACAGTTAAGGTAAAAGAATGCGAAGTTTTTTCCTCGTAATCTAATTCATTTGCTAATTCAATTTTGAGATTATTTGAAAGCGTAAAATAGCCATTGGAATTAAATTCTATGGAGGTAATTTTACTGCCCATTAGGCTAGTTGAACTAACATCTCCAGTCATTACTCCAAGTTCAGCATTTTCTTTAATAAGTGATACATTAAATTCAACAATTGGGTCAGGATCACAGACATCACCTTGACCATCATTATCATAATCTTTTTGATTAGGATTATAACTAGTATGACAATTATCAATAACATCGGGGAATCCGTCTTTATCAGTATCTACTTGAGTTTCTCCACAACCCTCTGCATTAGCTGTTTCGCTGGGAGACGTGTTAGGACAAATGTCGTCTATATTTAAAATACCATCCAAATCGGCATCTAATTGAATTTCAGAACAACCATTTTCATCAACAGTATCTCCTGGATTTGTTTCAGGGCATTTATCATATTGATCATCAACACCATCATTGTCAGCGTCAGGCTTGAGTAATAATCTACCATTAATTGTTAACGAGGCTGTTCCGCCAACTGATGCAAGTATAGTATAATCATAAGTGCCAGTTACAGATCCCGTTGGAGTTCCCGATATGGTAGCAATATTATTGACAAAAACCATTTGCATACCCAGGGGTATACCAGTGGAAGTAACAGTAAGTGTTCCAGAACATGTTGTTGTAAATGGAATTGATATCGTGGGTGAACCAATTGAAATGGTAGATATCTGAAGACCTGTTCCTTGAAGATCGGCGTTGATTGAACAACCTGAACTAGTATCTGTTACTGTTGTTGGAGTCGAGACAATCGATATATAACCAGTAACTGAAGTAACCGTTGAGCTGCTAGAAGCAGTGATTAGATAATTATATGTACCGGTGGCTTGATTAGTAGGCGTACCACTAATTGAAGCGACGTTATTATTAAATACCATCGAAATACCTGGAGGAAGGTTGGTGGCACTAACTGTTAAAGTACTGGTGCAAAGCGACGAGGTCACTGAAAAAGTCACAGGTGTAATACCTGCTCCAAGAGTAACTGATTGGGTTTGAGTTGGCGCATTGCTAGTAAGATTAATAGATATTGAACATACTGGATTTGGACATGTTCCCCAGTTAGGAGTATTATTATTACTTAATGGTGAATTAGTTTTAAAGTCAGCGGGTAGGGAAGAAATATTTCCTACACACCAAGAAGAAATATTTTGATTGAATGCAGATGCTGCATTGAACATATCAGCCATATCTGTTACTGATGAAGTATTCCAGCTTCCAATATCCTTATTAAAGGAGGTATTATTCGCAAACATAGCATTCATGTTTGTTACATTTGAAACATCCCAATTTCCAATATCTTGAGTAAAAGCTCTAGCATCGTTTAACATATGTGACATATTAGTCACATTAGAAGTGTTCCAATTACCTATATTCCCATTGAAAGCACTTGCATTGTAGAACATTGAACCCATATGCGTGACATTTAATGTATTCCAATTAGGAATGTTTTGATTGAAGTTTGATGCATCACGAAACATACTATACATATTCGTTACAGATGAAGTATTCCATCCAGAAATATCTTGATTAAATCTATTAGCACCCATAAATGTAGCACTAAATGATGTTACATCGCCTGTATTCCAGCTTCCGATCGCTTGATTAAAAACTGAAGCATACTTAAACATGTTACCCATGTCAGTTACACTTGATGTATTCCAATTTCCAATTGCTTGGTTAAATAAACTTGCACTCTCAAACATCCCATTCATATTTGTTACTTTAGTTGTATTCCAACTTCCAATAGGGCGATTGAATCGTGAGGCAGAAAGAAATAATCCACTCATATCTGTAACATTAGATGTGTCCCAAGAACCAATATTTTGATTGAATTTTTCCGAGCCACGTAAGAGATTTTTCATGTTGGTAACGTTTGATGTATTCCAACCAAGTGGATTATTTGATAAGCCTTGTGCTTCACCGTTATTAAAATCTCTCATACTAAAAAGTGTCTCCTCCATGTTTCTAACTGAGGAAGTATTCCATCCTCCAATATTTTGATTGAAACTATCAGCATTTTTAAACATACCATTCATATGATGAAGGGAGGAAACATCCCAATTCCCAATATTTTGGTTAAAAGCATAGGCATTGTGAAACATCCAACTCATATTATCCACATTTGAGGTATCCCAAAAACTAATATTGGAGTTGAATGAACCTTTATTTTTAAAAAGGCTATTCATGTCAGTAACAAGGGTGGTACAGAGGTTATAATTGCCAGCGGAGATCTGCGCGGCTATAGTTGAATTATTTACAACAGTATATGTTGTTCCGCTTATTGTTGCTGTCTGTCCAACAGCGACTCCAGGGCATCTACAAGTTCCTGAATCAAAAACAATTTGGCCAGGGGGAGGGGGACATGTTCCCCAGTTAGGGGTATTATTATTACTCAAGGGTGCATTAGCTTTAAAGTTAGTTGGTTGGGAAGAAATATTTCCAACGCACCAAGAGGAAATATTTTGGTTAAAAGCACTCGCACCGCTAAACATCTCATTCATGGAAGTAACATTTGAGGTATTCCAATTGCCAAGCGGTTGATTAAAAGCACTCGCATTTTTAAAGACTCCATTCATCTGGGTTGTACTTGATACATTCCAGCTTCCAATGGGTTGATTAAATGCAGTTGCACCAACAAACATATAATTCATATTTATAATAGAGGATGTGTTCCAACTGCTTATATTTTGGTTGAATGAGGAAGCATTCTCAAATGTTCCAATCATACTGGTTACACTGGATGTATTCCAAGAGGATATATCTTGATTAAACTGACTGTTAGCACGAAACATAGCATGCATATTAGTTACTTTTGAAACATCCCAATTACCAATATCTTGGTTAAATATTGTTTGGTTGAACATTTGTTCCATATCAGTAACACTAGATACATCCCAATTTCCAATATTTTGATTAAAGCTACTCGCCAACCAAAACATACGGTTCATGCTTGTAACATTGGATGTATCCCAGAACCCAATATTTGCATTAAAGTTTGAATTATCTGTAAAAAGGCCAGCCATGCTAGTTACCAATGTTGTACACAAATTATAATTTCCACTTGAAATTTGACCTGCTATAGTTGAGTTGTTGACAACAGTATATGTTGTACCGCTAATTGTAGCAGTATCTCCTACAGATGCACCAGGACATTTACAGATGCCCGAATCAAAAACGATGGGAGACGGACATGACCCCCAGTTAGGAGTATTATTATTACTTAATGGTGAATTAGTTTTAAAATTGGATGGCAGGGAAGAAATATTTCCAACGCACCAAGAAGAAATATCTTGATTGAACGAAGATGCATTATTAAACATAACATTCATATCTGTAGCTGCCGAAACATCCCAATTTCCTATATCTTGGTTAAATGAACCTGCATTAGCGAACATGTAACTAAAATCAGTAACTGAGGAGGTATCCCAATTACCTATCGAGCTATTTCCGCCATTATTAAATTGATTAGCTCCGTTCCAAAACATTCCCTTCATAGTTGTAACTGAAGAGGTATTCCAAGTACCTATATTTTTATTAAATGATCCTGCATTATAAAACATTACCTCAAATGATGTTGCTGAACTAGTATCCCAAGAGCTTATATCTTGATTAAAATTAGAACCCCAGAACATTGCCCTAAAATTAGTAACTGAACTAGTATCCCAAAAAGAAATGTTAGGGTTATCGGTATTACCATTAAATAAGCCTTCCATATCAGTTACCAAAGTTGTACACAAATTATAATTTCCACTTGAAATTTGACCAGCTATGCTAGAGTTATTAACAACAGTATATGTTGTACCGCTAATTGTAGCAGTATCACCTGCTGAGGCGTTTGGACACTTACAGGTACCCGAATCAAAAACGATGGGAGCCGGACATGACCCCCAGTTAGGAGTATTATTATCACTTAATTGTGAAAAATTTTTGAAGTTAGATGGTTGGGAAGAAATATTTCCAACGCACCAACCCGATATATCTTGATTGAATGATGTTCCAAGAAACATATAATTCATATGGGACACATTAGAAGTATTCCAACTGCCTATATCTTGATTGAATGCTACTGCCTCCCTAAACATGACATGCATAGTGGTCACACTAGAAGTATCCCAATTCCCTATGTCTTGATTGAATGCTCTTGCTAGATAAAACATTTCTTGCATATTTGTAACTGCTGCAGTATTCCAAGAGCCTATGTCTTGATTAAAAACATTAGCCTGTTGAAACATTCTTTTCATTGTTGTCACATTTGAAGTATCCCAAAAACCAATATCAAAGTTGAATGAACCTTTATTTTTAAAAAGTTCACTCATATCGGTAACAAGTGAAGTACACAAATTATAATTTCCGCTTGAAATTTGACCAGCTATGCTAGAGTTATTGACAACAGTATATGTTGTACCGCTAATTGTAGCAGTATCCCCTGCTGAGGCGTTTGGACACTTACAGGTTCCATTTTCAAAATAAACTGTAGGAGTGGTGGATTGCGATCCCGGTATAACATAGGCTTTAAAAAGATAATCCCAACTTACATTATTTGAGCCCCTACCTCTAGGGTAAGGATTTCCAGTATGAAGACTTAAAAAACCAACATCTTGATTACCCGAGGTCAGTTCTAATTTAACTGTCATGACCTCATTAGAGGAAACAGACACATTATTTGAACTCATATCAAATAAAACATATTCTCCTGAGATATAATTGCCACTACTATCTCTGTAGGCAGGAGTGGTCAAGTTTTGACTTTGTGCAACCAAAGCACCTCCAGTTCCCTCACCTCTGTAAACACTCAACTGAACAGGTTGGGCGTTGCCGTCAATAACTGGACATGCCATTCTCCATGACACTGCAGAAAGCTGACCGGTATTTGATACAGTAAATGATTGCCATTGAGCTGTTCCTCCTGCACCCGCATTTAAACTAGTATTTTCTTGATCAAGGACCTCACCAGTTGGGGTTGACCTTGCACTTGTCTGAAGAGGCATCCATTGATAACTCCCTCTTGCGGTTCCCGCTATTGAATTACCACTTAAATCATTAATTGTTGAACCACTTCCTTCATTTAATTTGTAATATAATTTAAGAGTTGAATTTGTATTGAGAGTTGAATTTTTATAACTATTTATTGCACTTTGAGTTCTTTCAGAGTCCCAAAAACGAATATCGCTCATTTCACCATCAAAAAAATTAGTAGGATTATCAATTCCATTCCAAACACTTGCTCCTATGCCAATTGGGTTTGTAGTGGATGTAAGGCCATAACCCCCTGAAGTCCAATTTTCTGAGTTGTCTAGATTTCCATTAATATAAATCCTTATCCTTTCATCGGATTTTGAGTTTGTGAATGCAACATGATACCATGTATCTGTTGAAATTGTGGAGGATGATCTTACCTGAGGCCAATTTCCACTATAGTCTCTTCTAAACCTTCCTTCAAGATATAAAGAGCCATTTATATTTAAAACATAAAAACTCCAGTCATTTTTTTTGGAAAAAATATATTCTCTATTGGACGCAGTATTGTTTCCAGAGGAAGAGCCAGAAGGTGGAGCATTCTCAATCTTAATCCATGCTTCGAGAGTAAACTTATCGGAAGAAAATGAAAGATCATTAATCCCCGAAGGTATAGTAATGTAAGAATCTGATCCATTAAAATCTAATGTTGTAGAGTAAGTTGAAGACTGTCCAAACAGATATATCGGGATAAATAAAAGAAATAAAAACTTCCGCCAAAAGTGATCCATAAGCATAAATTTTAAATTATATCGATAATTTAAGTTGCTAGAGGGCATTGTGTTTTTTTTGATCTCTTAATAGGCTGTTAGCTACAAATATAGCCAATTTATATCATAGCATCTTAGGTTGAGATTAATAGTCAAAATTTAAACTAAATAATAAAATATTAGGGAACTAAGGAGGATAAATCCAGTGGATCGCCAAATTTCTTTTGAAGTGATAATAAACCAGTAAATAAATCTGTTTTCTTTTTTAAATAACTAACATTGGTAGATAGATCATTTATTTCAAGTGGATCATTTTTTAGATCAAACAAAACTGTTTTTTTGATTTTTGGATAAACAATAAGTTTGAACCCGTCTTTTCTTATCATTCGTTGATAATCAATATAGGCTCCATAAATTCCATTTTTATAAATTTTCTCTTCGCTTTTTCCCTTAGCGATGCTAAGTAAACTATTGAATTCTAATGAATTTGGAGGTTTAACATTACCCAACTCCAAACTTGTAGCCATTATATCTTGAAGATATACCTCCTGTTCAATTTTATGCTTTTTAGGTATATCTGGTCCCACCATAAGTAGTGGTACCCGTATACTGTGATCAAACATATTTTGTTTGCCTAATAAACCATGTCGACCAACAGATAAACCATGATCTCCAGTAAAAAAAATATATGTGTTTTTGTCTTTTCCTGATTTTTTTAGAGCTGCTAGAATTTCACCGATTTGTTGATCAAGATGTGTAATTATAGCATAGTATTCCCTTATATGAGTTTTAATAGCATATGGAGTTCTTGGTAATGGTGCTAATGACTCATCTCTATGGGATTCTAAACCAATTTCGTTCATATTCGGGTATTCCGGTAACCAGTTCTCTGGAAGTGGAATATTTTCAATCGGGTATTGATCTAAGAAAGATTTAGGGGATTGCCTTGGGTCATGCGGTGCATTAAAAGATAAATACATAAAAAAGGGATCATCAGAATTGCTAGCATCATCTATAAAATCTAACGCATCATCTTTGAGAACCTCACTCCAGTGTTTACCACCTTCCCAAAATCCACCATTAATCGTATCGTACGGTATCCAAGATTTATCTTCCTCACTTTTAGGACGGTTGTAACCTTTACCAATCCAATTTCCTAAAGCATCTTTTTTTCTATGATCTTTAGGCATTCCACCAGCCCTTAAATTTTTTATGTTTTGGAAAACTTTTTTGGGATCAATGCTAACATGCCACTTTCCACTCATATATGTATTATAACCCTTTCTCTCCATTAATTTACCCCATGACTGTTCAGCAAGTTCAAAATTTTCTTTTTTCTTCCATTTGTCATTTATCTGCTTTGCATTCCATATGCTTCTTCCAGTTATTATCATCGAACGAGACGCTACACATACAGCTCCTTGCCATCCTCCCATATTAAAAGCATTAGTAAAGCTAGTTCCTTCATTCACCAGTAAATCTAAGTTGGGAGTGTTAATTACTTCATTTCCCAGCGCATGAATCGCATCGTATGTATAGTCGTCTGCGAATAAAAATAAAATATTAGGTAGTTCTTTTTCTTCCTCTTTTTTAGATATCGAATCACATCCTAAAAGAAATAACAATCCAAAAATTATAGCAACATTTCTGATTTTAGACATATTTAATACTATTTTTCTAGTTCATATATTTTTTCCATCAACATCCACTTTTCGCCACTATCACTTATAGAAATTGGCTTTTGAAATTTAGACATTATTTCTTCCCACTTAATTACAAACGGATTATGACTATCCCTTTTATTTTTCTCTTCAAAACTAAAATCATCTTCAGTCTCGATAATCATAAACAAACGGTCAGCAAAATTATATATCTGCATATCAATAATTCCATTTTCTCTAATACTCGAAGATATTTCAGGCCAAACTTCTTTATGATAATCAATGTACTTATTTATAAGTAATGGATCATTCTTCAAATCTAGGGCAAGACAGTACCTTTTCATTTTAGGAAGCTTGTTTAAAAATATCCCGACCGTAATAAGCAATATAAATGAAGCAAATAATAGGAAGTATAAAAGAAAAGTTGACTTCAGAAACTCCAAGAATATTTAGATCATCGACACCAATTCCTCCCAAATCAATTATTTTACCCTGTAATAGAGGCATAAAAGCACCACCAACAATTGCCATAACTAATCCTGCAGCTCCAATCTTAGATTCTTTTTCATCCAAATCTTCCAATGCTATTCCGTATATAGTTGGAAACATCAAAGACATAAAAAATGAAGTGCCAACCAAAGCATATAAGCCGAAAGTTCCACTAATAAATATTGCACCAATGCAAAAAACTGCTGCCATTGAAGAAAACTGAAATAATAGTTTCCCTGAATTTACATACCTTAAAAGATAAGTTCCAAATGCTCTTCCACAAAGAAATAAAATAAAGCTCATAAATTGATAACTAGCAGCTGTTTTACTTGAAATTCCAATTGCTTCAGCATATTGGTAAATGTATGTCCAACACATGATTTGAGCACCAACACAACAAACTTGCGAAATGACTCCATTACGATAATTCTTATTCTCAAATAAACTCCTAAAGGTTTTACTAAGTGGTGCGATCTGATCATCATCCTTAGCTTGAGGCATTTTAGATATTGCAATTAAAATAAAAACTAAAAGAACCACTAAGCCCAGAATAACATATGGATCACGAATTACCATTAGGTCTGCAGTTCTTATCATTACTTTTTCGCCAGCCTCTAAAGAACTGAAATCTTGAATATCATCAGATTGTAAATTTTTTAAAACGAATTGTTGGGCAACAAGCAATCCAAGGATAAGCCCTAATGGATTAAAAGCTTGGGCAAGATTTAATCTTTGAGTTGCAGTTGATTTATCTCCCATTGCAAGTATGTATGGATTGGCAGTGGTTTCTAAAAAAGCTAATCCAAAAGTTAGTATGTATAATCCCAAACAAAAAAACCAAAACTGCTCAGTAATTGCGGCAGGATAAAAAAGCAAAGCCCCCAAAGCATAAAGTGCTAGGCCAATTAGAACCCCAACTTTATATGAATATTTCCTAACAAATAATGCAGCAGGTAGCGCCATACAAAAATATCCTCCGTAAAAAGCCATTTGAACCCAAGCCGCTTGAGAATTTGATAATTCTAAAACTTTTTTAAAAGCTTGAACCATTGGGTCTGTAACTGCATTTGCAAATCCCCAAAGAGAAAATAATGAAGTGATTAAAATAAAAGGAATTATTATTTCTTTTGAAACAACGGTTTTTCTCATTTGTTAATTTTATTTATTATTCAATTTGGAAATATAATTTTAATTTATTGTTGGTGAGAATACAAACTATTTTTTATTATATTTTTTAACATCTTATTTTGAAATTGCCCTATCTAAATGAGTATATCCACCATCTATAAAAATAAGTTCACCAGTGGTGTGACTCGATTTATCAGATAGTAAAAATGCAACAGTATTAGCTATTTCCTCGGGAGTAGTCATTCGGTTTTCCAATGGTATTTTTTTTTCAATTTGATTGAGTTTTTCCTTAGGATTAGGGAAAGTATTTATCCATTTTTCATATAGTGGGGTATAGCTTTCCGCCACAATTATTCCATTTACGCGAATAGAGTGGGGAAGTAATTCAACTGCCCACTCTCGAGTCAGTGCATTTCTTCCTCCACATGCTGCTGCATAAGCAGAGGTTCCACCTTGACCGGTCAATGAAACCTTTGAGCCAATATTTACTATAGCTCCTTTGTTCTTTTTCAAATAGGGAAGACAAGCTTGAGCCATAACAAAAAAATGGACTACATTTTTTTTTAGTGATAAAATAAATGTATCCTCATCTCCATTTTCTAGACCAATACTATCATTTACTCCAGCATTATTTACCAAGCCATGAATTGTTCCGAATTCACTAATTGCCTTTTGAACTGATGCTTTACATTGGTCTGGATCTGTTAGTTCTGCAACAGCAAAGGAACATTTACCACCTTTTTCACTGATTTCTTTAACGGTTTCTAAAATACTTTTTTCATTTCTACTAACAATAAATGGGATACCTCCTTCAGCTGCTATGACACGACTTATGGCATAACCAATACCTTTTGATCCTCCAGTGACTATAACTACTTTATCTTTTAAATTTAAATCCATATTTAATTAGATCCTATAAAACTCGCAGGTATTACCTCCCATTATTTTTCTTTTTTCCTCACTTGATAGGGGTTCTATAAAGTTTTCAATAATACTTAATACCTGACTATAATTTGCAGCCAATAGACATACTGGCCAATCAGATCCAAACATCAATCGATCAATTCCAAAAGCGTTTAAAACCAATTCTAAATAGTCTTTAAAATCTGATTTACTCCAATTTTTCCAATCCGCTTCCGTAACTAGTCCTGACAATTTACAATAAACATTTTTAAAACCACCGATCTCTAAAATTCCCTTAGACCAGTCAGCAATTTCTTTATTCTTAATTAAAGGCTTAGCAATATGATCTAAAACAAAGTCTTGATCTGGATTTTTTTTCACTAATTCAATGGCTTCTTTTAACTGTTTAGGATAGATTAAAATATCATAGGTTAGATTGAAATCCTTAAGCTTACTAATGCCATTTTGAAAATTTTCTTTAAGCATAAACCCCTTTGGCTCAGCCTGTACGATATGTCTAACTCCTTTAAAAAGTGGATTTTTAGTATAGTACTCAAGAGTATGTTTTACATTCCCGTCACATAGATCAACCCATCCTACAACACCTTTTATAAAACTATTTTTAGCTGCATGATCTAAAAGAAATTTGGTCTCCTGTGTTGACTGATCAGCTTGAATAGCAATGCAGCCATCAATTTTATTGTTAGCTAAAACACCAATTAGGTCCTCTGGTAAAAAATCCTTTCTAATTTTAGTCATGGAATTATTTATCCATGAATCTCGAATAGGATCGAACTCCCAAAAATGCTGATGGGAATCAATTCTCACAATTCAATTTTGGAAATAGTTTGATTCTCATCTTCTATTTTATATTATTTAAATCCTTTAACGGATTGTTTGGAAACTCCGAGCCCATCAATTCCTAATTCCATTATATCTCCATCTTTAAGGTACTTTTGCGGGTCAAGCCCAAGACCTACTCCAAACGGTGTTCCTGTCGAAATTACATCACCAGGTAGCAATGTCATAAATTCACTAATGTAACTTACTAGTTTTGGAATACTAAAAATCAAATCCGAAGTATTGCTGTCTTGCATTGTTTTTCCATTGAGCTTTAACCAAAGTCTCAGATTATGTGGATTTTGTATTTCATCAGTTGTAGCCACAAATGGTCCTAAAGGAGCAAAAGTATCACAACTCTTACCCTTGACCCATTGTCCTAATCGTTCTAATTGATATTCACGCTCACTAATATCGTTGTGAAGTACATACCCTGCAACGTGCTTCATTGCCTCTCCCACTGAAACGTAGGAGGCTCTTTCACCAATTACAATTGCTAACTCTACCTCCCAATCTGATTTTTGACTGTTTTTAGGCAAGATGACATCGTCGTTGGGTCCTACAATTGCTGAACTTGCTTTAAAGAAAAGTACTGGTTCACTTGGCACTTCCATTCCACTTTCCTTAGCGTGTTTTGCATAATTTAATCCAACGCAAACAATTTTTGAAGGCCTAACAATGGGAGGCCCTAGGCGAATATCCTCACCTATTTTTGGGCATTGTGTCTGATTATGGTCAAGCCACTCAGCGAGTCTATTTATACCATCTGATCCAAAAAAAAGCTCATTGTAATCCTCTTCAAAAGCGGAAACGTCTATCCTCGATCCATCAGCTAATTCTAAACCAGGTTTTTCTTGTCCATTTCTACCAAATCTAATTAATTTCATAAGCCATATTTGTTAATTTCCATTTAATTTTACGAATCCACCATCAATTGAGAAGTCTGATCCAGTTATAAATGACGCCTCGTCGCTACATAAATATAAAACTAAGTTTGCAATTTCCTCTGGTTTACCCATTCTGCCAAGAGGTTGGGTTTTAGAAAGATTTTTAAACATTTCCTTTTCTTTACCAGGATAATTTTTACTTAGATACTCATCTACAAATGGGGTATGTACCCTTGCTGGTGAAACGCTATTACAACGAATACCCTCATGAATGTAGTCTTTAGCAATAGAAAAGGTCATTGCATGAACTGCCCCTTTTGTCATTGTGTAGGCAAATCGATTATTGACCGCTACATGCGATACAATCGATGCCATATTTATAATTGCTCCTCCATTGGCTTTCATATTTGGTATAAAAGTTTTGATACAGTTATAAACTCCCTTCACATTTACTTTATATAGACGATCAAAATCTTCTTCTTCAGTGTTTTCTATATTTCCAACCAATCCAACTCCAGCATTGTTAATCAACAAATCAATCCTATCAGGAACTTTTTTTAAAACGTCTTTTAAATTATTTAAACTGGTTATGTCAGTTTTGATAGTATTAATTCCTTGTGAAGTATTCGATTCAATTTCATTCAAATCGATAACATATACATTTGCTCCTTGACTTTTAAGTGTTTCTGCAATGGCCTTACCTATTCCACTACTTCCACCAGTTACCAAAGCATTTTTATTACTTAAATCGAATTTCATTACAATTATTTAAGGTATTGATCAATATCTTTTCCGTGAAACAACCAGGACAAATTAAATTTTGCAATTTTAGCCCCAGCATAATCATTTTGAAAATCGCCAAATTCATAAAGTAAATATATAAAACCCTCACTAGGTGTATTTTCTCTCCCAATTGCCAGAGATGAGTATTTAAATCTCCCCTGATCAATCGATTTTTTTAATGGCCATGTTTTTCCGCTATCAAAACTCATCCAAATCATTCCATTTTCTCTTTCCTTTTTTGAATCTACATTACTGAAAATTAGAATATCCTGTTCGTTGTATGGCAATCGGTCTAGGCCTGCCATTAAACCGTAATCTAAATTTTTTGGACCATCTGGTAATTCATCACTTATATATATGTCATCCCATGTTTGTCCTCCATCAGTGCTAGAAGCAATTAGTCTCATTCTATGATTATTTCCATCATTATAAAAATGTCTGCGAGAATTATAATAAAGAGAGCCATCATTTAATTCAACAATGGCTGCTTCTCCTGTTCCATTTGCTGGAAATGGATTACTTGTTGACCAATTGTGGCCTCCATCATCACTATAAATTGCATTGGAGAATTGACCTTCCCACATTTTTTTTGATTTATACATTAATTTTCTCTCAGAGCTATTTTTAGCATTGTAATACCTTGTGGGCCTAATTAACCTTCCCCTGTATTTTCCCCTCAGTAATGTAATTCCATGTTCATTCATGTGCATTGAGGGAATTTTACCATTTTTATCAGGTAAAATTTTAATTTGACTAAATTTCCATGATTTCCCATTGTCTCTACTTCTATATGTTATTAGCTTTGAGGGAGGGTGCTCCTGTTCAATAAAAGCAATAATATCTCCACTTTTTTCATCAACTGTTAAACCACCTCCATGAATTCCGTCAGCAACCTTAATTGTTGGACCCCATGTATTTCCTCCATCCTCACTTCTTCTTACCATAAATTTTGTTTTACCAAAGCTAGCAATGATTGAACCATCAGTTGAAACTACTATATTTGGCATTCTTTCTCCAAAGAAAAGTTGTTTTGTCTCAAATATTGGCTCTTCAGAAATTGACTTGGACATCCATTGGTTTTGACTAATCGTAAGTTGAGAAAAAAATATAAATAATAGAATTTTTTTCATAATCTTAATTTTAAGATTTTGATTTTCTTTTAAACCATATAGGCCCTGTTTGAAAATCGAATTCATCAATTGATTTTTTTTTCATTTCAATACTGTATCCAGGAATTTTTGGAGGCATATAATTACCGTTTTGAATTACAACTGGATCAACGAAGTGTTCATGTAAATGATCTACATATTCGATTATTCGATTTTCCATTGATCCACTAATAGAAATATAGTCAATCATCGAAAGATGCTGGACGTGCTCACAGAGTCCAACACCACCAGCATGCGGACAAACAGGAATATTGAATTTTGCTGCCATTAATAAAATAGCGAGTATTTCATTAACTCCACCGACTCGGCAGCTATCAATTTGGCATATCCCAATTGCTCCCGCCTGCATTAATTGCTTAAATACAACTCTATTTTGGCAGTGTTCCCCCGTAGCTACATAAATAGGATGAACGGATCTAGCAATTTTCTGATGTCCCAATACATCATCTGGAGATGTTGGCTCTTCGATCCACCAAGGTCTAAATCTAGATAAATGTTTCATGTTTTCAATGGCTTCATTTACATCCCATTTTTGGTTTGCATCCATCATTAACTTTAAATCAAATCCAATTTCTTCTCGAATAATCCTACTTCTTCTAATATCATCTTGAAGATCTGACCCTACTTTCATTTTGATATGGCTAAACCCCTCTTTTTTCGCCTCTCTACAAAGCCTTCTTATTTTTTCATCTGAATAACCCAACCACCCGGCGGAGGTTGTATAGGCTGGATAGCCATTTTTAAGCAAATAGTTGATGCGTTCTTCTTTTCCGATCTCTTTTTCTTTTAAAAGATCCAATGCCTCTTTTTCAGTAATAGCATCGGTTATGTAGGTAAAGTCAATACACTTAACAAGTTGTTCAGGGGTCATCTCCGATATAAGCTGCCATAATGGTTTTTGCTCTAATTTCCCGTAAAGATCCCAGACAGCATTAACTAGTGCGCCAGTAGCCAGGTGAATTACTCCTTTCTCAGGCCCCAGCCATCTTAGTTGACTGTCCCCGGTTATGGTTTTCCAAAATTGTCCCATATCATTGGTAAAATCACTTATTGATTTACCAATTAATAAGTATGATAGAGATTCAATTGCTTTAACACAAATTTCGTTCCCACGACCAATTGTAAAAGTGAGCCCGTGTCCTTCAAGTTTTCTTGGATGATCAGTTTTTAATATAACATATGCAGCTGAGTAATCTGGATCTGGATTCATGGCGTCTGATCCATCTAAATTATCACTAGTAGGAAAACGAATATCTCTGATTTCTAAACTTGTAATTTTACAATCCTTCATTATTATTAGAACTATTATAAATTACTGGAATTATAATTTCGTTTCTTCTATTAATTAACTTATAAGGGCTATTGTATACTAATATTACTGGCTCACCAGAGACCTTTATTTCAGCCTCTTTCAAAATAATTTGCAATTTTTTAATAAATACTTTTTCTTTTGATTCATTGGTGTAACCTGAATATTTAATAGCGGCAAAATATCCACTATCTCCCTCAACAACTTCTAAAGAATTATCGTTTGGTAAAGGAGCATTATCAATATTAAATTTTTTAGGCAAAACAAATGACATGGAATTTTCAGCTTGACTTTTTTTAATATGGACTGGAGTAGTCATTGCAATTTTAGTTTCTGTATTATTGTTTCCTGAAATATAGTTAAAAAGCTTTCCAAACCCTGCCCCAGGATTTTTAGATTTATGTTTAGCCATCATAACCGCTGGATAATATCTTATTTCACTATCAGCAATATTTTCGATGATTTTGTAGGGCTGCATTTCAGTTTGAGCCATAACTAATTTGGAGCAAATGAGTAATGTTAAAAATATTCTTATCAAGGGATTGGCTTTATGAATTTTCACCAAATGACCATCCTTCTCTAGTGGGCTCTTTTATGTAATCATCAAGATCAGAGCGATTCGTTACTTTCATATTTTCAGCATCATAATTAATCTTTGTAGCGAAGCGTTGAGCAAGTACACCAACAAGAGCCATTTCAGTTAAATCTGCTGAATAATCAAAATTAGATCCTGGAAGAGTATTTTCTTTAATTGCATCGGTCCACTCTTTGACAGGATTTTCTTCATGAGTTCTAGGAATAGTCTTTTCAGGAGGTGACTTTTTAAATTCTTCCCAAGCTTCGTTTTCAATGGCCAGTCTAGGACCAAAATTTGGTCTAGAACCAGTAAGTAGAGTATTTTTATCGCCTATCATCATCATCCCCGACTTATCAAATTTTTTAATTTTCCAATCAGGATTATTGTTTGGCATCATCTCTGGAAGGGGACCTTCATACCATTTTAGAGTTACTGGTGCTTTACTTCCTCTTGCAGAGAACTCCATGGTGACGACAGACTGATCACCTACAAAATTATGTTCGGTTCGTGGATTAATAACATCAGCAGTTACAGTATGAGGCATTCCAAGATCTAACGCCCAAAAGGGTCCGTCAAGTGTATGACAAGACCAATCTCCTAGAAGTCCATTTCCATAATCATAATAACCTCTCCATGATCTAGGTGCATAGGTAGAATTAAATGGCTTAAACTTAGCAGGTCCTTGCCAAAGGTCCCAATCTAGATAATTAGGAACTGGATCAATTGGTGGAGGAAAAGTATCGGGCATAGTAAAATATTTTCCAGGACCGAAATTTATTTTTCCATGCCACGCATGCACCTCCGTGACTTGTCCTAAATGGCCTTGTTCGTACCACTCTTTTATCGACCTTATACCATCGGTGGTATGCCCTTGATTTCCCATTTGGGAAACAATATTGTAATATTTAGCAGCTTTTTTGAGTGTTCTTAGCTGCCAAATGTTATGCGCTAATGGCTTTTCAACATATACATGCATTCCCAGCTCCATTGCTATCATGGTTGCTGCAAAGTGAGTATGGTCTGGGGTAGAAATAATAACAGCGTCAATATCTTTTGCCATTTTATCGAACATCACCCTAAAATCTTTAAATTTTCTGGCTTTGGGAAACATATTATAACCAGCCGAAGCTCTATTATCGTCAACATCACACATTGCAATAATGTTTTCTCTTGGAACTTTTGACCAATTGGCTTTACCACGACCACCGACTCCGATTACGGCAATATTTAATCGGTTATTGGGAGAGTTGCTTATGCAACCAGGGATAAATAAAAGACCTGAAGTGGCAGCAGCTGTTGATTTTAAAAATGAACGTCTTGATAAATTTTGCATGCTTTTTTTATTTTTTTAAATATAACAATTAATTCAACACAGCACTATTTCTAGCACATATGGAATAATAAGAACTTTACATCAAGATTTGTTTTATATTAGGAAGGAAATTTTAAAACAATTAAATATTTAGATTAATTATGACATCAGTACTTCAACAATTGGACTGGATAGTTCTAGGGATTTATTTTCTTGCCTTAATAGCTGTTGCCGTTTGGGTTTTCATTCAAAAAAATAGTAATACAGAAGATTATTTTCTTGCTGGAAGAAACGTAGGCTGGTTTGTAATCGGCGCCTCAATCTTTGCCTCAAATATTGGATCAGAACATGTAGTAGGTTTAGCAGGTACAGGATTTGAGTCTGGAACTCCAATGGCACACTATGAATTACATGCTTGGATTGTCTTGCTTCTGGGTTGGCTATTTTTACCTTTTTATATTAGAAGTGGAGCCTTTACCATGCCTGAGTTTTTAGAAAAAAGATTTGATAGTCGTTCACGTTGGTTCCTTTCGGTCTTTTCGCTTCTAGCCTATGTGCTAACAAAGGTCTCTATTACTATTTATGCAGGGGGTATTGTAGTTTCTGAACTTCTTGGTATACCTTTTTGGTACGGTGCTATTGGTATAGTAGTTTTTACGGGAATTTATACTGTCATTGGAGGATTAAAAGCTGTTATTTATACTGAAACTTTGCAAACCGTCGTTTTGATTTTTGGTTCTGTTGTCATAACATATTTGGGTTTACAGGAAGTTGGAGGCTGGTCCCAACTTCGAGAAACGGTAACTGCAGTTAGCCCAGATCATTTTAACATGTGGCGTCCAATGAATGACCCCCAATTTCCTTGGACTGGGTTGTTAATTGGTGGAACAATAGTTGGTATTTGGTATTGGTGTACTGATCAATATATTGTTCAGAGAACTTTAGCAGCAAATAACATTACCATTGCTAGAAGAGGAGCTATTTTTGGGGCTTACTTAAAATTATTACCAATCTTAATTTTTTTAGTTCCAGGTATAATTGCATTTGCTCTTACACTTCAACAGCCTGAAGTTTTTCAGGTTACAAAAGCCGATCGTGCATTTCCGATGCTAGTTAAAACTCTCTTGCCAGTGGGCTTAAAAGGTTTAGTTGCAGGTGGTTTGATGGCTGCCTTAATGAGCTCCTTGGCTTCTGTTTTTAACTCTTGTTCTACAATATTCACAATTGATATTTACAAAAAAATAAGACCAGATAAGTCAGAAGAATCACTGATTAGAATTGGGAAAATTGCTACGGCTATTATTGTTGTGTTAGGAATAATTTGGATACCAATAATGGAAAAAATTGGTGGAGGAGTTATGTATCAATACCTTCAAAATGTTCAATCATACATTGCACCTCCTGTAACAGCAGTATTTTTATTGGGAATTATATGGAAGAGAGTAACTTCAGATGCTGCCATTACAACTTTAATCAGTGGATTGATATTACTTATTTTAAGGCTAGGCACTGAAATTTACTTCCAGGAAGAAATTACCTCAGGTATCGAAGTTTCTGGAATTGCATTTGCTTTTGCTACTATAAACTTTGCACACATGGCAATTTTCATGTTTATTTTCTCAGTATTTCTATGTGTTGGAGTTAGTATGGCTTCAGCAGTACCTGATTATGCTAGAATTGAAGGTTTATCGTTTGGAACAATGACTGCTAAAATGAAGCAGGAGTTTAGAGAATCCTTTAATACAACTGATTTAGTATTATCAGCAATCCTTGTTGGAATAGTTATTTCAATTTTATTGTACTTTACAGGTTAATATTAATTTTCTTACCGATGAAAAAATATGTTTTGTCCCTAGATGCAGGTACAACGAGCTCTAGAGCAATACTTTTTGATAAAAGTGGAAATCAGGTTGCAGTTGCCCAAGAAGAGTTTACCCAGTTTTTTCCAAAAAAAGGCTGGGTAGAACATGATCCTATTGAAATTTGGAAAACTCAGTTAAATGCAATAAAGAGTGTTGTAAAAAAAGCGTTTATTAATCCTCAGGAAATTGATTCAATAGGTATAACTAACCAGCGGGAGACAACTATAGTTTGGAATAAAAATACTGGTAAACCGGTTTACAATGCAATTGTCTGGCAAGACAGGAGGACTGCTAAAACTTGTGAATACCTTCTTGATGAAGGTAAAGAAGGTATATTTTCATCAAAAACTGGTTTATTGATTGATGCATATTTCTCCGGAACTAAAATTAAATGGATTCTTGATAATATTCCAGGTTTAAAAGATCTTGCCATTAATGGTGAAGTCGCATTTGGGACTGTGGACAGCTGGTTAATATGGAATCTGACCAAAGGGGTTAAGCACGTAACAGATGCCACAAATGCAAGTAGAACACTTATTTATAATATTCATAATGGAGAGTGGGATGATGAATTGTTAACTGTTTTGGATATTCCTAAATCACTACTACCCGAGGTTGTAAATTCCTCTGAAATTGTTGGAACTGTGAACGAATCAATTTTGGGTTCAGAAATACCAATTAGTGGAATCGCTGGAGACCAACAAGCTGCTTTGTTTGGACAAATGTGTTTGAAGCCTGGTGATGTAAAAAACACCTATGGAACTGGTTGTTTTTGTATAATGAACACCGGAAGTAATGCAGTAAGATCTCAAAATAGAATGCTTACCACAATTGCATGGCAAATAAAAGGAAAAGTTACCTATGCAATCGAGGGTAGTATTTTTACCGCAGGTGCACTGATTCAATGGATGAGAGATCAAATAAATATAATAGATTCTGCTCCTGAGATTGAGGATTTGGCAAATATAGTAGACGATAATGGAGGAGTTACTATTGTTCCAGCTCTCTCTGGTTTAGGAGCTCCTTATTGGGATCCTCACGCTACTGGTGCCATTATGGGAATTACTAGGGGGACTAGTAAGGCTCATATAGCTCGAGCTGGACTCGAGTCAATTGCACTTCGTTCAAGAGATATAATTATTGAAATGCAAAAAGATGCAGGAGTTGAATTTTCAAATCTAAAAGTTGACGGTGGAGCTAGCAATAATAATTTATTAATGCAAATTCAAGCTGATCTTTTAAATTCTAAAGTGATCCGTCCAAAAATTACTGAAACAACTGCATTAGGAGCTGCATTTTTAGCTGGTCTTGCAACTGGTTTTTGGAAATCTACTAAAGATTTGGAAAAACTATGGAAAGAGGATCAGTCTTTTGAACCAAATCCTGACGATAAAACAGAAAGTATAATTAACCTATGGAAGGACAGAGTTTACCGAATAATTTCTTAAACTATGGATAGGTCTAAATTTTTAGAGGATTTAGCCACAACTGAAATTTGGGACGTCATAATAATAGGTGGAGGAGCAAGTGGGTTAGGAGCTGCAGTTGATTCAGCTCAAAGAGGATATAAAACACTTTTACTTGAAAAGAATGATTTTGCAAAAGGAACTTCCTCGAGAAGTACCAAACTAGTACATGGTGGGGTTAGATATCTTCAAAATGGAGACATATCTCTTGTAATTGAAGCACTTAAAGAAAGAGGGATTATGAAAAAAAATGCTCCTCAAATGGTTAAAGATATGAGCTTTGTTATTCCATTTTACGACTGGTGGAATAGCCCTTTTTATGGTTTGGGACTTAAAGTATATGATATGATGGCAGGAAAATTAGGACTTGGTCCATCCGAATTACTTGATAAACAACAAACCATATCTTTGATTAACAATGTAAAAAATGAGGGTCTTCGCGGTGGTGTTATATATCATGATGGCCAGTTTGATGACTCTAGAATGGCGATCAGTTTAGCAAGAACAGCCTGCGAGCTAGGAGCCACAATACTAAACTATATTGAAGTAAAACGATTAATTAAGGAAAATGATTTAATTTCTGGTTTGGAGGCGATTGAAAATGAAACAAGACAAAATTTTGTAATCAAAGGAAAAGTGATTATAAATGCTACTGGTGTTTTTAGTGATCGCATAATTCAAATGGATAAACCAGAAGCCAATCAAATGATTCGTCCCAGTCAAGGCGTTCACGTAGTTTTAGAAAAAGAGTTTCTAGATGGTCCACATGCTATTATGATTCCACATACAACTGACGGTAGGGTTTTGTTTGCTGTTCCTTGGCACAATCATGTAGTGCTTGGCACAACTGATACTCCAATCGATGAGACATTGGATGAACCAAGACCCCAGGACGAAGAAATAGATTTTATCCTAGCAAATGCGGGTAAGTACATGACAAAAAAACCCAAAAGAAAAGATGTGAAGAGTGTTTTTGCTGGTTTAAGACCCTTAGCTGCTAATCAAGGAAGTGACTCTCAGACAAAGGAGATTTCTCGTCACCATAAGATTAATGTCTCCACTTCTGGTTTAATTAGTCTTCTGGGAGGTAAATGGACCACTTATCGAAAAATGGCAGAAGATGGAATTAACACCGCTTCAATAGTAGGCGGATTGAAAGATGTTAAATGCCGTACCCATAAGCTAAAACTCTCTGGATATGATGAAAATATTGACTTTGATCATCCATTACATGCTTATGGTTCAGATGCAAGCACAATTACCGCAAATGGAGAAGCAAAGGATAATGAGTCTCTATCAAGTAAATTCTATATTACTAAAAATTTAATTCTTTGGTCTATTCAAAATGAAATGGCTATTCATTTAGATGATATTTTGGCTCGCAGGATAAGATGTTTATTTTTGGATGCAGAGGAAACAAAAAAAATTGCCCCTATTGTTGCTAAAATAATGGCAGAATATTTAAATAAAAATGAATCTTGGATAAATAAAGAATTAACCAACACTAATAAAATAATTAAAAATTATATTCTATGAATATTGATCCTTACTTAGCAGAATTTATTGGTACTTTCATACTTCTCCTCTTGGGAGAGGGAGTTGTTGCAAATGTAAACTTAAAAAAAACAATTGCTCAGGGACAAACACCATGGATCTTAATTACTAGCGCATGGGGTTTTTCAGTTTTTGTTGCCGTTTTTATTACCGCTCAGTTTAGTGGTGCACACCTAAATCCTGCTGTTACTATTGGTCTTGCAGTAGCCGAAAAGTTTTCTTGGACTCTTGTCCCGGGATATTTAATTGCTCAATTACTCGGTGCTATGTTTGGAAGTTGGATATGTTATATTACCTACATTGATCATCACAGAAAAACTACTGACGAGACTGTCGTTAGAAGTACTTTCTGCACTGGTCCTGCTATTAGAAATTTCAAAAATAATTTTTTCAGTGAACTGATAGGAACCTTTGTTTTAGTTTTTGGTGTATTGTTCATTGCAATTCCAAATATTCAGATCGAGGGTGTTGAAGTTTCCAATTTCGGTTTAGGCGCGTTAGAAGCACTTCCAGTGGGAATTCTTGTTTGGGTAATTGGTATATCTTTAGGAGGAACTACTGGTTATGCAATTAACCCTGCTAGAGATTTTGGACCAAGATTAGTTTATCAATTGATCCCAAGAAAAAACAAAGATGCAGATTGGTCTTATGCTTGGATACCTGTTTTTGGTCCTTTCGCTGGTGGAGCGATTGCTGGAATTTTCTATTTGATTTTAGCAGCCTAAAAATTAAATATCAGTTCCTGAACCCGTTCTGGGAAATCAGTTATAATCCCGTCTACATTCAGTGAAATTACTTTTGAAATATTCTCTTTTTTGTTTACAGTATATGGATAAATCTTATATCCAGCTTCATGGATTTTTTTTACATTTTTAGAGTTTAATGATTTATAACTTGGATTGATAGCCTTGGCTTTTAACTTTCTAGCAACAGGAAGTGCATCAAGGGGATCGGCATCTGTCAATACTGCAATGGGAACTTGTTTATTGTTTTTATAAAAGATTTCTAATTCTTTCCAATTAAAACTTGAAATTATAAATTTTTCTATTGTCCAATTTCCCTTATCAAGATAATTTTTGATTATTTGATTTGTGAGAAGTGCTGTTTCACTTCCTTTAAGCTCAATATTTAAAAAAACTTTTCCATCTATTAAATCTAGCACTTCAATTAGAGTTGGGATTTTATATCTATTAAAAATCTTGATTTTCCTAATTGAATCTATATCCAGTGATTCAATTAATCCCTCAGCATCTGTTAAACGGTTTAAAGTTTTATCATGAAAAACTACTAGTTCTCCTGATTTACATTTGAATATATCTATTTCAATACCATCTACCCCTAGTTCCATTGCTTTTTCTATTGATTCTAAAGTATTTTCTGCTATATGCCCTTTGGCACCTCGATGTCCAATGATTAGGGGAATAGTTGGATTATTACAATTAATTAGAGTGAACACCACAACAATTGAAAACAATATGATTTTCATTGATATTGTCTTAATCATAAATCTTTTATTTCTCTAAATTTATTTAAATTTAAGAATATGGTTTTTCAGAAAGAAATTATACTCCCCTCATTTTCACGTGGTTTTCACCTTATAACTAATTATATTCAGAAAGAATTACCTCCAATGACAGGTATGGTAAACGTTTTTATAAAACACACATCGGCTAGTTTGACAATTAATGAGAATGCCGATCCTACGGTCAGGATTGATTTTGAAACCCATTTTAATTTTATGGTTCCTGAATCAGCTGACCATTTTCTTCACACATTAGAAGGCTCAGATGATATGACCTCACATATTAAAAGTAGCTTGCTTGGAAGCGGTGTGGATATCCCAATCAAAAATGGAAGTCTATTGTTAGGAACCTGGCAAGGTGTCTATTTATGCGAACATAGAAATAAAGCAGGATCAAGGCGAATAGTTATAACTGTAAATGGTGATGAATAAAAAAATAAGATTAAATTGCCAAATTAGACTATAAAACTAAATCAATGAAGAAAACCAGATCCCCACATATTTTTAGTTATTTTTTTACTGCGTTGCTAATTATACAATCTTATTCTTGTTCCACAGATAAAAACAAAAAATCTCCTCCAAATTTAATAGTATTTATTGCCGATGATGTTAGTTGGGATGATTTGGGGTGCTATGGAAATGAATATGTTCAAAGTCCCAATATCGATTTGTTAGCAAAAGACGGTATTGTTTTTAAAAATGCATATCTAACTACTAGCTCCTGTAGCCCAAGTCGAAACTCTATTATAACTGGTCGATATCCTCACAATACTGGTGCAGCTGAATTACATTCAATGCCACCTATTGATATGATTTCACTACCTGAAATATTAAAATCCAAAGGTTATTTTACGCTTCAAGCAGGGAAGTTTCATATGGGAGATTATGCTATAAGAGGCTTTGATGAAGTTCATGATGATAAAATAATCAATGGTAAAGGCGGAGAAGAATATTGGGAGGAAGCTTTAGAAAATACTCCAAACGATCAACCCTTTTTTATGTGGTTTGCCTCCTATGATGCACACAGGACTTGGGGTGAAAACCAATTCACTGGAACACACAATGTTAATGAGATCAAAGTACCTGAATATCTAATTGATGGACCAGAAACAAGATTAGACTTAGTAAACTACTATGATGAAATTACTCGTTTTGATTATTACATTGGTGAGGTTGTTAAAAAGCTCAAAGAAAAAGGAGTATATGAAAATACTGTTATTGTTATAATGGCAGATAATGGTAGACCATTTCCTCATAGTAAAACTAGGGTTAATCACCAGGGTGTCAAAACACCATTCATAGTCCATTACCCCAAAGCAATAGCTACTCGAAATACTGTTAATGAAAGCTTGGTTAGTGCTGTTGATATTGCTCCGACATTAACAGATTTGGCTGGAATTGATCCAATAGATCGATTCCAAGGCGTGAGCTTTAAAAAATTACTTTTGGGAGCAACTGATAGGTTTAGAAATTACGTTTTTGCAGAGCACAATTGGCATGATTATGAAGCTTATGAACGAATGGTTAGTAACAAGAATTACATGTACATTAAAAACGAAAGACCACAATTTGCTCAGCGAGGTCCATTAGATGCAGTAAATAGTCCAACATACACTGAGCTTAAAAAAGCCTTGAAAGATGGCTTAATTACAGAGCGCCAAGCAGATATATTTCTAGCTCCACGCCCTAATGAAGAACTTTATGATCTGATTAATGACCCTTATCAATTTAATAATTTGATGCTAGGTAGTGAAATACCTAAAATCTACTACACCTTGAAGCAAAAATTGGAAGAGTGGTCTATTGCAACTGGTGATAATCTTCCAGAGAATTTGACTAAAGATTGGTATTTACGTGAACCTGTCAAAAATACTAATGGAATGAAAACAAAAACTAGTAATAAGGCTAAAAATTATAGAATACGTGGTGAAATGCCAGGATTTGCAAACGATGCCACAAAAATTAATGAGAAAGGTCCTTTTTAATTTTATCTTATGAAGTATTTAATAACTTGCATAATACTATTTATAGTCTCCTGTTCTCTAAATAAAAAATCAGTTAAAGATCTGCCTAATTTTATTTTTATTCTTGCTGATGATCTTGGATATGGTGAATTGGGAGTTTTAGGACAACAATTAATTGAAACCCCAAACCTTGATGCATTAGCAAAATCTGGTATGATTTTGACAGATCATTACAGCGGAGCTCCCGTTTGTGCTCCAGCTCGAGCAATTTTAATGACTGGACTTCACGCAGGTCATAACCCAGTTAGAGGAAACAGTGAGTGGGGAGAACGTGGAGACGTCTGGAGCTTTAAGTCAATGTTTGAAAATTCAAACCTTGAGGGTCAACGCCCAATGCCAGATTCCATTCGGACAATTGCAAATATTTTAAAATCTAATGGGTATAAAACAGGTATGGTTGGTAAATGGGGTCTTGGGGCTCCTAATACAACCAGTATTCCAAATAAAAAAGGGTTTGATTTTTTTTATGGCTATAATTGTCAGCGACAAGCTCATAACCTATTTCCCACCCATTTATGGCGAAACAGCGAACGGCATATTTTAAATAACACAGTTGTTGATAAAGGAAAACTTCCCGATCACCTTAATCCTAAGGATGAAGAAAGCTATGCATTATATCACCAAAATGATTATGCTCCAACACTCATGCATAATGAGGCAATGGCATTTTTAGATCGAAATATTAATCAAAAATTCTTTCTTTATTATGCTAGTCCACTTCCTCATTTACCATTACAGGCTCCAAAAAAATGGGTAAATTATTACAGAGAAAAATTTGGAAAAGAGGAGCCTTATCTTGGAAATAAAGGTTACTTTCCAAACTTTTCTCCTAGAGCTACATATGCAGCAATGATATCATATTTAGATGAACAGGTTGGAGAATTAGTAGCGAAACTTAAAGAAAATGGTCAATACGAAAATACACTAATTGTATTTTCAAGTGATAATGGCCCTACACACAAAGACGAACAAGTAGATATACACTTTTTTAATAGCACTGGAATTTTTGTTAATTCAAAAAATACCGTAAAAGGAAATGTTAATGAAGGAGGAATAAGAGTACCAACGATTGCCTCTTGGCCAAAAAAAATTAAAGCAGGCTCTAAGTCTGATCACCCATGTGTTTTTTATGATTATTTTGCTACGGTTTGTGATGTAATTGGTGCTAAGCCAGATTTTAAAATTGATGGAAAAAGTTATTTGCCAGTATTATTAGGTGAAGAACAAAAAAAACATGACTATTTGTATTGGGAGTTTCCCTCCTATACTGGTCAACAGGCAATTAGAGTAAATGATTGGAAAGGTTATAAAAAGCAATTATTTGAAGGTCCATCTAAACTTAAATTATTTAATATTAAAGATGACCCGAAGGAATTAAATGATTTATCAGAGGATTACCCAGATGTTGTTAAAAAGTTGGAAAGCTTAATGAAATCTGCTCATACTAAGGCAACTATTGAAAAATTTAATATTCCAGTTCTGGATCAGTATTAATTATTAATCCGAAGGGTTTTCAAAGTCTGATGAGTTTACCCAATCTGAATCCAATGATTCTCCATTCATATAGCGTTCGTAAAAGTTTCTAGTCCGTTTTTCTGCATAGGTGTAATTATCAAATAAATCACCATATCCAAGAATTCTAGGATCTTTGTTTATTGTCAAATCTTCGATTAAAACTTTTCTTAGGCTATCTTTTATAAAACTATACTTATTGTTTTGTGCAATATTTTCAATGCAGTCTGGGTCTTTTCTTAAATCATATAATGTTTCCTCAGGTCTCTTCCCGAATGATAAGTTCCAATAATCTTCATTTAACCCCTCTCTTTTAAGATTCAGGATTTCCGTTTTGGTAGGACTGCCATCTGTATTAAGGTATCCAGTTTCTGGATTTCCTGCAGGCCACCGATTGGGTTTAAAGTTTAAGCTGTAAAAATAATGACCAGCTATTATTGCCCTAACAGGATAGCCATTGTCGTTTTGTCTTCCAATATCATGCCGCTCTTTTCCAATGATCATATAATTTCTTTTTTTCTGAATCGGATCGTCGTTAAAAATATTTTTCAAACTGGTACCGGAAAATTCTTCCATGTTTTGATTTGCTAAATCAACACCAGCAAGTTCTAAAAAGGTCGGGGCAAAGTCTGAAAAACTCACATAATCCTTAATTATCCTTCCTGGATTTTTTATTCCCTTACCCCATCGGATCGCCAAAGGAAGTCTATTATCGTACGGAAATACCTGTCCTTTTACTCTAGGAAAAGGCATACCATTGTCTGAGGTAACCACTATTATGGTGTTTTCCAATAAATTTCTTTTCTCTAGTTCACTTATAATTCTTTCTAAGTGAGAATCAAAATATTCAATTTCGAAAGCATAATCAAGCATATCAGTTTTAACATTATCTGAATCAGGCCAATAGTTTGGAACTTTTTCAATTTGTTCAATATTTTTACCACCAAAATTTATTCCTGCTTTATACTCATAACGTCTATGGGGTTCTAAACCTCCGACCCAAAAAAAGAATGGTTGATCAATTTTTTTATTATCAAGGAAATATTTGAAGTTTCCACTATAATCATTGTCACTTATATACTTGGCAGGAGGATCGATTTTTACCATACCGTAATTTTCCCCAATCAAATTTCTTTTTTGTCCATTTTTTAATGCTACACCAGGAGCCCATCCTTTCCCGGTTTTCCCAGTTTTGTAACCTCTATTTTTTAAAACCTCGGGAAATGTTGTGAATTTTTCAGGAAAAAAAGGAACGTGATTCGTAGCCTCCTCCAAAAGCCAACTGTCTCTACCAGTTAAAATCGTGGATCTTGAAGGTGAACATTTAGCGTTAGTTGTATAAGCATGATTAAATAATAGACCCTCATTTGCAATGCGGTCAAACCCTGGAGTGCTTAGCCATTTAGTTCCATAAATACTAGCATGGGGATAAGATTGATCATCTGAAATAACAAATAGAATATTAGGAGGTTTTACATCTTTATTAGCATTACATCCTCCAAGAAGTATTATCAAAAAAAATAAATAATTAAATAGTTTTTTCATTTTTTATTTGAGGTACCTAAAATAACCAGTAATCCAGACAATTTTTGGGATTTTATTAACAAAAATTATTAAATTAGGCCCTCAAACAAACAATTTTAATTAATAAAAATCAATTCTTTTACTTTAAACATTTGATTTGTAGTAGTTTACGGCTTTTTTTTATTAATTTAACTTAAAACAAACATTCTATGATTTTACTAAAAAAGGGTAGAAACCTTTTGGATTATTGTTCCAATAGATTTTTACTGATGATTTTGGCTACTTTACTTATAAGTATGCAAGCCATTGGTCAAAAAACTATTTCTGGTGTAATATCAGATGCCGATGCAGTTCCACTTCCAGGTGTAAATGTAATTGTAAAAGGCACAAATAAAGGAGTAGTGACTGATTTTGATGGAAACTTTGCTTTGGAGGCAAATGATGGTGATGTGTTAACAATCTCCTTTATTGGATTCACAACTCAAGAAGTAGTTGTTGGAGCCGAGAGTAATTTGAGTATTTCTCTTGATGAAGACTATGCTAAACTTGATGAAGTGATTATAACCGGATATGGTTCTACTGCCAAAAAGGATCTCGTTTCTTCAATTTCACAAATTAAAGGTGATGCACTTTTAAATCAACCTGTCGCAAGAGTTGATAATATGTTGCAAGGTAGGGCAGCTGGTGTTAACGTTGTTTCAACAAGCGGTGAGCCTGGTGCCCCTTCCACCATAAGAATTAGAGGTATGAGCTCGATTAATGGAAATAACCAACCATTATTTGTGATTGATGGCTTTATTGTTGGAACTAATTTTAACCTTTCAAATTTAAATGTGAATGACATTGAATCAATCGAAGTTCTTAAAGACGCAAGTTCACTTGCAATTTATGGAACTCGTGGTGCTGCAGGGGTTATTTTAATTACTACTAAATCTGGTCTATCCACTCAAGAGGGAAAGGTAGATGTTTCTATAAATCATTATTCTTCTTCTCAAATAGTTTACAATTATCCTGAAATGGCAAGTATTGGCGTATGGGCTGAATATTGGAATGAAGGTGTAACCTATGTTGATACAGATTATGGAACAAATGACCCATCATTGGCTGGAAATGCTATTCATGCGCCTAATTGGCAAAGTATTGTTCCAACTGATTGGAGAGGACTAATTACTAGAAATGGAAGAATAGATAACACTGATGTCAATATAAGTGGTAACTCTGGAAAAGCTAATTATTTTATTTCATACAATAGATTTGCCCAAGAAGGTATTATCAAAGCTTCTGGTATGGTTAGAAATTCTTTAAGAGCAAATTTTGATGTTAATGTTAATGATAATATTAGAACTGGAATAAGAATGATGATTACTGATAGAAAACAGGAACATAATAAAGTTATTCTTGGAAATGTTTACTTTTCAATGCTCCCAACAACACCTGTATACAACGATGATGGATCCTTCAATGGTACAAATCCAGTATCTGGTGTTATTAATAGGAGTCCCGTTCACGATGTCAATCATAGAATAGATCATAGCTTTGTAACAAATGTCCTCGCAAATGCTTATGTGGAGTTTGATATTGCTAAAGATTTCACATTTAGAAGCTCTGTTGGATCAAATCTAATTTTCAATAAACGAAATCAATATGTTGGTAACCTCGATCCTATAGTAATAAATGCTGGAACAGGAGGTGACGCTGATGTTTCAATGGGTCGTACGACAGATCTTTTGAATGAAAATACTGTTACGTATACTAAAGATATTGGAGACCATTCACTTAAAGTGTTAGCAGGTTACACCATGCAAAAAAACACATTTAGCGGTGTTAACGCTGGAGGAGCAGGTTACGCCAATGACGTTGTAACTTTTAATAATCTTTCCTTAGGAGCAGATGCTACCAGAAATGTAATAGGATCTGACTATAATCAAAGAACTTTTGAATCAATTTTAGGTAGGATAAATTATAGCTTTAGGGATAAATATCTCTTAACTTTAGTTGGTAGACGAGATGGATCTTCGGTTTTTGAGGAAGGTAAAAAATATGCATTTTTCCCATCCGTTGGAGCTGCTTGGAAAATTGGTCAAGAAGATTTTATGCAAGATATTGAGGCTGTTAGTAGTTTGAAGTTAAGAGCTAGTTACGGTATAGTAGGTGAACAAGGAGTCAGTCCATATAATTCACTCGCTAAATATGTTCCTAGAAATATCTTTTTTAATCAATCAATTTCCCCTTCTGTAATTTTGGCTTCACTGCCAAGTACAGGTTTAGAGTGGGAAAAAACTCATCAGACTGATATTGGTCTTGAAATAGGATTTTTAAATAATAGATATTCTGTTGAAATTGATTATTACAATAAACAAACCAAAGACTTATTATTAGCAAAACCACTTCCTGGAACTGCTGGAGATACAAGGCTTGAAAACGTTGGTGAGGTTGAAAATAAAGGTTTTGAATTTACATTGAATTCTGTTAACATAGAAAAACCTGACTTTGTGTGGAGTTCTAATTTGCAAATTTCTGCTAACAGAAATAAAGTAATTAGCCTTGGAGGATCTCCTTTTATTCCTTTGAGAAACCCAAACCACGCACAAGCTGGAGCTGGTGCTCTTAGACTTGTTCCAGGTGAGGTAATGCCAGTTTTTTATGGAGCCATTTATGAGGGTACATATAAATCTGCAGCTGAAATAGATGCAGACCAAAGAGCAGGTATTGATGGTATTGGAGCTCCAAATTATGTGGATCAAAATGGAGATGGCGCAATTAATCAAAATGACTTTGTAGCATTGGGAAGCCCTCAACCAGATTTTTATTATGGATTTAGAAATACATTAACCTATAAAAATTGGACTATGGATGTTTTTATTCAGGGTATGCAGGGTCATGAAATGTTTGATGCCTCTATTTACGAGCATTATTATGGTCGTGGTCCAGAGACCAACATGTTACCCATCGTTGAAGATAGATGGACTCCTTCAAATCCAACCTCTGATATTCCAAGAGCAGGAACCTCAGCTGGTGGTTTCAGACCTAACAGTAGTTTGAATATTGTTGATGGATCATTTATCCGTCTTAAAAATGTTACCCTTAATTATGATTTTGATGAAATTCCAGGTCTTCCATTTGTAGATACAGCGAGTGTCTATCTTACGGGTAATAATTTACTTTTAATAACTGGTTACAAGTGGGGAGATCCAGAGGTTAGTGATGGAGGATCTAGTACTGTTGCTCAAGGAGTTGCTGACGATCAGTACCCTTATGCTTCCTCTGTAGCTATTGGATTTAGGTTAAACTTATAATAATATAGATTATGAAAAACATTAAATTACATTTAACGAAATTATTGATGGTAATATGCCTTATCATAATCCCATCAGCTTGTGAAGAGTATTTAGCTGAAGACTTCAGAGATGGTCTATCTCCTGCCACTTTTTATAACAGTGACGCTGAAGCTAAAATTGCAGTAGACGGAGCTTATTCGATGCTAACTGATGCTGGTTGGTTCAAACACAGAGACAGGCCAGCTTGGTGGCAAATGCCTTCGGATGAAATAAGCTCTACCAGAAATATTTTTAAGGAAACATATAATATTACCTGGGATGAAGGAGTGGCAGATGGAGAGCGTTATTGGAACACACTTTATGAGGCTATTAGAAATTCTAGTGATGCTATTTCGAACATTCAAGGAAATGAGAAATTATCTCAAACTACAATAGATCAGTCTCTAGGTCAGCTCTACGTGATTAGAGCACTTGCTTATTATGACTTAACATGTGTTTGGGGTGATGTCCCGTTTTTTACTGAAATTCTTGCTCCTGAGGAGTTAGCTTCACTCGAGAGAACACCCGTTAAAACAATTAGAGATGCTATGGTAGCTGATCTTCAAACTGCATATGGCTTGTTACCTGATTCCTGGTCTGGATCTAATCTAGGTAGAATGTCTAAATGGGCTGCAAGGGCTCTAGAAGCTAAATTCCATATGTTCGCTGAGAACTGGCAAGGAATGCTCACAGCATCGAAAGATATTATTGATAACTCTCCACATTCACTTATGGAGAACTTTGGTGATGTTTATAACTGGAGTAATGCTGGTTATTCAAACAAAGTAAACCCTGAGCATATTTTGTGGATTGATTTTACTGGTCTACCTGCAAAAGGTTTATCTACTAATTCTGAGGATAGTTATCAAAGAGGACACGATTTTGTTCCGAGAATTAGAGATGAGCCCAAAGATAAAAAAGGAAGACAAGGTGAGTTAAAAGCCGCTCTTGCTGCAAACGATCATGATTTTGGTGGTTATGGTGGTGCATCACCTCTTCCACTTCTGGCTGATAGGTCATCTTGGGATGCCGGAGATTTAAGATACGATGTGACTATTGCTACAGAATATGAGGGGATACCTCTTAAATTCGCTTACATGAGTAAGTTATGGAATTTAAGCAAAACCTTTTCTCCTAGACATAATAAAAGTGAAAACTTTGTAATGATTAGACTTGCTGATATATATCTTATGGCTGGAGAGGCTGAGAATGAACTTAATGGCCCTGGAAATGCATACCAGTATGTAAATAAGGTTCGTGAAAGAGCTTTTGAGCCTGATCAGCCTTGGAGTAATATGACTCAGCAACAGTTTAGAGAAGAAATGTGGGAGGAAAGATTACACGAATTGTGTGGAGAGTGTCACAGAAAACCTGATCTTGTTAGGTGGGGTATTTATGTAGATCGTATAAGAAATACTCAATTTCAAAAACATAACATGCCTGCTGTACAAAATGTTCAAGAAAAACACCAGTATGCGCCTATTCCACTTTCTGAAATTCAGTTGAATCCTAATCTTTTAAATACTGATCCTACAAATAATGGATACAGATAAAAACTGATTTATATCTAAAAAACCAGTGTAGTAATGCACTGGTTTTTTTATGTTCTTCAAAATTTATGATTTGAAAAAATTTTTATATTGATAAAATACATTAAATTTTTAGCAATTACAGTATTATTTTTTTCCTGCACAAAAAATAAAAATACTAATCACCCTCCTAATATTGTTTTTATAAATATTGATGATATGGGTTGGAATGATGTGAGTTTTATGGGCAGTGAATATTATGAAACACCAAATATTGATTCTCTTGCTGAAAATGGAATGGTATTTACCCAAGGATATGCTGCTGCAGCTAATTGTGCGCCAAGTCGAGCATGTATAAATACCGGTAAATGGACTACCAGACATCAAATCTATACTGTAAGTAATTCAGATAGGGGGGAGTCAAAGCATAGAAAATTAATACCCATCAAAAATACTACTACTTTAGATAAAAAGTTTACTGTAATTGCACAGAAGCTAAAAGAATCCGGTTACACTACATGTCATTCAGGTAAATGGCACCTGAGTGAAAACCCATTAGATTACGGTTTTGATGTAAATATTGCTGGAAGACATATAGGTCATCCAGCTAGTTTCTATCATCCCTATGGAAAGGACAATAGTCCATATAAAGTAAATATAAGTTCAGAAACGGGTAAATATTTGACAGACGTTATAATGGATGAAACACTTTCTTTTTTAGATAAAGTTGATAAGCCTTTTTTCCTTCACTATACTCCTTACGCGGTTCATACTCCAATTCATAAAGTTGATTCACTTATGAAGAAGTATATCAATAAGCCAGCTTATAAGGGGCAAAAAAATCCTAATTATGCTACCATGATTGATAATTTGGATCGTAATATCGGGGATCTGATTAAGAAATTAAAAGAGAAAAATTTATTTGATAACTCAATAATAATATTTACCTCAGATAATGGAGGATACTATGGTAAAATTACAATGCAAAAACCTCTTAGAGCAGGAAAAGGAAGTTATTATGAGGGCGGAATCAGGGTCCCCTTTTTATTTCATTGGAAAGGTAAGATTAAAACTGGTATAAATGATAAATCTCCAATATCACATCTAGATATTTTTCCTACCATTATGGATGCTATTGGTGATCATTCAATGGATAATGAATTTGACGGAAATTCAATCTTGAATTCATTAATAAACGGAGCTGAATTTAAGGAAAGATCACTTTTTTGGCATTTTCCAATTTATCTTCAGGGATATAACATAAAAGACAATGAAAACAGGGACTCCCTTTTTAGAACAAGACCTGGTTCAATAATTAGAAAGGGTGATTGGAAATTACATTATTATTTTGAAAATGAAGAAATTGAGCTATATAATTTAAAAAATGATGTTGGTGAGAAAAAAGATTTATCCAAATCTGAAACTGAAAAAGCTTCAGAATTAATTGGTGACTTGCAATCATGGTGGGAAAAGACTAATGCTCCAATTCCTACAGAATTGAATCCTGATTTTGAATTATAATTTTTCATTCATTATGATAAAGATCAAATCTTTGTGTTTTTTAATAACTTTTTTTTCAATTTTTTTTGGGTGTGATTCTCCCAATGTAGAGCAAGAAAGACCAAATATTTTATTCATCGCAATTGATGATTTAAACGATTGGGTGGGTTATCTTGGTGGGCACCCTCAAGCTAAAACACCAAATATTGATAGGCTTATTAAAAGAGGAGTAGGTTTTAGTAAAGCTTATACCATAGCCCCACTTTGTAATCCGTCAAGAGTTGCACTATTGACCGGTCTATACCCATCCACTACCGGGGTATATGGAAACCGAAATAATTTTAGAAAAACTCTTCCAAATAAGGTAACATTGATGCAATATTTAAAATCAAATGGTTATACTACTAAAGGAGGCGGTAAAATATTCCATGGAAATAATAGGCCTGGAGATTCATTGTCCTGGGATTATTATTTTGTTTCAAAAGGTCACACAAGAAAAAGTGGAAGAGATCGAAACTTACCTAAAGTTTCTACTGGTGCTGGATGGTTTAATTGGGGTCCGATTGATGTTCCAGATGAACAAATGCAGGATGTCAGAACAGCAAATTGGGTAAAGTCAGAATTGATAAAGAATCATGATAAACCATTTTTCTTAGCTTGTGGATTTTACAGGCCTCACTTACCTTGGTTTGTACCAAAGAAATATTTTGACAAGTTTCCTTTAGATGAAATAATATTACCCGAGGTTAAATTAGATGACTTGGATGATCTTCCAGAATACGGAAAAAGATTTGCAAGAGAGAGGTACTCTGCATCATGGGGAACTGATCTCAATGAAGGTGAAAGAGACCATGATTTAGTAATTAAATATGATCAGTGGAAGAAAGGTGTTCAGGCTTATCTTGCATCAATAAGTTTTGTTGACACTTATGTTGGTGAACTATTAGATGGTTTAGATAAGAGTAAGTATGCAGACAATACAATAGTTGTTTTATGGGGAGATCATGGATGGCATTTAGGTGAAAAACAGCATTGGAGAAAACAAGCACTTTGGGAGGATACCACACATGTCCCCTTTATAATATCATATCCAAAAATAATTGCAAAAAATTCAATTTGTGAATCCCCTGTTAGTTTTATTGATATTTATCCAACGCTTGTCGATCTTGCCGGTATTCCAAAAAAAGAGGGTCTTGACGGAAAAAGTTTGAAAGAGCTTCTTGTTAATCCTTCGATGGAATGGAATAGACCCGTTCTTTCAACTTATGGTAAGGGGAATCATGCCGTAAGATCCGGAAAATGGCGATATATTGAGTATAGAGACGGTTCAAGTGAGCTTTACAATCATCAAAATGATCCTAACGAGTGGTGTAACTTATCAGATAAAGAAGACTCTCAGGAGATTGTTAAAAGATTAAAAAAGGTAATACCAGTCAAGGAAAAGTAGAATGATTGTTTATTTTTTTCCTCTTATTTTTTGAATTTCACTCCAGGGAATCACTCCAATTTTTTTAGCCCAATCATTATACATTGAAATCATTTCTTTTGACTTATCTGGTAACAATTTAATTAAATTATTTTGTTCAGTCCTATCTTTTGAAATATCATATAATTCCCAATTATCATCAATTCCTTTCTCCCAATCTTGAACAAGCTTATAATCTCCCAGTCTTACTGCTTTATTACCCTCATGCTCCCAAAATATGGGTTCTTTATGAATTTGCTCTTTTGATCCCCTAAAAATAGGAGTAAGACTTTTCCCTGAGTGCTTTTTAATTTTATTTCCATTAAACACCTCTGGAATATTTGTATTAGCTAGATCTAAACATGTTGCCATTATATCTGGTAAAAATCCGTATTGATTTACCGTTAAACCTCTTGAATCTTTTGATATTCCATTAGGCCAATGGATAATAAATGGGGTTCCAATACCACCTTCGTGAGTCCAATGCTTATAGGATCTATAGGGAGTATTTGATGCATTTGCCCATGCTTTTCCATAAGAAAGTAAATAACCCTCTTTTGTTTCTAATTGTTCTTTAGGACCACTACCTAACATATCATTTTCCGCACATGCACCATTATCATTCAAAAACATGATAATGGTATTATCATATAATCCTTTGCTTTTCAGATCATTAATTAATCTTCCAATATTTTGATCCATTCTATCGATCATTGCTGCATAGATGGCCATTCTTAGATCCATTTCTTTGCGCTTTTCTTCTGATAATGAGTCCCATGAAACAATATCATCATAGCTTAAATCCCATGAAGAATCAATAAGTCCCATTTCTATCATTCTCTTGTAACGTTCCTCTCGCAAGTTTTCCCAGCCTTTGAGATAATTACCTCTGTACTTATCAATTTCTTCTTTTGGCGCCTGAAGGGGCCAATGAGGTGCGTTATATGACAGGTATAAAAAAAATGGCTTCTCATTATCTTCACTTTTAACCTTATCTATATATTCTATTGCTTTATCTGTAAATACATCAGTTGTGTAATAATTTTCATCATCAATATTTAATTTTTCATTACCCTCAAAGATAAATCTTGGTGCCTCTGGCTTGAAGAAATTTCCTGCACCTGCAATAAAACCATAAAAATTATCAAATCCTCTTTGGAGTGGCCACTGGTTTTTATCAAAAAAACTTAAGTGCCATTTACCACTCATTGAAGTTGAATAACCCGCCTCTCCTAGTGCCTCAGCAATTGTAATCACATTATTATTTAATTTTCCTTGATATTGTGGAAAACCATAATTGCGACCTTTAGGATCATTAGGAGGATTGGTCATATGACCTATTCCGGCCTCGTGAGGATATGTTCCTGTTAACAATGATGCTCTGGTAGGACAACATCTTGCAGCATTATAAAACTGAGTGAATTTCAAGCCATTTTTTGCAAGATCTGATAAGTTTGGGGTATTTATTTCTCCTCCATAGGGGGCGATATCTGAATATCCCATGTCGTCTGATAGTATAAGAATGATATTAGGTTTTTCAGTATTTGATATCATATCTTTTTTTGATGTGCAACAGGTGATAAAAATATAGCCTGAAACAAGAAAAATAATTGCTTTTGATGATTTCATTATATTCTAATATATTCTACTTTCGCCATTTCACAAAAATCTTTTAAATGACTATAATTAAGATCAAGTGAGAAAACCGTATGGTGAGACCCCCCTGCTAACATCCAAGATTTTGTTGCGTCTTTAAAATTAGGAAATACTTTAAGTAATACTCTAGCGACTGGGAGTCTTGGTAATTTATTTTTTATTTTTACTGACTCTACCTCATTGACAAGAATTCTAAATTTATCACCCATATCTACCATACTAACATTAATTCCTTTTCCAGTTTTTGCGTTAAAAACCAAACGGACGGGATCCTCTCTATTACCAATAGAAAGAGGATGAATTTCGCATCTTGGTTGAGAATCTGAGATTGATGGGCATATTTCAAGCATATGCGAGCCTAAAACAAATATTCCTTTATTTTCAAAATGATATGTATAATCTTCCATAAAAGAGGTTCCTCTATCTTGGTCAAAGGCCATAACTTTCATAGTTCTTAAAAGTGCAGCAGTTTTCCAATCTCCCTCTGCTCCAAACCCATATCCTTTATTCATTAGTCGCTGAACAGATATACCCGGTAGCTGTTTTAGGCCCCCTAAATTTTCAAAAGTTGAAGTGAATGCTAAACAACCAGTTTTTTTTAAAAAATTTTCAATTCCAAGTTCTATTTTTGCTGCATCAATTAAACTTTGATGAAGGTATCCTCCTTTTTTTTAGCTCATCTACTATTTCATATTCTTTGTGATAATCCTCTATAATCAAATTCAAATCTTCATATTCCAAAGAATTTATTTCATCAAGAATATCATCTGTATCGTATCCGTTAACAGAAAAACCAAATTTTATTTGAGCCTCTAATTTATCTCCATCAGTAACTGCTACATTCCTCATGTTGTCACCAATTCTAGCTATATTTAAGTTTTGCATTTCATTCCACCCTAAGGCGCTCCTTGACCAAACTCCAATTTCACGTAAAACATTATCATCCGACCAATGGCCCACAATAATTTTACGAGGGATCCTCATTCTAGTCAATAAGTGAGAAAATTCCCTATCACCATGAGCAGATTGATTTATATTCATAAAATCCATATCGATATTATCCCAAGGAATCTCTTTATTAAATTGAGTGTGCAAATGACAAATTGGCAATGATAGTTTTTTAAGTCCTGAAATCCACATTTTTGCAGGAGAAAAGGTGTGCATCCAAATCAGAACTCCAATACATGACTCATCGTTATTTAGTTCTGAACAGGTTTTTGATATATCTTTTGAGGAAGTCAATACCTTTTTCAAATAGATTAAAACTGGAATTTCACTAGATTTATTCAGATTATTGATTATTTCTCTGACATTTATTTCGATTCTTTCAATTACTTCATTTCCATATAGATGTTGACTTCCACATATAAAAGCAATATTTTTTATATTTTCAGAATTCATTTTTACTGTCCGTAATATTTATTTTTACCATGTTTTCTATAATAGTGCTTTTCAATAAGTGTTTTTTTTAACTTATCAGCGTTAGGATTGATTTGTTCAGTTAAAAATGCCATTTTGGCTATTTCTTCCAGAACTGTAGAATTAAAAACTGACTGGGATGCACTTTTTCCCCAACAAAATGGGCCATGATTTCCAACCAAAACCATTTCTATTTCATTATAATTAAGGTTTTTTTTGTTAAAATATTCAATGATTTGTTTTCCTGTATTCTCCTCATAGTTTCCCTTTATCATCTCATCAGTCATTACAGGGGTACAGGGAATATCATTTGAAAGGTGATCAGCGTGAGTTGTTCCATATACAGGGATATCTCTTAATGATTGAGACCATGCAACAGAATATAATGCATGTGTATGAGAAATACCTCCAATGCCATTCCATTTTTTATATAAGTATGAATGGGTTTTTGTATCTGAAGATGGTTTTAAATCACCTTCGATAATTTGATTATCAAAGTCCACAATAACAATATTATCCTGAGTCAATTCTTCATATGGAACACCACTTGGTTTTATTGCAAAAACTCCTCTTTCATGATCTGATGAACTTACATTTCCAAATGTATGATAAATTAGACCAAGTCTTTTCAGCTCCATATTAGCATCATAGCACTCTTTTTTTAAGTCGATGAAATTGCTCATTTTAATTCGTTTTCAGTAACTATTGATAGTTTGTTATACTTTAAATACATTTTTTTTAATTTTTCAACTTTATTTTTTTCAGGTTGATAAACCTTCTCAAAATCACTGCCCATAACTTCAATTGCTTCAGGTATTGTTTTATAAATTCCTGATGCCACTGATGCAGATATAGCTGCTCCAAGTGCAGGAGTTTGTTCTGATAAACATACAGATATAGGTATATCTAAGACATTTGCCATTGTTTGCATTATAAATGGTGATTTTTTAGCTATTCCACCTACTCCAATAACTTTTTTAATTTTTAATCCTTCTTCAGAAAACCTTTCAATAATTTTTTTTGAACCAAAACAAATAGCATAAATTAATGAGAGAAATATTTCAGGTGCTCCACTTCCAAGTGTCAAATTTGAAAAAACCGCCTTTAAATTTTGATTCGTATATGGAGTCCTTCTACCATTTATCCAATCAAGACTTACAGGCACTGAGAAATCCCCTTCTAATTTGGAGGCAGCATCAGTTAAATCTACTAATAAGTTATCCTCATATATTGAAATAATTTCTTTTTTTTGATCTTCATTAATGTTTGATGTTTTTTGGAGAGTATTTTTTAAAGGCCACTCAATAATTTTTTTAAACCATGCTAGATAATCACCAAATGCAGACTGACCGGCTTCTAATCCATAGTAACCTGGAATAACTGAATTTTCTACTTGACCACAAATTCCACTTACTACTTTTTTATTCAAATATTTTGAACTTCCAATCATTATATCACATGTAGAGGTGCCCATAACTTTGACTAATGCTTCATTTTCAATTCTAGCACCAATTGCACCAGAATGAGCATCAAAAGTTCCCACCCCAACAATTGTTTTAGTACTAAGACCAAGAATACTAGCCCATTTAGAGCTTAAATTACCCGCCGCATAATCAGAGGAGAATGTTTTCTTGTATAGACGATCCCTTAAATTTGATAAATAGGGATCTAGTGAATTCAGAAAATTTTTATCAGGTAACCCACCCCATGACTCATGCCACATTGCCTTATGTCCAGCTGCACACCTACTTCTTTTGAAGCTAGATAAAGTTGAATCATCAATTATACTAAAAGTTAAGAAGTCACAATGCTCCATCCATGAGAAAGCACTTTTCTTTAAATTTTTATCTAATCTTATAATATGCAATATTTTAGCCCAAAACCATTCAGAAGAATAAATACCGCCTGAAAATTTTAAATAATTTATTTTATTGTATTTATTAGCTAAATTATTAATTTCCTCAGCCTCACCAACAGCAGTATGATCCTTCCAAAGGACAACCATTGCATTAGGATTATTTTCAAAACCTTTATGAAAAGCAAGTGCGGTTCCATCTTTTGTCACAGCAATAGGTGATGATCCTGTGGTATCGATACTTATCGCTTTAATATTATTTGGTTCAATTTTAGACTTAAATATTACCTCTTTGATCGTATGTTCTAAACCAATAAAATGATCTGACGGATGTTGTCTATATTGATTTAGTTTTGGTTCACAAAATAAACCTTTAGACCACTTATCGTATTTGTATACTGAATTTGCAATTTCCTCTCCATTTAAAGTATTGACAAGTATAGCTCTTACAGAGTCTGTTCCAAAATCTAAACCGATTACATACGAATTCATCTCTTATTGGTGTTTCTAATTTAAATCACATTTAGATATTAATGACAGTGAGAGGTTCAAAACCATGTATTATTTAATCAATTTAATTAACATCAATGAATGAGGTGGAATTTTAAAACTAAGATTTGAATTTGAAAAAATAAAATCTTTGAATGAAGTAGTTTTAATTAGATCATTCCTCTCAAAAGTATTATGATCATTCAGTTTTTTTGAAGTAACAATTTTTATAGATACATTTTTTATGCTATGCTTAGATAGTTTAAATAAAGTTTCATGGGAATTCTTATTATCAAGATTAACAAGAGAAACATGATAATTACCATCTTTGTCTCGAGATGCAGATGCATTAATAGCTTTTATGCTTTCTGATTTATATTTATATACTGGGGAGTCAAATTTTAAGTCTAAAAGTTGAGCATCTTGATGGATGGAATAGAGTTTAAATACATGGTAGGTTGGTGTCAGTATAATTTTTTCATCCTTGGTTAAAATTAAAGCTTGGAGTACATTCACAGCTTGGGCAAGATTAGCTATTTTTACTCTATTAGCATGGTTATTAAAAATATTTAATGTAGCCCCTGCAATCATTGCATCCCTGATAGTATTTTGCTGAAACAAAAACCTTGGTTTTGTGCCTATTTCTTCACCATACCAAGATCCCCATTCATCGACGACTAAATCAATTTTTTGATCTTTATCATATTTATCCATGATGGAGATATGTTTTTTTATAATTTCTTCGATTTTAATTGCACTCTTAATTGTCATAAAATAATCTTTTTCACTAAAATCTATTGCTGATCCCGGTGGATTTTTTTCAGCTCCAATAACTCCAAAGGCAGTGGTATAATAGTGCAAGGAAATCGCTTCAATTAGTTTTTTTGGGATATTTTTTAATAAGACTTCAGTCCAATTATAATTTTCTCCATAAGCACCAGCTGCGATCCTATAAATCTTATTATTATTTTGTCTATTAGTCATAAATGATGAATACAATCGATATTTATTCGAATAAAACTCAGGTGTCATCATTCCTCCGCATCCCCAGGTTTCATTTCCCACTCCCCAAAATTTTACATCCCAAGGAAGCTCACGATCATTTTTTCTTCTTAAATCAGCCATTGGACTATTTCCCTCATGTTTGGTATATTGGATCCAATCCATAACCTCTTTAACTGAACCTGTGCCTATATTTGCTGAAATAAATGGTTCTGTTTTCAATTCTTCGCAAAGGTTTAAAAAATCATGTGTTCCAAAACTATTATCCTCCGATTCACCACCCCAAGCAATATTAACAATCGAGGGTCTTTCTTTTTTTGGTCCAATCCCGTCTTTCCAATGATAATAATCAGCAAAGCACCCTCCAGGCCATCTTAGGTTTGGAATTTTTAAATCTTTAAGGGCTTTGATAATATCTATTCTTACACCATTAATATTTGGAATTTTACTATTTTCACCCACATAAATACCGTCATATATACACCTGCCAAGGTGTTCAGCAAAATGGCCATATATATGTTTGCTAATAATTATTTTTTTCTCGGGAATTTGTATATTGAAAATTGTTTGACCTATGCTAATATTAGCATATAAACAAATAAGAATTAATATGAAAAATCTCATAATACTTGTTATTTAATTCTCTAATATACAATGCAAATCAATTTTAACACCAAACTTAACATTAAGATTTTTATATTTTTATTTTTTTTAAATATTTGCCTTTTGTTTTCTCAAAATCCAATAATTCCAAATATGGGAGTAAATGATCCTCATATAAGAATAATGGATGACAAAGCTTTTCTTGCTGCCTCTCACGATAGAAGCGCGAGCAATAAAACATTTGAGATGGATGATTGGTGGTTATGGTCATCTGAAAACCTTGTTGATTGGGAGTTAGTAAAAACTTTATCTCCAGAGGAAACATATATTGGAAAACCATATACAAAATGTTGGGCTTCTGATATAGCAAAAAGAAATGGAAAATATTACTGGTATTTTTCGGAAGCAAACATTAATATAGGAGTTGTAGTTGCTGAAAATCCAAAAGGCCCATGGTTAGACCCATTAGGTGCACCTCTTATTGAGGAAAAATTGACATCTACCAAAGAATATGATGTCGGAATTTTTGAGGATATTAATGGTGATTTTTTTATTGTATTCGGGATATGGGATTACTATATTGCTAAGTTGAATGAAGATATGATCTCTTTAGCTGAAAAGCCTAAAAAAATTAATATTGATAATCCTAGGGGTCCATACAACCTTTGTGGAACAAGGAAGGAAAAAACTACTGATGACAAGCCATTTATTCATTATTACAATAAAAAATATTACTTATCCTGGGGTTGCTTTTATGCAATGTCAGATAGCTTATATGGGCCTTATGACTTCAAGGGATCAATAATAGAAAGTGAAAGTTTTGCTCATGGTTATGATTCGCCAACCTGGCCTAATGGATTTAAACAGGGACGTCACGGTTCTTTTTTCAATTGGCATAATCAGTCATACTTCGCTTATTGTGACATGAGTCAAACGGGTAATCGTTATTTTAGAGATACATTTATAAGTTATATAAATTATAAGGAAAACGGGGAAATCTCACTAATTAGAGTAGATGGCCAGGGGGTAGGAAATTTTGATGTTAATAAAGGACATATTAACGCAGTAGAATATTTCAAATCTAATGGGGTAAATAAAATTGAAAATTCTGATGGGTCATTTTCAATTTCCAATATAGAGGATAAGGACTTTTTAATATTTAATAAAATTAAAGGATTAAGTGATAAAAAATATATCAAGTTTAATGGATTATTTAATCATGATTTTAAAATTGAGGCCAGATTAAATTCACCTGATGGGAAATTGATTGGAATTTATGATATTTTTGCTCATGATATAACAAAAGAAAGAGAATTTGAATTTAATCAAACCGAAGAAACTATAAATCTTTGTTTGGTTTTTCTTGGAGATAATATTGATTTGGCAGATCTAAGCGAAATAAGTTTTAATTGATTTATAATAAGGTTTAGTACAGATTAAGGATCATTTTTTATTTTCCAAATAGTTTTGAATCCGTTTTTTTTTATCTTACCATCATAAATAGTGTATTCTTCTGGGGGAAAAATATTTTTATTTAAACTATTATTTAATCCAAGCCTCTCAAATAGTTGTTTTCTAAATTCCTTTGTTTTCTCCTTATATTTTGGTTGATAGGCTAAATTTTCAAATTCGTTCGGATCAATTTTATGATTATAAAGTTCCTCAAAATTACTTGACAAATAATAAATATATCTGAAATTTTTACTTCTTAAGGTATGCCCTATTTCACCTGAACTAAATTTAAAACTTGTTAAGGAAGGTTCTTTTCGTTGAATATAAACATTCTTCAGCTGAGGCATTAGGCTTTCACCATCACAATGTTTAGGAGGATTAAACCCTGCAAGCTCTGATAAGGTTGGATATATATCAATAAGTGATACTGGTTCATTACATTGAATTCCTTTTTGATTCATATTTGGAAAATTAATTAAGAGAGGTACCCTTGTCGATTCTTCCCAAAGAGTGAATTTTTCCCAGTTTTCTTTTTCACCAATATGCATCCCATGATCAGACCATAAAATGATTATTGTATTTTTGTTGTATTTAGAATTTTCAAGACTTTTCAAAACCCTACCAATTTGATTGTCAGCAAAGGCAATTGAAGCTAGATACGCTTGAATTACTTTTTTCCATTGTTTATTATCTTGGACGAACTTGTGCCATTTTCTTCTTCCATGATCATAAGCATCTTCAAGATCATTTTCTTTAATATTTAATGGCTTAATACTATCTAGCGGAAACATTTTGAAGTATTTTTTTGGAACTTCCCAAGGCATATGAGGACGAAATAGACCACATGCAAGAAATAGTGGCTTATCATGTTCTTTTTCTAACTCGGAGATTACCCAATCAACCACATGATAATCAGACATTTTTTTGTCATTAACTTCAAGGGGTCCCCATGTAAAATACTTGTGTCTTTTTCCTTTGAATGAATCAGGATCGATTATTTCTTTTTTTCCCCTTATTTGATAAGGAATAGGCGCATTAATGTTTGGATAATAAAAATCCCATCCATTGGGATCAGCTTGATTCATTAAAGTCCATGGAGGAGCTAATGAGTGATATATTTTTCCACCACCTAATGTTTTATACCCTCTATTTTTAAAAAACTGATCAATTGTTTCAATACTTCTTAAAGAAGGCACCTCTCTCCACTTTGGCCCATCATACCATTGATTATCCAGTACTTTTGATTTATGAGGTAAGATACCTGTCATAACTGATAAACGTGAGGGAGAGCAAGCTGGCGAAGTGCAATGTGCATTAGAAAAAACTACAGATTTTTTTGCGAGTTTATCCAAGTAGGGTGTTTTTGACATTGAATTTCCCCCTAGTGGGCCAATCCAATCATTCATGTCATCAATGGCAATAAATAAAATATTTGGCCTTTCATTCTTTTTATTAGAATTTTTACATCCAATTAAAAACAATAATATTAACAACTTTAAACTATAATTTATATTCAATTCACTTAGTTTTTCTGGTTTTTAAAATTTAAAAAAGAACTTGACAGTTGTTCTTCAAACTTTTTATACTTGAGTATCTGAACTGATCACTATTAACTTTAATATAAACTTTTTTAAATAATTAATTATGTTCTTATTTTATTTTTTTGAGGCAATATTATTCCAGTTATTCAGATCAATAAAATTATAAATATTTTAAAATACGCTTTTAGTTTTTTGATTTAATTTTCTCCTTATATGAAAGCCATTTTCCTTTTCTATGTTGACGAGTTATCGCTTTCATTTCAGTATCAACCCCTAAGTCACCTTGTTGACTCATCCATGATTTTAGCTGAGTTTTAAGATTTTCTTTTATATCAAAATATTTAGGATCTTGTGCGAGATTATTTTTTTCATAAGGATCACTTTTCAAATCATAAAATTCCTCAGAAGGACGCTTTTTATAGTGTTTAACCCAACTTAATTCCTCTTGATTTTTTGCATTTTCTAGCCAGGATTCATAGAGCAAATACCCTGGTCTTCCCTTATCTTTTGCCGTAACAACATTGTAGAATAGTTCTTCATGACTTAAATTTTGAATGTACTTATATCGGTTTGATCTAATTGATCTTATTGGATAAGACTCAGAACCATTTATTACTCCCCTTGTTGTATGAACACCAAAAGTAAATTCTCTATGAGTTTCTGTTTCACCTTTTAATACTTTAAAAAAACTTTTTCCATCAAAACCACTATTACCAACTTGGTCTGATATTCCAACATCAATTTTACTTGGATCTTTACCAATTGCTTCCAAAAGGGTAGGGACTATATCAACATATTGGGTGGTAGCATTATTTCTGGTATTAGGTTGGATATTCCCAGGCCACTTAGCAATAAAAGCTGTTTTTAGGCCCAGATCATAACAAGTCCATTTCCCAAAAGGAAAGGAATAACCTTGTTCACTTGTGAAAATTGATATTGTATTATTTGTCTTATTTGCCTCATCAATAAAATTTAATGTTTTCCCTAAAAGACTATCCATATAGGTTATTTCCGCATAATAATTACTAAGGTCTTTCCGAGTAAGGGGTGTATCAACCATATATTCAGGAATTTCAAGGTTATCAGGCTTATACTGACTTGAATCACCTTTATTCCAAGGTGAATGGGGTTGATTTTGAGCGATTATTAAAAAAAATGGCTTGTCGCCATTTACAACAGGTTTAATTTTACTAAGTTCAATGTCTTTGCCGCCAAATCCAGTGTCATGTTGAACACCTCCAATGTAATTAATCGGAAAAGAATCAGCAGGACCATAATGTTTTTTACCTATCAGTGCAACTTCATAACCAAGTTCTCCAAAATGATGAGCAAAACTCTTTACTCCATCATACACCACAGAGTGATTTGGAAAAGCACCACTTCTAACCGGATAAAGTCCTGTCATTAGTTGCTGACGAGTAGGAGCACACATTGCCGTGGAGGTAAACATATTGTCAAAACTCATTCCTTCATTGGCTAGTTTCTGTATGTTTGGTGTTTTAACCACTTCACTTCCATAGGGTTCGCAATCATTCCAGTTCATATCATCCCCTACAAAAATTAAAATATTTGGTAATTTTTGTTTTAATGAATTATTCGATTTCAATCCACATGAACAAAATAATAGAACAATTGAAAAAGTAAATATTAATCTCATTTTATAAATTAGTTTAGATTTACAATATATAAATACATTTCAATAATTTAAACAATTGATTTAAATGATCAATTAAATTTAAACAATGAAAAAATCAATTCTCTCAATATTTGCTTTATCTGTATCATTTATTTCTGCTCAAAATTTAATAGTAAATAATTCAAATAAAGATGAGTTATGGTCGCCAGTTGGTGACAAGATCAAAACTGAGTGGGCATCCAAAATCACACCCGATAATGTTTGGTCTGATTACCCTCGTCCACAAATGGTTAGGTCGAACTGGAAAAATCTAAATGGTTTATGGGATTACACCATTTTGCATAGAATGCCAAGAGAAAGAGTTTCACCAATAAAGTACAAAGATAAAATTTTAGTACCATTTGCTATTGAATCAAGTCTTTCAGGAGTTGGAAAAGAACTGCTACCTGTGGAGATATTATGGTATAGAACTAGGTTTGATGTTTCGGAATGGAAAGACAAAGAAGTAATACTGAATTTTGGAGCTGTTGATTATAAATCAACACTTTATATTAATGGACAAGAGGTAGGGACTCATATTGGAGGAAACGATCCTTTCTCGTACAACATTACACAATTTTTAAATGGTGAAATAAAATTACAAGAATTAGAACTCTCAGTTTGGGATCCGACAGATACTGGCACTCAGCCTAGAGGAAAGCAGACTCTTAGACCAAGGGGTATTTGGTACTCTGCTGTTTCTGGAATCTGGCAGACAGTTTGGCTTGAAGCAGTAGAAAAAACTTACATCAAACAAATTAATATAAACTCTGATATAGATCAAAAGAAAATTAATATTGACTTAGACCTAAAAAATGCTAACGGAGATGAAAAATTTTCAATTAAAATATCTCAAGGTGGGGCTCCGATTGTAAATCAAATTTTAGATTCAAATCAGCACCTAAATATTGAAATCCCAAATCCAAAATTATGGTCACCTAATCAACCTCATTTATATGATGTAGAGGTAAATGTTACAAGAAATGGTGTATCAATAGATAAAATAAGCTCATACTTTGCTATGAGAAAAATAGCTTTAGGTAAAGATAAAAATGGGTTTACAAAACTATTTTTAAATAATCAAGAACTCTTTCACTTTGGAACTTTAGATCAAGGATGGTGGCCTGATGGACTTTTAACTCCCCCTTCTAAAGAAGCAATGGTTTATGATATGAAAGTTTTGAAGGATTTAGGCTTTAATACAATTCGAAAACATCTAAAAGTAGAACCAGCTATCTTTTACTATGAGGCAGATAAATTAGGGTTTTTATTATGGCAAGATATGCCCTCTGGATTTTTACATAATCACCATCCTGATCAGCATGTTAGACCTGGAGATAAATATGATTGGGATAGACCAAGTAAGACAGCAAAACTTTTTAAAGAGGAGTGGAAAAATATTATTGATCATTTAAAGTTTTTCTCTAGTGTAGTTGTTTGGGTCCCCTTTAATGAGGGTATGGGGCAGTTTCAAAGTAGAGAAATAACCAAATGGACCATGAAATATGACCCAACTAGATTGGTTAATGGAATAAGTGGCTGGCAAGACAGAGGGGTAGGACATTTCATAGATCTTCATCAATATCCTGGCCCGGGGATGGAGCCTCCGTCTCAAAATGAAGGAAGAGCTGTTGTATTGGGAGAATTTGGAGGTTACGGCTTACCTGTTGAGAACCACATGTGGAATCAGTCAAAAAAAAACTGGGGTTATAGGGTTTCAGAAACTTTAGAAAGCTATATAAAAGATTATAATGAAGTTGTTTATAACCTTCATGGTGAGAGAGCCAGGGGTTTAGCTGCAGCAATATATACACAAACCTCAGACGTAGAAATTGAGGTAAACGGAATTTTGACTTATGATAGAAAAGTAATTAAATTACCTGTTAAGGCAACAAAAACAATACACGATAAATTATTTAATGACTATCAAAAGGCTGAGTTTATATTTCAAGATTCTGAGATAAATAAAATGAGTAAGAAAATTACTTATCAAGCGCTACCATTAAATTGGGAGTTAAAACCCAAAAAATTTAAACAATTAAAATTAAAGGAATTTCCAGTTCCTTTAAAAATTGGTAAAGCTGCATTTTCATTTAAAGAATTCAGGCTAGAAAGAATCCCAAAGCATTTATCATTAAAGTTTTATGGTAACGGTGATGTAACTATTTATATTAATGGTCAAAAGGTGCTAGATAAATATTTACGTACTAAAAGACACTACGATGACATTAATCTGAGTGATTACCTTTACACCTTAAATAAAGGAATCAATAATATTTCGTTTCAAATTGATAACCCGACTGAAGATGGTCAATTAGATTATGGCTTATACACTTATTAACTTTAAGTACTTTCAAAAAATTCTGGTAATATCATTGATATGCTTTAGTATTTGGCCTTTTTTTTGTCAAAGCATACAATCAAATCACCAAAAACCAAATGTAATTTTGATTCTTGTAGATGACCTCAAGCCAAATTTAGGTATTTATGGAGATGATTTTTCAAAGAGTCCAAATATTGATCAACTCGCACGAGAAGGAATACGATTCAACTTAGCTTATGCAAATCAGGCTGTTTGTGTTGCCTCTAGATATAACTTAATGCTGGGAAAAAGATCAACATCTACAGGATTATACAGGTTTGGTGTAAATTTTAGAACAATATACCCAGCAATGGAAACGCTGCCTCAAATTTTCAAAAATAATGGCTATCACACTGAATCAATTGGAAAAGTTTACCATGTGGGGCACGGAAATACAAATGATACAGAATCTTGGAGTGTCCCACATTACGATGATAAAGTTATAGAGTACCTTGTTCCAGAGAGTAATAATCGAGAACTTACTAGAGAGGAGGCATTATTCGAGAATTACAACTTGTATGCTAAAGAAAAAATAGATATTAAAACCCTTCCAAGGGGTGCCGCATGGGAATCACCAGATGTCTTGGATAATGCCTATGCCGATGGAAGAGTTGCAAGACAGGCAATAAATCGTTTAAGAATACTAAGCGAAAATCAAACTCAACCCTTTTTCTTGGCTGTTGGATTTGTTAGACCTCACCTTCCTTTTAGCGCACCAAAAAAATATTGGGACCTATACAACAAAGATGAAATTCCATTGCCCGAGTTCGAGTTGCCTCCTGAGGGAGCTCCAAAATTTGCTGTAAAAAAAGGTGGTGAGATTAATAATTTTAAACCAATTGATCCCAACAGTGACAATCCATACAGTGATGAACTCAAACGGAATCTAATTCACGGATATTTTGCTAGCATCAGCTACATGGATGCACAGATGGGACGGCTTATGCGAGAAATTAAAAGACTCAAACTTGATGAAAATACTATTATTGTATTATGGGGTGATCACGGTTGGCATTTGGGTGATCATGGTATATGGACCAAACATACTAATTATGAACAGGCAACTAGAATCCCACTAATCATCAAAGCACCAGGAGTTACAAAAGAAAATACTTATTGTGATCAAACTGTTGAAACAGTTGATCTTTACCCTACATTAACTGCTTTGGCAAATCTTGATAGAAAAAGCCCTACTCATAATCTGGATGGAAAAAATTTAACTCCACTTCTTAATGACCCCAATTATCCTGTTAAAGACCACATATATCATTCTTTTATTAGACAAGGTAACCTCGGTGAAGCAATTAGAGATAAAAGGTATAGAATGATACGTTGGACTAATCTAAAAGATCGAGAAAATATAGTTTACGAATTGTATGACTATAAAAAAGATCCTAAAGAAAGAGTGAATATTGCTGGTGAAAATGAGGCTGTTGTAAAAAAACTTTTAAAAAAATTAGAAAGTTATCCACCTGCAAAGGGACTTATTTCAATGTAATATTAATAAAATTCAAACCGCTTATACTGAAGACTCCATTAACTAACATTATATGATAAATAAATTCATAGCAATTATAATTTTAATTACTTCTCAATTAAATGCTCAATTAGAGTTAGATAAAAAATTTTCTATTTATTCATTTGGAGAAGGTGGAAACTTAAAAATGCTTTATGATAGAAGACAAAGACCACAGGCTTTAAAAGAGGGAAATGAAATTTACATAGTTTATAATGGAAATAAAGTTAATGAAGATGAAAAGCCAAAGACAATGCCGATCATCACCAGTTTTAATTTGAAAACTAAAACTTTTGGAAATTCTTATAATTTAGGTAGTGCATCTTCAGATCATCACTATTGTCCTATTATCTGGGCAGATAAAAAAATGAAAATAAATGTTTTTTATGGTGCTCACAATTCACAGGGGATTCACCTAATTTCAAAAAATAAACTATCAATAGGAAAATCAATTAAGGATTGGGAAAAAGGGACCTTTTTGGAAACTCCAGTTTCTTACCCTTCATTTTCAACTTCTGCCTTTGGAGATATTATATACTTTAGAAATGGAGGTCATACAACTAATTGGAGATACGCTCAGAAAAAAGAGAATGAAAAGTACTGGACAACAATTGATATACCGACTACTGATTTAGATATCAGTGGAATGTTTGAATGGTCTTCATACCATTCCTATATCCTTAGTGATGATAAAAAGTTCATGCACATAGCATTTATATCATATGATGACAATAAAGAAAATAATCCAGGAAGATACTTCAATGAAAGATACAATAGTATAGTTACAAACGATTACAAGTATAATTTATATTATTTAAAAATTGATTTACAGACTCAAAGGGCATATAATTTCTTAGGAAAGTCTTTGAAACTTCCAATTGATCTTCATACTGCTAATAAAGATTGTATAATATGGAATACAGAGGGAAGGGGATCAGGTATTCCACCACAAATCATAGAAGATAAGAATGGAAATCCTGCTTTTCTACATGTAATTACTGAAGAATCTATAAACAAATTACAATATTACTTTGTTAAGTTTTTAAACAAAAAGTGGACCAAATCTCCCATCAGGAGTTCAAATCACCAGTGGAATAATGCTGATATAATATTAAAAAAAAATAAATATCATGCTTATCTGATAACAGGTGATAGAGTAATTAAAACTCGATTTGATGATGCTCAAAAATTTTTGAATCAAAATGGTTTAAAAAATTGGACAAAAATTAATGAATTAAATGGTGGTTATATGGATAAACATGGAGGGGGACAAATAGAGGAATGGGTTTCTGAGGACGGAGTAAATTGGAATTTTTATAAAAAAATTGTACCAAATAATACCAGTTCAGAATGGAGGTTTAATAATATTCAATTCATAAAAGATAGATTCGGAAATCAAATAAAGAATGCTTTTATTTTTTATGGATGGAATAATAGTAAAAAAATACAAACCTCGGGATTTCTTTATTTAGATAATTAATTTTTAAAAATTATATAGTTATAACTTACATTATCTGGATCTTAAAATACGATCTCTGTACTCTGGACGATTAATCCATTCTTTCAGATAAGGTTTATAACGATCATCATTCATCCAAAAGTGACGTTCAGGATTATTTAACACTTTCCCCTCTGGGTAGTCCATACCAGCCTGACTATAGTCAATACTTTCACTCCATTTTAAGTAATCAGTCTTCATTTGATTAAAAATTAATGGATTTTGACTTGTTAAATCGATAGTTTCAGAAAAGTCTTTTTCCAAATCATATAACTCGAATTTTTCTTTGTCAATACTAGTAACTACTAATTTGAAATTATTATCTATTAGAGCTCCCTGGTCTTTATATCGAAAAGGGATTCTTTTTTCTCTATTACTCAAATCATTTTTGAAAATAGGTTTAAGAGTAATTCCGTCAATTGGTTTGAGTAAATCTGTATCTGGTAAATTTAGAATATCAGCAATAGTAGGGAAAATATCCATTGTAGATGCGGGATAGTTGGTTACTTTTGGTTTGATCTTTTTGGGCCACTCTATTATTGCAGGGACTCTTAGTCCACCCTCCCAAATTGTAGTTTTATAACCTCTTAAACCCCCAACACTAGGAGGTGAAATGTTTCTTAATCCTCCATTATCACTACAATACCATAATATTGTATTCTTTTCTAGACCAAGATCCTTTAGTGTTTTTCTCAACACTCCTAAACTTCTATCAAAAGCAACTAATTCTCCGTAGTGGTGCTGACTCTGCTTGTCTAAGTCTTTGAAATTATCTCGGTCCTTTTCACTTGCAAGAAAAGGATCGTGAGGAGAGCCATCCCAAATAACAGCAAAAAAAGGCAAATTTTGACTGGTTTTTTCTTTAATAAATTCCAAGGCTTTTTTGACAATAATTTCAGAGGAGTTACCTTTTAGATCTATGAAAGAACCGTTTTCACTCATTAACGGATCTATGTCAAAAAAATTTGTTACTGTCAACCAATGATCAAAACCAAATTTCCCTGGACTGTGACTGTCATCTTTTAAAATGGGGACTCCTGGTCCGCGAAGTCCATTTAAATGCCATTTCCCAAAGTGCCCTGTTGCATAACCTGCTTTTTGTAAGGCTACTGCGATTGTCTTTTCTTGTTTTCTAAGTGCATATCCATGATCCATTACACCAGTACGATCATTAGTCCTGCCAGTCAATATACTTGCTCGAGTCGGTGAGCATACCGGTGCAGCTGCGTAAAAGCGCTCAAAACGAAGCCCGTTTTCTGCCATTGCATCTAAGTTGGGTGTTTCTAAAACAGGATGATCGTAATAGCCTGTCTGACCCCAGCCTTGATCATCAGTCATTATTAAAATTATGTTAGGAGATTCATCGTCTACATTTTCAGTGCATGAAAAAAGAGACAAAATAAAAAGACAAATAATATAATTGATTGGCTTCATTTTACTTTTAAAATATTCTTAAAATTCTATTTTTAATTTAAAATCTAATTGATATTAAATTAAAATAACTTCCATTAATTATCATATAACTTTAGTGTTACATCTTTATTTCTTAAAGCATTTTTTAATAATTCAACAGCTTTTTTAGGATTCAGGTTTGAATCATATATATATTTGTATTCGTGGGACGAAGGTTCATTTTTGTCATATACCCCCCAAGTATTATATGTAACAACTCCATTGTTTCTTTTAGATATTAAAGCCTTTAAAACATTAGTATATCCATTAGCTTGTCTCTCATATTCTAAACTCGAGGGAGGACCTCCAACCATTCTGTAATCTATCTCCGTTATATGAAAATCTAAATTATTCTGATGTGCCCAATCAATTAATGACATTAAATAGTCGAGCTTTTCTTTATTTAAAGAGAGAACTACATTGTCTCTTAAATGCGCCTGCCAGCCAAGTCCATCTACTCTTAATCCCTTATTTTTTAAATATATAATAGTTTCTTTTACTTTATCCCACATTTTAGTCTCCATTCCAGCATGTTGATTAAAAACTAGACTAATATTAGATGCGTATTGCTTTGCGATTTCAAAAGACCTTATTATGTACAAAGGAATACCATCTTCATTATCTCCAATTTGCTTCCATGGATTTTCCCATTTGTCAGTTCCTGGCTTACTGTCAGTCCAATTAGCATCCTTATCTATGGTTTCATTAACGACATCCATCCATTTTATATTTTTTTCAGGATTGATTTTCTTACAAAGCTCAATCAGAAATTCCTCATAATTTTTAATGAGTTCCTCTTTTGTTCGTGAATCCGTTTTTGCCCATCCTGATGATTGAGGCCCAATTGGGCCATGGACTCTCATTTGAAGATTATTTTTATTCATAAAATCTATAAAGGCATCTACTCTTGACCAATTCCAAACGTTAGGTTCTGGGTGAACTATTGATTGTTTAAAAGAATTTTCAGCAACTAAATAATTAAATTCTCTTAAAAATAAATTTTCTACATTAGAACTGAATTGGTAGTAATTCAGTGTAGCTCCAAAATTAAAATTGTTACTATCATAGTTATCAGAAACAATTTTTTTGAAACTATTTAAATTTTCATTATTCTCATTAGGATTTTGATTTTGTTCGGAATCATCACCATTTGAATTTTGATTTTGTTCAGTATTATTGTCATTTAAATTTTGAATGTTTTCAGTTTGGATTGTTTCCGAATTTTTAGAGCACCTAACAACCAAAAAAAATAAAATAAAAAATTTTATATAACTTTTCACTAGCTTAGTTTAAAGAGAATTCACTATCATCAACTATTACTGTTTTATCATTGTGCAGGTATTTGTCAAAAAAGTTGAGCATTTGCTGGGTAATTCGCTCATGCCGAACACTATGTGGACCATCTGTTATTCTTTGAAAGTAAATTTCTTTTGCTCCAGATCCTTTTAGTTTACTATATAAATTTTCTGACTCATCAATTAATACTGTTTTATCATTTCTACCATGATATATAAAAAATGGAATGCATGATTCGTCAGCATGATTAATTGGAGATGTTATTTTTACAATTTCCATATCACTATTAAAAAAAGATTTAAATCTTGGAGACTTTTCGAAAGTCCCTTCAAATTTTTTAAAATGGGTCAGAAAATTTGAAGGACCAAACGCATTTACAGCACAAGCTACTGAGCCATTTTCTTTTTCATAATTCCCCACATCTCCCTCAAGCTCTTTAGATGAGGAAGTTAGTCCAATCATTGCCGACAAATGACCACCAGCTGAAGTACCCCAAACACCAATTTTGTTCTTATCAATACCATATTTTTTTGCATTTGATTTTAGGTAACGAATGGCAGCTTTGCAATCGTAAATCATTTCTAAAATATTAGCTTCATTCAATAAACGATAATTAATTGAAGCAAAGATGTATCGTCCTGTCCGTAGGTAAGGCATCCCACGTCCAGCATAATTTTTACTTCCTCTTTGCCAGCCACCCCCGTGTATATAAATAACCAGGGGTAATTCTGCAGAAATTCGGTTGTGTGGTATATAAATATCTAATGCCTGACGAATATTGCCATTTCCAGCATAATCAAGATTTCTATGAATTTCATAAGCGAACTCATCTGCGTAATCTAATTTTTGCCCAAATAAGAGAACTGGGTAGAATAATAATATTATTAATATTTTTTTCATGATTACCTTCTTTGTCCTCTTTCTAATGCTGATTTAACAGATAATTCCGATACTTTTATTTCTGTTTCTTGTTTTAGTAAGTACTTTTTATAGAAATCCTCAATTGTTGAACTAATGAATTTATCTGCTTTTAAATCTCTTTGTAAATTTCTTTTGCTGCCATTAGTTATTTTTTGATAATAAATGTCTTTAAATTTAGCATCTTTCAAAAGGTTAAATAATAAATTAGTTTGATTCATAGGTACTTTTTTTTCAGCATTACCTTGATACAAATATATTGGTAATTGTGTTTCATTTGAAACCCAATTCATTGGAGAGGCCTCTTGAGCTTCTTTTATAAATTTTCCAATTGACCCACCCAAAAGTGTTTCAACCTCTTTTCCACCAAGTTCCTTTAGGTCAGATGGGGCAAACCCACTTACAATACAGTTTATTTTACTGTCCTCATTTAAATAGTTTCCTAGATCCCCCTCCATAGTTTTTTCATTATTTGTTAGTCCTAGCATTAAAGCCAAGTGTCCTCCTGCGAGTTCACCCTGAACCCCTATTTTATTTTTATCAAAGCCAAACCTATCAGAGTTTCCTTTAATCCATCTAATGGCGGCTTTGCAATCATATAATTGGGCTGGCCACTTTGCTTCTGAACTTAAACGATAATTAATTTTCACACAGGCGTAATTACCATCAAGTAAGTATGAAAGAAAAGGTGTGTCTCCTCCCCACATTTTATCTCCATTTCCCCACAAAATATTTTCTCCGTGAATATTAACAATGACTGGTAGTTTTTTTCTTTTCTTGTTCTTGGGTATATATACATCCAGGGTCTGCGCCATATTCTTATTACCTGCATAATTAATTTCCGTTGTAACAGAATATTGTATCGGGGGTATTAAACTTTGAGATACGTTGTCTTGATATAATGCTATTAAAACTGTAAATAGTGTAATTGGTATTAAAAATAATTCCTTCATGATTTTATTTAAATTTTTCTAATATAATCAATAATTTAAATGCTAACTTTTAGTTGAACCAACAGTAAAACCAATTTTTAAAACCAACAACCCCCCTTAATGCATTAATAAAAGGTTTGTTAGGTCAATGATTTAGTAGTTTAAAATGGATTTGGATTGGTCTAAACCTTGTGGATTTGGATTATATTAATTTCAAGCTCTTTATAGCTTTACTTATATTTTCATATATTTAATGCACTCATTATTAGGTAATAACATATAGACCATCTAATTGTAGATTGGTATAGAAAAAACAAATTAGAATGAAAAAAACTAGACTTTTAAATAGCAGAAGGGATTTTATTAAAAAAACAACAACCGTTTCCTCTGCAATGGCATTTGGCGGTGTATTGCCGATGTTCAATGCTAAAAGTTACAGTCGAATTAAAGGAGCAAATGATCGAATTAATATTTCCGTGATGGGAGTAAACAGTAGAGGTAATGCCTTGGCTCAAAATTTTGCTATTCAAAATAATTGCGACGTCATTCATGTATGTGATGTAGATACTAGAGCTATTACAAAATGTTTGATCTCTTTAAAAGATAAACAAAGTTTTACAGCTGAATCATTCATAGATTTTAGAAAATCCTTAGAAAATAAGGATTTGGATATTATGGTAATTGCGGCACCAGATCACTGGCATGCTCCTGCTTCATTGCTTTCGATGCAAGCAGGGAAACATGTGTATGTAGAAAAACCCTGCAGTCACAACCCAAATGAGGGAGAAATTCTAATAAAAGCTGCAGAACGTTATGGCAAGGTTATTCAAATGGGAAACCAACGCAGGTCTTGGCCTAATGTAATTGAAGGGATTAACGCTTTAAAGAATGGGGCAATTGGTAATGTATATTTCGGAAAAGGATGGTATGCCAATAATAGAGAATCTATTGGTATTGGTAAATATACAGTGGTTCCAGATTGGTTAAATTGGGATTTATGGCAAGGACCTGCTCCAAGAAAAAATTATAAAGACAATTTGATTCATTACAATTGGCATTGGCACTGGCATTGGGGAACAGGTGAAGCGCTGAATAATGGAACTCATATGATTGATCTATTAAGATGGGGGATGGGTGTCGATTATCCAACAAAAGTTAGTTCTAATGGGGGACGATTTAGATATAATGACGATTGGGAGACGCCAGACACGCAAATTATTAATATAGATTTTGCAGAAAATCTTTCCATGACTTGGGAAGGGAGAAGTTGTAATGGTAAACATATAGAAGGGAGTTCAGTTGGTGTTATGTTCTATGGTGAAAAAGGGAGCATCTTAATGAATGGGGGCAATGATTATACGATTTTCGATTTAAAAAATAAAATCGTTAAATCAGTAAAAAGCACAACGAATATCGATCCGATGAACACGGTAAATCCAGCTCAGAATTTAGATGTATTGCACATTAGAAATATGTTTGATGCAATTAAAAATGGTGAAGAATTAAATGCAGATATCGTTTCAGGGCATAAAAGTACTTTATTGATGCAGCTTGGAAATATAGCACAACGTGCTGGAAGGTCATTAAATATTAATCCAGAAAATGGACATATCATAAAAGATAGAGAGGCTAATAAATTGTGGCAAAGATCCTATGAAAAAGGATGGGAAATGAAATTATAAAAGATACATAAAATGATGGGTGCTAAAATATCAAGACGTTCTTTTGTAGAAAAAGTGGGTAAAACAGGAGCATTATCTATGATGCCATTTTTAATACCCCATGAGTTTTCCTTCCAGCCGACAACATCAACTAAAGATGGAATAGTACGTATTGGAATTATTGGTGCAGAAAACTCACATACACGAGGATTCGGAAAAATATTCAATATAGATAAGAAATTTCCAGGAGTAGAAGTTAAGTATGTTTGGGGAGAAACAGAGGCGTTTGCTAAAGATGCGATGAAAAGAGGTGGAATTCCGAATATGGTAAAACACCCAAGAGAAATGTTGGATAAAATTGATGCTCTTATCGTTGATCATAGACATGGAAAATTTCACCTAAATGCGGCAATACCATTCATAAAAAGAGGAATTCCAACATTTATAGACAAACCTTTTTGTTATAGATTAGAAGCCGGAAAAAAGTTTTTGGCACTCGCTAAAGAAGTAGGAACTCCAGTTACTTCTTTTAGTTCTATTGCCCATAGTTATGAAACATTTGATATTAAGCGTCAGGTGGCAAGTATGGGAGAAATTAATCAGATTGTAAGATATGGGCCCATGAAATTAGATTCAGAATATGGTGGGGTGTTTTTTTATGGGGCACACATGATTCAGCCTTTAATGTATATTTTTGGCGATGATATTAAAAAAGTTAGAATTAACGATAATGGTAAAAATAGTAGTGCAAGTTTGATTTATGAAAATGGAATGTTAGCTACACTTATCTCTTCGACGCAAAATTACGGTTGGGAAACACATATTGAAACTAAAGATGGAATTTTGAAATTAAAAGCAACTAAAGATTATAAAGGGAAAATTTCCAAGAATTATTTAGATATGGTGACAATGTTTAAAACTGGTGTTGAACCAAGAAGTTATAACAGCATTTTAAGAGGTGTCTCAGTTCTAGAATCACTTGAAAGGTCTGTGAATAGCGGTCAGTGGGAGGATGTAATTAAATAAAGTGTAAATTTATGAAGTGATAAAACAAATAACAGTAATAATAGCCTATTTTAGAAATATTTAAACCCGCTAAGTTAAATAAGAACAATTTTTATCAATTTGAAAGTCGTTTTGTTCCAATGATAGAAACGGATATTTAAACTAAGTTTAATTCCATGTACTTGAAATAGAGTTTGACCTAATTATTTTTTCTTTTGCTGGATAATACAACCAATCCTTGCTTGGAATATAGATATGAATAATGGAGATTTATATAGTCAATTATATTCAAACTTAAATTTTAATGTAAATTTTATATTTATCCATTAGCCATAGTATAGACCAATAAAAGAACATCACAAATATTGAATAGACAAGTGATCCATTCATATTTCCAAACAGGGGAACAAAAATTTCTGAATAAACCCAGCTTTTCAATGAAAACATACTTCCCTCAAATTGAAATTTTATAAGTCCAGATATTATGCTTGCCCAAAGTTCTGCGAAGACGTAAGCAAACAATGGATTAACACCAAATACCAAAAAAGGTCTGAAATATTTTGACTTTTTATGGATATCAATTATCCAAATCAGAAATGCCAATCCGATAATTGCCCAACCACTAGTGTAAAACACATAGGAGCTTGTCCATAATGTTTTATTTATTGGAAAGACTAAATTCCATACTTGACCAACTAAAATAGCCATTACACCAATGAGGAACATTATTAATATCTGTTTCTTACGCTCATTAACTTTATAAATAAACATACCAATTAAATATCCCCAAATAACATTTACTATTGCTGGGATTGAGGCAATAAGTCCCGATGAATCAACTGGATACCCCTGACGCAAATGATTTGCACCCAGAAGTAAAATATCAATTTTACCGACTATCGTATTCTCTGCAGCATAAGGTTGTGAACCTCCAGCCATAAAAAGTACTATCCAGTAAACAACTAGAATTCCTAATGACGAAATTAAAAGCCACCTAGGCTTTAATGCTAAGCAAAGAATCGCTCCTATGCCGTAGCAAAACGCAATTCGTTGCAACACCCCTGTAATGCGAAGCATGGAGAGGTTTAACTCTTCTGAACTAATCCATTGTTTACAAAAATTAAGCGCCAACCCAAGCAGGAAAATAAGAACAGTACGGCGAATTATTTTACTGATTAAGTCTGCAGAAAGTGTTTGCCTGTACTTCTGAAAAGCAAACCAACAAGCAACACCAACAATGAACAAAAAAAAAGGAAAAACCATATCTGTCAAGGTACAGCCGTTCCATTGTGCATGGCGCATTTGGCTGTATTTATAACTCCAACTACCAGGCTGATTTACCATAATCATTATGGCAATGGTAATTCCACGAAATGCATCAAGTGTAATTAGCCTTTCTGTTTTGTTCATTTCTTTTATTGCAGCTACCAAAAAAAATGGCTGTGGTTCTTCATATAAATATAAAACAACTTTTTACTAGAGCGAAGAGTTGACAACTTAAAACCGACGCCTAAACAAGCACCCCCTTTAAATGCATCACTAAAAGGTTTATTAGGTTAATGATGATAGTGGTTTAGAAGGGATTTGGATTGGTCCCAAGCCTGTGGAATTGGGTTATATTAATTAATAAATTTACTATATTGTTTGTAATTAGACATCAATCAGATGAGAAGGGTTACTCTAATTTTATCTATTCTATCA
>CABXUL010000001.1 GCA_902515395.1 uncultured Bacteroidota bacterium | reverse complement strand
AGCATCTATTGCCTTAAATATGTTTGTAGAAAATGGCAAATTCAATCACGATGAATTATTCGATGTAACAAAAAGGGTAACAAAAAATCTGAATAGGGTAATTGATCGTAATTACTACCCAGTCAAGGAAGCAGAAAATTCCAATATGAGACATCGTCCTATAGGACTTGGTGTTCAGGGTTTGGCAGATACATTTATTAAAATGAGGCTTCCGTTTACTAGTGAAGAATCAAAAACTTTAAATCAGGAAATTTTTGAAACCCTTTACTTCGCTGCGGTAACTGCATCAGTTGAGGAGGCTGAAAAAGATGGTGCTTATAAATCTTATAAAGGATCTCCTATGTCTAAGGGAGAATTCCAACATAATTTATGGGGAATTAAAGATGAGGAACTCAGTGGAAGATGGGACTGGGCAGATTTAAGGAAAAAAGTTAAAAAACATGGGGTAAGAAACTCATTACTTGTAGCACCCATGCCAACAGCATCAACCTCTCAAATTCTAGGTAACAACGAGTGTTTCGAGCCCTATACCTCTAATATATATACGCGTAGAGTCCTATCTGGAGAATTTATTGTTGTAAATAAACACTTATTGGAAGACCTTGTCAACCTTGGGCTTTGGAACGAAGACATGAAACAACAATTGATGCAAGCCAATGGATCAATCCAGAAAATAAATGGAATTCCTGACGATGTTAAAGAACTTTATAAAACTGTTTGGGAGATGAGTATGAAGGATATAATCGACATGTCAAGACATCGTGGATACTTTATTGATCAATCTCAATCGCTAAATCTCTTTATGGAAGGTGCAACTATGGCAAAACTAACGTCAATGCATTTTTATGCTTGGAAGTCTGGACTCAAAACTGGTATGTATTATCTAAGAACAAAATCAGCTGTAGATGCCATTAAGTTTACATTGGATAATACCAAAGCGGAAAAAGAAGTTGAGAAAAACTTAACCGGATCTTCAGTTTCCGTTAATGAAAAAACAACTACTGCATCGTCCATAGCTGCTTTATCTCAAAGTGAAACTAAAGCAGATGTAGTAGCAGAGCCACTTGATCCTGAAGAACTCAAACAAATGTTGGAGCAGTCAAAAAAAAATGAAGACGATGACTGCCTAATGTGCGGCTCATAAATTTATAGATTTACTTTTTTTTAGCGCTTATTCACTATTGAATAAGCGCTTTTTTTGTTATTAATATACTGATTTCCAATTAATTATTATTCTTATGTAAATTTAATGTTAACTAAATGTAAATTTTTTGTAAGTTTGTGACGAATGTCTAAAAGTTCAGATTATGAGAAATTTAATATTTATTGCCTTAATAGCCACACTATCGTTAAGCGCTCAGCAAAAAGAAGCTCCAAAGTTTACTCTTGAGGGAAAATTAACTAAAGTAGTTACCTATCACGAAAATGGAGAAATTGCACAGACTGGATTTCTCAAAAAAAATAAACTTCATGGAAAGTGGATCAGTTATAGCGAAAAAGGTGAAAAAATTGCAATGGGATCCTACTTACTAGGGAAGAAAAACGGGCAATGGTTTTTTTGGAAGGAAGACAATCTCATCGAAGTTGTTTACCAAGATAACGTTGTTTTAAATAAAGTTGAATGGGGAAATAAAAATAAACTAGTCCTCAACGATATTTAATTTACTTTTTAGATTTTACATCTTTGCTAACCTGAAAGAATTCTTCAATTAAACTATATTTGTGTAAGATCAGGTCTTTAGTTCTAATCAACATATTAAAATAAAGAGCTGTAGTTTTGGGACTTGTTTCTGATTGAGTTCGTAATATTTGAGCGTCAATTTTTGAATTGAGTAAGTCAAAATTTTCTGACTTTTGAACTAATACATCCTGAAATTCTTTTTCACTAAACTCTAAACTAAATGCCTCTATTCCTTCTTTAAACACCGAAGATAAAGATTCATATATTTCATTTAAGTCTTGAATTTGAGTCTTTTTTAACCCACTATGATTGTTGTTCACATGTTTATAGCTCACATTAGACAGGTAAGACAAATCTTCAACCAAGTCGTAAATAACTCCAAGTAAAGAAATATAAAATCGACCAGATGACACACTTGTTTCTTTGCTACCCTTTAAGAAGTAAAATACTCCATTTCTTAAGTCATTGACTTCATCATACAATTGATCAACATCCTTCTTCGCAATGGAGAGAGTCTTTAAATCGTAATGAGATAATCCTCTAATTATAGTAGAATATATTTGATAAGTTTTTCCAATTACATTAGCAATATTTCTTGCACTTTCCTTTATAACACCCTCAAAAGATTCGCTTTCGGATATCAGTACTTTAGCTGCAGCTTCCTGTTTTTGACTATCTTTTCTATGACTAATAAAATTTCTGCCAATAAGAAGTAAAATAATACTTAAAATGATTAAAATCGAAGTAAATCCACCATAGTGAATCAAATAAACTATAATTCCACAGACAACAAAAGCACTTAAAGCAGTAAAAAACCAACCACCTATCACATTAATTACACCTGCAACCCTGTATACCGCACTATCTGATCCCCAAGCACGATCAGCTAATGAAGTTCCCATCGTAACCATAAAAGTTACATAAGTAGTAGAAAGTGGAAGCTTCAAAGAAGTTGCAATAGAAATAAGAATTGCAGCAACTGTCAGGTTGATTGATGCTCGCAGGGTATCAAAAGATGGAGCGTTTGGATCTTTAACAACCCCTTCATTATTAGAAAGACTAAATGAGTTATTAATTTTTTCATTAACTGAGATAGGAACTAAATTTGAAAAATATTGATTTAACCAAATAAAAAACCGAACCAATGATCTTGATAATAGGTTAGGTTTAAATCTTTCTTTTATATCATTTTGATCAGATAAATCAAGAGATGTTTTAACAACTTTCTTTGCCTTTGAAGAGAACCAAAGGGTGAGGACCATAATTAAGCCTGATACAAAAAGAAAAATAGTTGGAGTAGACACCTTATTAGAAAGCACCTCCATACTAAACTCATCGGCAGCAATTCCAGAACTCAACCATGCATCATAAGACTGATAAGCAGCAACGGGGACTCCAATAAAATTAACTAAGTCGTTACCAGCAAATGCCAATGCCAAAGCAAAAGTACCGACCCCAATAATTACTTTATAGATATCTGTTTTGAAAACACGAATTAATACATACGAGAATAAATACCAGAAGATAAGACTAACTACATTAACCACTAAAGAATTGCTGTCCAGAAACCCATTAATTGTTTGTCCATTTAATAAATCATATTGAATTCCAGAATAAGGTGTACCCTTGATTCCTTTAATCAAAATAAAATTGCTAATAGCAGCCAAGGATAAACCTCCAAATATTGCACTGATCCACTTGGATTTAGAAAGAAAATCATAAGAAAGTAATGCCCTTGAAATCCATTGAACTAAAGCTCCGATTGTAAAGGCAATAAAGACAGAAAGCAATATTCCTAAAATAATTTGAGTTGCTTTATCTGTATTGATGTAGGTAGATAATTCAGTTAGATTTCCTGAATTGGCAAATATTTTAATCATTGCCATAACTACTGCAGCTCCAAGTAATTCAAATACAATTGATACTGTTGTTGATGTAGGCATACCCAAAGTATTGAAAAAATCCAATAAAAGGATATCAGTCATCATTACTGCCATAAAAATGAAAATAATATCCTCAAAATAAAATGACCCTGGATTAAATATTCCTTTTCTGGCAACTTCCATCATTCCACTCGAGAAAAGAGCCCCAAGTGCAATTCCCAAACTTGCAAGAATCATGATATTTCTGAAAGAGATGGCTTTTGAGCCAATTGCAGAATTTAGAAAGTTAACCGCATCATTACTTACACCAACAATCAAATCTCCTATGGCAAGCAGGGTCAATAAAACAACAATGTATAAGTAAATATTTTCCAAGTAAGCCTTTTAATTTTAAAATCGAACAGCATAATTAAAAGAAAAAGTCCTTCCTATATGACGAAGGCTAAAATACCTTTGCTCCTCATTAAAGCCAATAAAGTTGCTCTCTCGTTTATCATTTAAAAGGTTTGTTACTTTAAAAGTCAACGTTCTGTTTTTTTTTAATTGTTTAATTACATTAAAGTTAAGACTATTAAATGGCATGGTATATACATCTGGGTAAAAACCATTACCAACAACTTGTAATGTTTTTCCTTGAACGTTGTAAAAAAGTCCACCTTGGAATCCTTTTTCTTGAATATTGTATTCAACTCCTGCGTTAATCAGATATGGGGATTGACCCTGAAGTGGTCTCGAAGTCCCCAATGTTTGACCCTCCCGTAAACCTAGCCTTCTCAATTTCAATTCATCCTCACTGTATTTCTCATCAGATATAATGTAGGAGCCATTGAAGTTTATTCTCCAATTTTCTAGAATTGAAAATAAAGTACTCAGATCTTTTCTCAATTCAATTTCTAATCCAAAAACATTTGCCGTTTCTAAATTCAATGGTTTGTAGTTTGAAAAAGAGGCCGCCACAAAAGCTATTTCTATTGGATCAGTAAGATTTTTATAAAATGTACTTATGGCAAATAATTCTGCATTTTCGCCAAAAGCCTCGTAACGAATGTCAAAATTATCAATATATGTAGGACGGATATCAATGTTTCCAATGAAAAACAAATTGGATAGTGGGTCAAAAATCTCGGCAATAGATGCCTCCTTAAAACTGGGTCTGGCAGTGGTAAGCGAATAGGCCAATCTCAGATTTTTATTTTCTTTTAAATTGTAAATAACATTTAACGAGGGAAACAAATTAATATTACTTATAATATTTTCATTGTTAAAAACTTGACCCAACTGACTATTTTCACCAGTGTAAAATACCTGATAATCCTCTAATCTTAAACCAATAATTGATTTAAATTTTTCTGAGAAATTAAATTCATTTGAAACATAGGCCGCAATATTTTGTTGTCTAGCATTGAAAATATTTGCATCTTGAATAATTGTTGTTTGAGGATTAACGAAGGTTCCCTTATCATTATTAGGTCCTATTAGATTGTTAGGTTTAAAAATCTGATTTGGATCCCCACCATAGTTATCCCAATCACTCTCAGATGTGTAATTTGAACTCACCGAGAACTGCGCAATAGAAAAATCTCTTTCTTTTGATGAACCAAATAATCCGAATTTTAAGATGGCATCCGAATTTAAAAATTCAATTTTTTTTGTAAAGTCAATTTTGGCAACCAAATTATTTTCATCTAGTGTTCTCCATATTCTTTTGGGTTGAGTATTTTCCTGGAAACTAAAAACGCCTTCTTCATCTTGGAAAGTTGTGTTTCTAACATCTTTGTCATGAACTTTGGCTAGGGTTCCAGAAAGTGTCCACTCTAATTTTAAATTATATTTATTGAGATTGTGCAAGCCTGAAAACATGCCATTCGAAATACTTCTTTCATTGTATTCGAGGTTAAACTTATTAAAGTCTATAAAATCAGAAAATCTGGTTAGTTGTCTAAAGCTTCCAGAAGTACTCTCCCCATTTTGAATATACAAGCCATTGAATTTGTATTTCGAAGCCTTGGTCTTATAGGTCAATCCAAAAAGACCACTCAGAATAATATTGTTTCCTCCAATAGTTCCATATTGAATACGGTTTTGCTCGAAATTTAATACACTTTTGTCAGGGCTAAAGTTGTAAAGATTATCTTGAGTGTTTTCATAAACGGTCTGTTCATTTTTGTATGATAAAGATCCTAATACTCCAATAGAATTTCCGTTTTCAAAATTAATTTGATTACCATATGTAATACCTAAGCCAAAATTCATTCCACTATTGGATACTTTTGGAGCCATTTGAGGATCAAATTGATTGCTGACTCGATTGACAAGATTAAGAGTTGATTCAGCGCTATTTAATCTAGGATCAAATGCATTTCCCAATAAACTATTGGCAATTTTATTCTTTCTTGAACCGTCATCAAAGCCTAAAAAGTCTGTACTTCCTCCCTGGTATGATAGATAGTTATCATTGAAATGCATATCTGGATTGTAACCCATATTTAAGGAAACAGAAAACTCTTCTTTACTTGGAAAATCTTTGGTGATAATGTCTATTACTCCACCTGTAAAATCGGCGGGCAAATCTCCTCTTGCAGATTTGATAACCAAAACGTTGGAGAGCATATTAGTTGGAAAGAGGTCCATTTGAAGGGTATTTCGATCAGGATCTAAACCTGGAATATCCACTCCATTTAAAATAGACTTAGAATAACGATCTCCCAGTCCTCGTACATAAACATATTTTCCACCTTGCACGGATACACCCGGGACACTTTTTACTGCACCGGCAATATCACTAGCACCTATTTTTCTGAATGCCTGAGCAGAAATTCCGTCCAATAAACTAGCAGATTTTCTCTGTATCTCTAAAACAGATGCATCGGTATTCCGACTAGCTTCAACTGTCACAATTACTTCCTCCAAACCTTGAGCGATGGAATTTAAAACAACATCAGTAATTGTGAATTCATTTCCCTTAACTTGAATTTGAGTAACAATTTTGGTTTCATATCCTACAAAAGAGAACTGAAGGGTGTAAATTCCCTGCTCCAATTCAAATGAATATTTCCCATCAAAATCTGAGGTAACTCCATCCCCAGTTTCTTTTATAAGAATATTGGCAAAGGGAAGAGGTTCGTTAAAATCCCCATCGATTACAGTACCTGTTATTCCGACCTGACCCAACAAAAAAAAAGGGGTGAAAAATAAAAGAAAGAAATTAAGAAGAAAATTTAATTGCATTGAATAGTTTGTGAGTGAAATTTATAACAAAAAAAAGTGTTTGGAGAGGTCCCCAAACACTTGTTATTAAGAAAGTTATTTACATCCACCTACCTCGCATAAAATGTCCATGAAAAAATAGATGAATCTACTCCATTTCCTGCCTGTTGTTCTATGACTACCTCAGCAAAAGTTGAGGCATCAGCTTCAAATGAACTTTCGTCAGATTTGTCATCAAAAATCTGGTTAAGTGTTTCAACATCGGAACAGACTACTCCATCACTTACTGGATGCATAACATCAATATTGGCAAAAGTCAAGGTTCCAGCAGTGTATGAGGCCGCATCAGCTGAAGCATCTAACTCCACGTCTTTACCTCCTGAAAAGTCTTTAAATAGAATGTTTGATAAACTTCCTGTAGCTGCTTTTCTAAAATCAGCCATTTCTCCATTAACTCCCAAAGCGCTGCATGCTTTAGTTGCCCCAAGAACTGTTACATTTTTAAGTGTAAAGCTCCCAGCTGCCGATCCCTCAGGACCATCTACCTCGAAACCGTGATCTGAGGCGTCAGTCAATATGACCATTGCTCCGACAATTGTTCCTGCGTATGCTTGATCAATATCTATCGCATCATCTCCCTGTCCCCAAACAAGAAGATTTGAGGCATTTACTGTTCCCCCAAAAAATTCAATACCATCATCAACGTTTGCAACCACTTCAACATGGTTAATTTTAGTTCCAGACCCAACACCTCCAAGTGTAAGACCATTAATTTCATTTCCCTCACCAATCTCAGCACCGCCATGACGGATAGAAAGATATTCAATAGACCCCGAATCGTCTGCTGGATTTGTTCCTCCATAAAGACCATTAATGTCTGAAGTTGGAATTCCCTCGATTTGTAGCTCAGCTACATCTCCAGAAAAAAGAACAAGGAGCATTACCAAGAATTAATAAGCCTCCCCAAAGCCCTCTAGTATCAACACCTAAAGCGGGGCCGCTTGAAGGATAAGTTCCCCCAACACCTATATTATCTGATACTGAGGTCATGATAATCGGAGCATTTGCCGTTCCATTGGCAATAATTTTCCCTCCTCTAGCTATAATCAAAGTGGTGGCATCAGCTCCAGTACCCGATGCAGCTTTAATGATTGTTCCAGCAGGAATAGTTAATGTAGAACCACTAACTACAGAAACGCGTCCTTTTAATAACCAGATTTTTGAGGCATCTAGTGTTGTATCAGAGGTAATATTACCCTCTAATGTCGTATCAGCATAGGGATCTACTACGACGGTTTCAGTTTCTGTTACTGTTTCAGTAACTGTTACATATTCTATTACTGGATCGTCATCGCCAGAGCAAGAAATAATTAAAGATAAAATAGTAATTAAAGGAATAAATTTAAAATTTGTCATTTTAGAGTTAAGGTTTAGATTTGTTAAAAAATTGGGCAAAAAGGTCATTATTAAAATAATTTGATTTGATAACTAAATCTTTATAATTATTTCAAATGTATTTGGTATTTAGTAATAGTATTTTACTTTAATGTTAAATGATAATGTTTAAATTTAAATTAATGTTATTTAAAATTTTTAGCTTTAACAATTCGGTAACATTTAATAAGTATGAACTGGTATAAACTACTGAAGCTTAGAAGGTTAGGTGATACAAAAGACCGGCCAAGAATTACCCAAGATGATACCCGTTTGGGATTTGAAGTAGATTACGATCGGATTATATTCTCCAGTGCTTTTAGAAGTTTACAGGACAAAACACAGATCATTCCCTTTTCACAAACAGACTTTGTTCACACCAGACTTACTCACAGTCTAGAGGTTTCAGTTGTAGGAAGAAGTTTAGGAAGAATGGCCGGTAAAAATATCCTTCAAAAATACCCTGATTTAAAAGATAATTTAGGATACCAAATCAATGACTTTGGAGCAATTGTAGCTGCAGCTTCTTTGGCTCATGATATTGGAAATCCCCCTTTTGGTCACAGTGGAGAAAAAGCTATTGGGCATTATTTTTCCCATGGAAATGGCAGCCATTACAAAAATCAATTAACAGACAAACAATACCAAGACCTATGTCATTTTGAAGGAAATGCTAATGGCTTTAAAATTTTATCACAAAGTAAACCAGGAACTCCTGGTGGACTAAGACTCAGCTATGCTACCCTCGGTGCTTTTATTAAATACCCTAAAGCTAGTCTTCCCTATCGACCCACCTCACATGTAGCACATAAGAAATTTGGCTATTTCCAGGCCCAAGAACCTTTTTTTAAAGAGTTAATGACTGAGCTAAATTTAAATGACAAAAAAATGGTTTACAGACATCCGTTAGCCTATTTGGTTGAAGCTGCTGATGACATCTGCTACACAATTATAGATTTTGAGGATGGGATTCACTTGGGATGGATTGAGGAGGAGTATGCTTTAGAGTACTTAATCAACTTGGTCAAAAATGATATTGATACCCTAAAATATTCAAAACTCCAAAACAGGAAGCAGAGATTAAGCTATTTAAGATCACTGTCAATAAATAGTTTGATTAGAGATGCAGTATCAATTTTTCAAGAAAACGAAACTCAAATACTTGAGGGCAGTTTTAGCGATGCTCTAATGGAAAGAAGTCAATATAAGGCACAAATCACTGACATCATTAATCTAAGTATAGACAAGATATATAAATCAGAAGAGGTTGTACAAAAAGAAATTTTAGGTTATAAAGTAATCTCTTCTCTTCTTAAGGCATTTGTTACTGCTGCTGCAAATGCTTACAATAAAAAGACCAACACTTATGATGAGTTGTTGCTTGAATTAATCCCTGAAGATGAGTTACTCCCTTCGGACAGTTTATATGAAACTCTTTTAAACGTAACATGCTATGTTGCCAGCCTAACAGATGGTAAGGCAATGTTGCTAGCAGAAAAAATAGGGTTTAAATAGTTTTATTGGTATTTATTCATTTCCAGTTTATACCTTTGAAATAGATTATGTTTCTACGCTGGATTCCTTTAATTATTGTGATTCTAATTGTTGAGTGGTATGCCTTTCAAGCTATAAAAACCGCCTTTAATAATAAGTGGTTGCTTGGGGTCTATAGCCTAATTGTAGTATTGGTTTTAGGAAACTTTTTTTGGCAATTTTTTGGGTATGACAGGACCGAGGGTTGGACCCATGCTATCGCCTATGCCATTGGTTTTTTTGTTGCCCTTGCCTCACTTCAAATAGTACTCTTTTCCTTTCTTTTTTTCGAGGATGTATTTAGGCTTTTAAAGGCATTTGTTAACTTTTTTTCCGAGAGGAAATCTTTTGATATTCCATATCGTAGAAAATTTATTTCACAAATAGCTATCGGGCTAGGGGCTATTCCCTTTGCTTCCTTACTTTATGGAATGTATCAAGGAAGATATAATTACAAAGTACTGAATTACACTTTGGAATATGATGACCTTCCTGAGGAATTTAATGGTTTTAAAATCACTCAAATTTCCGACTTACACTGTGGTAGTTTTGATAATTTCGAGAAGGTTGCATATGGAGTAGATTTGATTAATCAACAAAAAGGTGATGTAATTCTTTTTACAGGTGATCTGGTCAATTCAGTGGCTAAAGAAGCTGCTCCATGGGTAAAATTATTCTCTAAAATAACTGCCCCATTTGGAAAGTTTTCCGTAATGGGAAACCATGATTATGGAGATTACACTGAATGGGAGAGCATTTCAGCAAAGGAAAAAAATCTGCAAGACCTATTCAACTTTCATCAAGAAATGGGCTTTGACCTACTGCTTAATGATAGCAGAAAAATTGAAAAAAATGGCGATAAAATTGCAATAATTGGAGTTGAAAATTGGGGTGCTGGCCGGTTTAAAAAAGCAGGGGACTTAAGTAAATCATTAACTGGGGTTGATAAAAATGATTTTAAAATATTATTAACCCATGATCCCTCTCATTGGGACGCTGAAGTTCTTCCCCACAAATTCACTTTTCACTTAACCCTAAGTGGTCATACCCATGGGTTTCAGTTTGGTATTGAAATCCCAGGTTGGTTTAAGTGGAGCCCCATCAAATGGAGATACAAACAATGGGCTGGGATCTACGAGAGTGAAAATCAGAAATTAAATGTCAATAGAGGCTTTGGTTACCTTGCCTATCCTGGCCGAGTAGGAATCTGGCCAGAAATCACTGTCATTACCCTGAAAAGGAAGAATTCCTTGATTTAATCACAAAAAAAACTACATTTGTTATCGGCAAATACTTGAAATTATTGAGATATGTCCAAGTTTGGTGAACTCATTGATGATAAATTACCTCTTCTCCTGGTTTTCTATAATGAAAATGAGGAAGTTTCTACTGGTATCCATCCAGTTCTCAAAGATGTTGCTGCAGCATTAGGTGATAAGGGAAAGGTTATAAAAATAGACACTAATAAAAACAACAAACTCTCCGAGGCTCTTAGAGTTAGAGTTCTGCCTACATTAATGATTTATAAATTAGGAGAAATGGTTTGGAGACAAAGCGGTGAACAGGATGCTAATACCCTAATTAGCCTAATGAAGGATCACTTGAATTAATCGTCTTTTTCATCTAGTTTAAACTGACTCATTGATTTATCAAATCTTAGTTGTAGAGAGTCAGCTAAGTCTTGATCAAAGTTTTTAACTAAATCTATCATCTGCTGAAAATCTAAAATTTCCTCTTTTATTCGATCAAATACTCGATCAAGATTACTTTGAGGAAAACTCGCAATCATTGAAAATCTTTCTTCATATTGTTGGACAATATCCTCAATTAAATTTTTTGCTTTCACTTGTTCACCGGCCAAGTAATATCCTTCTACAAACATTGATAAACTTGTATAAAAATCATATTCTCCATATAAATTAACGAAAGGGGTTATTGCCTCTATAAATTGATTAAGTGACTTTGCAAGTAAAATTTTATCTTCATTAACTAAAACTGCTTCCATAAGTGTACGATATCTTTCTGCTTGAGTAATAATCTCCTCTCCTAAAAGATATTGTTCACTGGGCTTTAATGATGAAAAATATTCCATTTCATCCCTGTATTTTTCCCCTACTTTCACTGCTAATTGCTGAGCAGATTCAACAGCACCCAATCTATAGTAGGTATCTATCATAGGTACTACCAGGCTGTAATAACCAAAATAATCTAGGGGCATTTTCTGAACTGCCAAATCAAGAACTTCTTTCGCTTTCTTATTCTTACCTTCATCAATTAGCTTTTCTGCCAATCGAGCCATATTGCTCCTGAAGGAAATACTGTTTTTTCGGGTTTCGGGGTCGTGATAAATTGAGGTGCTCTCAGAATTACCCCAGCTCCACTCCATAACAATATCATACATTAAATCTGTATCTAAACGGCCCATGATATAGGGATTATTACTATTCAATGGAGTTCTTATTGGAACTAACTTGTATACCAAGCCCTCCAGTTGTAAATACTCCTTCATCCACATATACTCTGAATCTGCATAACTCCCCCCTGTAAAATAAATTGGTCTTTCCCAGTCGTTGTTAGCAAGAATATCTAGCATCATTATTTGGTTTTTTGTCATTCCTCCCTCAGGTAAATCAATATCAATATAAGGAACAATCAAGTCGTAATCTTTGGGCTTAACAAGACCACTTTTTATAACATTTTCCTTGTTGACAGAAACTCGGATTTTATTAGTGGGATAAAAGATCATTTCTTGGGTACCCATTGGTAATCGATTAGGATCCTCTCCCGCTTGAAGGAGTAGACTTTTATATTTGGTTCTTGGATGATCACTGGCAACCCAATTGATAAAATCTTTAATATCCCATCGAACAGAATCTATTAAGGACTCGTGTTTTATATAGTCCCTAATCCCATAGGCATACAAGTCATGTGTCATTTGAGAAGGTATAGATTCACTTTCGTATGTTTTTCTTTTCATTTGATCAATATACCAATCCGTTGCCAAAAGGCTTGTGTTAATGGTTTTGACATCAGTTCGGTAACCTTCAATTTCTTGGGCATACCAAAGGGCAAAAGTGTCATTATCTCCAATTGTAAAGATCATGGCTCCTGCATCCTCTTGAATTGACTCTAGATATGACTTTGCCATAGATTGAGCTGTATATCGGCCTGACCTGTCGTGATCATCCCAATTTTGGTAGGCCATTAAAAGTGGCACAAATAGGCATAAAATGACGATGGTCAATGGCGCCACATTGGATTTGATGATTAATTTTATTTTATGTGCAAGTGCAAAAACACCCATCCCAATCCAAATGGCAAATACGTAAAAAGAACCAACCAAAGCATAATCTCTTTCTCTCGGTTCAAAAGGACGTTCGTTTAAATAAATTTTCAGTGCTAATCCTGTAAAAAGGAAAAAAAGTAAGAGCACCCAAAAACGTTTCGGATCTTGTTGATATAGAAAATATAAGCCTATTAATCCCAATAAAAAAGGTAAAAAGAAATAGGTGTTTCGAGCTTTGTTATTTTTTGCATCTTCGGAAATCTCAGATTGATTTCCCAGGCGTAAACTGTCAAATAAATTAATCCCACTAATCCAATTTCCATTCAAAGTGTCATATGTTCCGGCAATGTCGTTCTGCCTTCCAGTATAATTCCACATAAAATACCGCCAATACATATAGCCAATTTGGTATTGAAATAAAAACTGTAGGGAACTCCAAAAACTGGGTTTTTGAATTTCCAAATAAGGCGATAATGTTCTAAAAAATTTATGATAATCATCCCCTGAAACCATTCCCTCTCGAATTTCATTTCTAAAGTCATTCACTCGACTCACAAGCATTTGATTTGAACGGTACTCTGGGGCAATTGCAAACTCGAGTGGTCCAGTAAAATTCATGTAGTTTCCAGCATGTTCTGAGCTCCAAAGTCTAGGCAAAAATCCCCGATGATTGCTGTTAGAATTAATCCTAGCATTTTCCCAGTGATTAACAATTATATATTTCCCTTTTTTATAATCCCTTTCGTATTTGGGCTTATCATCAAAATAAGGCTCTGTTTCATCCTGTCCTGCATAAACGTCCGAGAAAAGTGGCCCATAAAATAGATGAGTTTCAGGATATTGCTCTAGATTGTAATAAGCTAATAAAGCCCTGGCGTCTGTTGGGGCGTTTTCGTTGATTACGGTATTGGCATTTGCTCTAATGGGGATCATTAACCAGGAGGAGAACCCTACCAGTACAAATAGTATACATAAGGTAATTGTGTTAAGGTTTATCCATTTCTTTTTTTCTGTGATGCGTAGAGAGTAAAAAAAGAATAATAAAAAACAAATTCCTGCTATAATTGTTCCAGAATTAAAAGGCAAGCCAATGTTATTTACAAAAAACACCTCGGATTTTCCAAAAAAAGCTAGCGTGGTAGGAAGTAATAATTTAAAAATAAATAATAATATGGCTACGGATATTATGTTGGCTATCAAAAAGTTTTTAAAATTGATACTTTGAGTATTCTTAAAAAAATAAATCATTCCCAATGCAGGGATCGTAAGTAGTCCCATAAAGTGAACCCCAAAGGATAAACCGATAATAAATGAAATTAGCAATAACCATCGATCTCCACGTGGCTGATGCATATCTTGTTCCCAACGTAAGGCAAGCCAAAATATTAAAGAAAGTATAAACGTAGCCATAGCATATACCTCTGCTTCAACTGCATTAAACCAAAAGCTATCGGAAAAACAAAATGATAATGCTCCAACTGAGGCACTTCCAAAAAAAGTAATTCGCTGATTTGTCGTTTCTAATATCTTGAAAGCAGGAAGTTTTTTTAGCAGTAACGTTAGTGTCCAAAACAAAAAAAGAATGGTAAATGCACTGGAGAAAACAGACATAAAGTTAACCATTAGAGCAACCTTTTCAGGAGAGGTGGCAAACATAGCAAAGAAAGCACCCATCATCTGAAAAAGAGGGGCTCCAGGAGGGTGACCAACTTGAAGTTTCGCAGAGGTAGCTATATATTCGCCTGCATCCCAAAAACTAGCTGTAGGTTCTACAGTGAAACCATAGGTAAAAAGGGCAATAACAAATATCCCCCAGCCAAAAGAACGATTCCAAAGTTTAAAAGTGTTCACGGACAGTTTGATTTTGAATCACGAATGTATGAATTATAAAAAAAATGACCTTACTTAGTATTGAATTGTTTACGAGATTTTGAAAGGATTTATTTGGCATCAAAAAAGTTTAATATAAATTTGCAAAATATTATTTATGGCCTATGGTGTAACTGGTAACACGTCTGATTTTGGTTCAGAAGAGTCTAGGTTCGAGCCCTAGTAGGCCAACAAAAAACCTCAGCTAAGCTGGGGTTTTTTTAAAAAATTCTTCTAACCGTATTATCTTTCTTTTTTTCTACTTTTAAACTCTGAATAACCCCAAAAAATTTAGATAAGTAGGAAATTGATTTCATTGGAAGAAAAAAAAAAATTATTATTATTTTATATATTCTGGATTCTTTTTCACCAGTTACATTCTCAAAGTAATAGTGCCCCAGAATTAAGTGCTAATGAGTCTCAATTTTATTGTCCCAGAAGTGAACAACCCATTGTTACTAATTTTACTATTCAAAATAACGGTGAAGATTCTGCAAAAGCTATCTATATTCAAATTTCATCAGGGTATGATCGAAATAGAGATCAGCTAATTTTTAAAGGAGATGCAAATAAAATTAATTCAAGCTGGTCAATTAATGAAGCTAAACTAACCTTAACAGGAATTGGTGGAGTTGACATTCCCTATTTAGATTTAGTTGAAGCGGTAAAGTCCGTTAGTTTTTACACTAGCTCCCCTAATCCAACTATTGATAAATCTATATCAATTTCGCTTGGAAATGCGAATTATTTACCTTCTACTGGACACTATTATCAATTTATTTCAGATTTAAATATTACTTGGACTGAAGCAAAGACTGCCGCAGAAAATAAAGATTATTATGGAATAAAAGGGTATTTGGTAACCATTATGTCCTCAGACGAATCACAATTAGCTGGAGAATTAAGTGCTGGAGCTGGGTGGATAGGTGGAACTGATGAGGAAGAAGAAGGGGTGTGGAAATGGGCCTCTGGTCCTGAAAAAGGAACAGTTTTTTGGAATGGAAATATAAACGGATCCACCCCTAATTTTGCCCATTGGAATAATAATGAGCCAAACAACTGCTGTCAGGGAGAAGATTATGCGCATATAACTGATAATTCAATTGGTATTTCTGGTTCTTGGAATGATTTACCAAATCAAACACAATCCAGCGGAGCATATCAAGCAAAGGGGTATTTAGTGGAATACGGGGGAATGCCAGGTGACCCAGTTTTAAAGATTTCTACAAGCACTAAACTAATAATGCCTAGAATCCAAAATATTGAAAATATTGTAGCCTGCGAAGGTGACATAGTTAATATGGAAGTTGATACCAATATTAATGATGTTAGATGGTTCGACACTATAACAGGTGGTAATTTACTTAACATAGGATTTAGTTATGACACAAAGTTAGTGAGCTCTACTACGTTTTGGCTAGACATATATCCTGAAGATTGCGCTCAATCAGAGAGGATTCCCATTACAGCTACAATTTATCCTTATCCAATTATTCTAACCCCAATGCTATCAATTGAACAGTGTGATCAGGATAACTCAAATGATGGAATTACTATATTTAATTTGACTGAATTTGAAAGTAGTTTATCTAAGTATTATGAAAATGAAATTTTTGAATATTATACTGATAAAAATTTCTCATTGAGTTCAAAGATTAATAACCCAACGAATTATCAAAATATCGCCTTCGAGCAAAAGATTTATGTAAAAGTTAATACCCCAAGTAATTGTTTTGATTACACTTCAATCCTTTTAAAAGTTAGTGCTAGTGAAATTGAAGATGACATATTTGCCAATCATGAAACTTGCGAATCTGTAATAAAAAGTTGGGGGAATGGATTGGAAAAATGGGATAAATCAATTTTTGACAATCTCGATAGATCAATTATTAATTCAGATGTCAAATTTCAAAACCAGCGTATTAAAATTACCTACTACAAGTCTGAAGATGAGGCATTTACTGCTCAAAATAAGGTTTCTTTTGATTTGGAAAATAAATACCTGATGAGGACCCCTTATTTGGAGAATATATGGGCTAGAATTGATAATCTGAATCTAAATCAAATCAGCTGTTTGGGTGTAAAAAAAGTGGCTTCACTAAGGGTAAATCCACTACCTGAATTTGAAAGAGCTGATGATACTAAAATTGTTTGCTTAAATCTAGATCCTATTCCTGTTGGTGTAAGATCAACCGATGAAAGGAATTATAGCTATACTTGGAAGTTAAATGGCAAACCGTTTCCAAAAAATATTCCCGAGGAAACTTCAACTATATTGATTAGTGAGGGAGGAGATTATCGGGTTACTGCTACTACTATAGATGGAACGCTATGTTCAAGGTCTGCTGAATTTAAAATTACTCCCTCACAAATTGCTAGTATAACCCAATCAGAATTGGTCGTCGTTGATTTAGTAGGGGATACAGGGACTATTGAAGTTTTAACTCAAAATCTTGGCCTAGGAGATTATGAGTTTTCAATAAATGATCAATTTGGCCCTTACCAAGACAGCCCTTATTTTGATCAAGTATACCCTGGAATAAGTAAACTGTTTATAAGGGATAAAAACAGTTGTGGTATCGCTGAAATTGAAGTATCGTTATTGGGTCACATGAAGTATTTCAGTCCAAACGGAGATGGGCTGAATGACTATTGGCATATTCTTGGAGTTAATGAAAATTTTCAGCCCAAAAGTAGGATTTACATTTATAATAGGTTTGGACAGCTACTACTATATATTGAACCATCTCAAAAGGGGTGGGATGGAACTTTTAATGGTGGTCAATTGCCACAAGACGATTATTGGTTCAGGGTATTTTTTGAAGATGGAAGAAGACACAGTGGTCATTTTAGCCTTTTAAGAAATCTTTAAAGTATGCTGAAACGGTATTTATTTTTTTTCTTTTTCAGTTTTTTTATTTTGGTAAGCGGACAAATGAATCCACTCTACTTTAACGAGTATTTAGCTGAAAACTATTATCGCATTCATCCTGCTATGGCGGGGGTAAATCTCAATGGTATTAGAATAGATTTTGGTACTAGACAACAGTGGTTCGGCATGGCCAATCGACCCTCTACACAAATGCTTACATTAGAATACAAATCTTCAGCTAATACCACACTTGGATTTTCAGGAGTAAGTGATATAAATGGTTATCACACCCATTATAAGTATAATTTCACCTATTGCTACAGGATTTTTTTCAATGATGAATTCTGGAATACTCGAAGGTCCTTTCCTACAAAGAATGATAATATTCAAGAGTTATCCTTTGGTTTAAATATTGGGTTTTCTGGAACTGGTTTGGACCAAAGTAGTTGGAAAAGACCCACATCAGATCCTTTGGTAACTCAAAATTTGAATCAAAAACAATTTACCTCATTCGATGCCAGCATTGCCTACGTTTCTACTCGATTTTCCATTCAGTTTTCAATACATAATATCTCAGTTACACCTTCAAATCAGAAAAATATAGATCAAGAAATTAACTATAATATTAAAAGTAATAAGATTTTTATTGGGTCTATTCAGTATGAGATTTATACAGATTCTGGTTGGAATTTCGAGCCATCCCTTCTCATGCAGTATGAGGAAAAAACTCTAGATAATAGTGTAGACTTAAATTTTAAAATTTATCGATTAATCAAAGAAGGAAGATTGTGGTTAGGTTCCTCATATAGGCAAAACAAGATAAGGTTAGCATATAATAATGGATCGGAAATGGTACACGACAACTATAAGCACTTTACTCCAATCGCTGGTTTAAACTATAAAAAAATGAAATTTTCATATCAGTATACTAGTAGTATAGCAGATATAGGGTTTGTTAATTCAGGTATTCACTATGTGGGTATTGGGATTCAGTTCTAGAATGTATAAAAATTAAAATACAATTTTACCCTTTTAAGCTAGCATATAAATACTCACTATTCATTCTAGCAACATTTTCAAGTGAAATTCCTTTGGGGCACTCAACCTCACATGCCCCAGTATTGGTACAATTTCCAAACCCCTCTTCATCCATTTGCTTCACCATGTTCAAAACTCGATCTGTAGCCTCAACTTTTCCTTGGGGTAAAAGAGAATATTGTGATACTTTAGCGGAAACAAAGAGCATTGCAGAAGCATTTTTACAACTTGCTACACAAGCACCACACCCTATACAAGTTGCAGCATCAAAAGCCTTATCAGCGTCATGTTTCTCAATGGGAATAGCGTTAGCATCCTGTGTATTCCCTGAGGTATTAACACTTATAAAACCACCTGCCTGTTGAATTCTATCAAAAGCAGATCTATCTACTGCTAAATCCTTAATTACAGGAAACGCATTTGCTCTAAATGGCTCAATTACGATAGTATCACCATCCTTAAATTTTCGCATATGAAGCTGACAAGTCGTTACAAGTCGGTCCGGTCCGTGTGCTTCACCATTAATAAACATTGAGCACATTCCACAAATTCCCTCTCGACAGTCATGATCAAAAGCGACAGGGTCTTCTCCCTTGTTAATTAGCTGCTCATTATGCATGTCCATCATCTCCAAGAAAGACATATCCGGAGAAACGTCTGAAATGGAATAATTTACTATTTTTCCATCCTCATCAACATTGGCTTGACGCCATATTTTAAGTGTAAGATCCATATTAATTTTATTTATAAGACCGTGTTTTAACCTCTATTGCTTCAAATTTAAGTTGCTCTTTATGTAACTTGGCTTTTGAAGGCTCACCATTATATTCCCAAGCGGAGGAGAAACTAAAATTCTTATCGTCTCTAAGAGCCTCTCCTTCCGGTGTTTGAGATTCTTCTCTGAAGTGACCTCCACAAGACTCGGTTCTCTCTAAAGCATCTTTGGCGAATAATTCTCCTAATTCTAAAAAATCAGCAACACGGCCAGCTTTGGCAAGTTGCTCATTAAACTCACTTGAAGATCCAGGAACGCTAACGTTCTTATAAAAATCTTCTCTCAATTTTTTAATTTCAATCATTGCCTCTTTTAATCCTTTAGTATTTCTCGACATCCCGCATTTATCCCACATGATTTTACCTAATTTTTTGTGATAAAAATCAACTGAATTTTTTCCTTTATTGTTAATTAAAGAATCTATACGATTTTTAACTTCTTTTTCAGCAGATTCAAATTCAGGCGTATCAGTTGAAATAGGTCCAGTTCTAATATCATCGGAAAGATAATCGCCAATTGTGTATGGAAGAACAAAATATCCATCAGCCAGTCCCTGCATTAATGCTGATGCACCTAATCTATTAGCACCGTGGTCGGAAAAATTTGCCTCTCCAATAGCATAGCATCCAGGAATACTTGTCATTAAATTATAATCAACCCAAACACCTCCCATGGTATAATGAACTGCTGGATATATCATCATAGGAGTTTCATAGGGGTTTTGATCAACAATTTTTTCGTACATCTGAAAAAGATTCCCATACTTTGCGCGAACAACTTCCTGACCAAGTTTTTTCACTAATATGGGATCATTTTCATCTTGTCCTTTAACTAGAGCTTGTTCTTTTCCGTAACGAGTAATTGCAGCAGCAAAATCTAAGTATACAGCCTCTCCAGTCTTATTTACACCAAATCCAGCATCACACCGTTCTTTTGCAGCTCTTGAAGCAACATCTCGAGGAACTAAATTTCCAAAAGCAGGGTATCGGCGCTCTAAATAATAGTCTCTGTCATTCTCATTTAAATCTGTTGGTTTTAATTCTCCAGACTTAATTGCCTTAACATCTTCAAGCTTCTTAGGAACCCAAATTCTGCCATCATTTCTTAATGACTCAGACATTAGAGTTAATTTAGACTGATGCTCACCTGAGACAGGAATACAAGTTGGATGGATCTGAGTATAACAAGGGTTGCAAAAGTGAGCACCACGTTTGTGAATTTTCCATGAAGCAGAAACATTACTCCCCATGGCATTGGTCGAAAGAAAGAAAACATTTCCATAACCTCCAGAGGCAATAACAACAGCGTGAGCACTATGCCTTTCTATTTCACCATTAACTAAATTTCTGGCGATAATTCCTCTTGCTTTGCCATTAACGAGGACTAAATCCATCATTTCATGACGGTTGTACATTTTTATTTTCCCTCGGGCTATTTGCCTATTCATTGCTGAATAAGCTCCCAATAAAAGTTGCTGACCAGTCTGGCCTTTGGCGTAAAAAGTTCTAGAAACCAAAACCCCTCCAAAAGATCGATTATCAAGTAACCCTCCATAATCTCTAGCAAAAGGAACCCCCTGAGCAACACATTGATCAATTATATTAGTAGAAACTTCAGCCAATCTGTAAACATTTGCCTCTCGTGAGCGATAATCCCCACCTTTAATAGTATCATAAAATAGACGATAAGTTGAATCACCATCTCCCTGATAGTTTTTGGCAGCATTGATTCCTCCCTGCGCAGCAATCGAGTGTGCACGACGGGGTGAATCCTGAAAACAAAATGTTTTTACATTATATCCTAATTCAGCTAAAGTCGCAGAAGCAGATGCTCCTGCAAGTCCTGTTCCAACAACAATTATATCAATTGAACGTTTATTAGCAGGGCTGACTAGATTAATTTTACTCTTATGATTTGTCCATTTATCAGCAAGAGGTCCATCAGGTATTTTGGAGTTTAGATTTGAAAAGAAATTATTCTTTTTAAATGATGATTCATTTTTTTTTAACAACAGATTTTTTTCCCAATCGGATGCGATAATAAGAGCTTGTTCTTTTAAATGAATATTTTTTAATTTATCTTTTTCTGTATTAGGATTAGTGATCAAATGATCAGGTAAAGTCCTAATTAACCTCAAAGCTTTTTTAATGCCATTTTCATATGAGTATCCACCGAAGTAGTTAAGCCTAATAGAAGTAGTTCCATTGGAATTTTTTCTATATCTTATTTTAACTTTATTTAGTTTCATAATCTATCTTATAAACAAAGGTACACAATTTTTGTAAGGTACACTGTTAAGCTAAAAAATTTATTTGAGGTACATTTGAGGTACATTTCGGTTGTTAGTTAACTACATTTAAGTGATGAAAAATTGCAATGAAAATGAACCCTACGGGTACAAATATTGAGAAAGCTACCGTTAGAAATTTAATTCCATTCGTATATTTATTATTCATGCCAACAGACTGGAATGATGATGAAAATCCATGGAGAAGATGCAATCCTAAAAAAACAAATGACAAACAATATATTAATACTCTAATAGGGCTATGAAACTTATGAACCAATTCTATATAATAACGGTCTGGATCATTAGGTAAAAATTCAACGTATTTATAGTTAATTTCAGGGACCCAAAAGTCATAAAAATGTAGGCCAAGAAAAGAAAGTATAACAATTCCAGAGAGGATCATGTTTCGTGATATCCAACTTGAATTTGAATTACCTTTAAATGATTCATAATTCTGCTTTCGAGCTTTTGTGTTTTTTATTTGTAAAACAAATCCCATAATAAAATGGAAAATCACACCAAAAATTAATATTGGCTGTAAGATAAACTGAACCAGAGGGTTATTTCCCATAAAATGAGAAAGCATGTTGAAAGTTTTTTCACTAAAAACAGAAGTAATATTGATAGTGAAATGCTGTCCTAAAAAAAGTATTAAAAACAGTCCTGAAAGTGCCATAGCTACTTTTCTGGCTATCGAAGTTTTAATCATCTAGATATTGTATTATGGCAAAATTACTCCATAAACATCGAATAGAAAAAACTAAAACACAATATTTTCTGAGCCAATCCAATAGATACTTAATTATAGATTAGATAATTAAATTAATTTTCTAAATTCATATATCTATTTTAATTACACATAAATATGCGATACATACCCCTTAGCTCAAGTTTCTATAGAAGTAACAGGGCTAGATTTATGGATGCTATTTCTCAAGGGGGATTAGCTGTTTTTAATTCTAATGACATTTATCCAATCAGTGCAGACAGTAAAATGCCCTTCCAGCAACATAGAGATATCTTTTATCTCAGTGGCATTGATCAAGAAGAGAGTGTTCTTTTGTTATTCCCAGATGCAAAAAATTCTAATCACAGAGAAGTATTGTTTGTTAAAAAAACAAATAATCATATTGCGGTTTGGGAAGGTGCAAAACTATCCCAAAAAGAAGCGACTAATATATCTGGTATCCAAACTGTTTTGTGGACAGATGATTTTAATTCATTATTTAATCAGTTAACAAAAGAGGCTAAATCTATCTACTTTAATACTAACGAGCATTATCGCGCTAATATAGAAACGCAAACCAGAGAGGATCGTTTTATTGAATGGGCAAAGAAAAAATATCCAACCCACCAACATGAAAAAAGTAATTTTATTTTACAAAGGCTGAGGTCTTTAAAACATAAAGAAGAAATATGCCAAATTCAGCAAGCTGTTAATATTACTGAAAAAGGGTTTAGAAGAGTTTTAGATTTTGTTAAGCCTGGGGTTTGGGAATACGAAATTGAGGCAGAATTTGTATATGAATTTATAAAAAACCGTTCTAAAGGTTTCGCTTACTCTCCTATAATTGCCTCAGGGCAAAACAGCAATGTGTTGCATTACACACAAAACAATTCTAAATGCCAATCAGGTGACCTAATCCTTATAGATGTTGGAGCAGAATATGGAAATTATGCTAGTGATATGACCCGAACCATTCCTGTTTCAGGGAAATTCACCCCTCGTCAAAGAAGGGTTTATGATGCAGTCCGAAAAATTGGAGAGGAATCAATGAAACTATTAGTGCCGGGAACGCTCATTAAGGAATATAATCAGGAAGTAGGTAAAATCATGTCCTCGGCATTAATTGATTTGGGCTTGTTAGACAAGAAAGATTTAAATATTAAAGACAAAAAAAATCCAGCTTATAAAAAATATTATATGCATGGTACCTCACACCATTTAGGATTAGACACACATGACTATGGATTGATTGAAGAACCAATAGAGCCTAATATGGTCTTATCAGTAGAGCCTGGTATTTATATTCCTGAAGAAAGTTTTGGAATAAGAATCGAGGAGGATATTGTCGTTCAAGAAAAAGGTGGGCCTATTAATTTGACTAAAAATATACCAAAAGATCCAGATGAGATTGAATTTTTAATGTCTTCAAGGTGACTTTTTTACTAAAGAAAGCTTAAAAAATAACGGATAATGAGAACATATATTTAGCTTCTAGTCGCTTTAGCTACCTCATAAAAATTGATATTACTGTATTTAAAATTTTGCTCATCGATCAATCTATCACCATATTTTTTTAACCAATCATTATGAAATGATAAATCAATTTTTTTAGGGGGTTTAATTATAAATTCAATATTGTATAAATCATCAATATTTCCTGGCAAAGAAATATTTCTCGCATAGTGAAAATTGTCACTTAAATTAATGTGTGGAATAAGGTCAACTAAAATGTTAAGACCAGTTTTCTGATTTGTAATTTTTGCTTTTACATTTAAATATGGAATAAATCCACCCATTGGAGACCCCGAGGGGGTAGCATTACTGTCCCAATTTATCCTAGCTTCGATATGAACATCTGTATCATTGATATCAAGATTAATATTGGTTGGATATATTTTATCTTTAATTGCTCCCTCAAAAACTATTGCGATTCCTGGTTTGAGTCTTTCCACACCAATAACCAATTCTTGAGAATTAAGAATTGAAGAAAAAATTATTAAAAACATGGATAGTGAACTCTTAAAAATGTTAAAATTATTCATATATATAATCATAAAAATTAATTATTAAAGTATTCGGAGCTTAAAATATCTAATTCTAAAAGTAACCTATCGATTTCCTTTAGGTCAGTACCATCATAAAACCCACGAATCCTCTTATCTGGATCAACTAAAATAAAATTCTCTGTATGAATCATATCAAAGGGCCCTCCATCTCCCTCATCCTTTACTGCTAGATAAGATTTTCTAGCAAGCTCATAAATTTCTTTTTTATCTCCTGTAACCAAGTGCCATTTATTGTCGATTACACCTTTCTCAATTGCATATTTTTTTAATTGAGAGACCGAATCAATTTTTGGGGTAACAGAGTGAGAAATCAAAAGTATATTAGGGTTATTTTGGACTTCTTTTTGAATTTTCAACATATTATCTGTCATAGCTATACAGATAGTCGGACAAGTTGTAAAAAAAAAATCCGCTATATATATTTTACCTCTAAAATTTTCGTGGGTTATAGTTTTCCCATTTTGATTAATCAACTCAAACTCTGCAACTCGGTGAAATTTTTTAACATGTTGCATCGTACTATCCACCAATTCAAAATTTACCATTGCAGGTTGAAATACAGGTAGTTTTTTGGGAGGTAAAAGTGCTTCATAGAAAAGCAATATTATGATTAAAGAAACTAATCCAAGTAAAATAAAAAACCGCCTATATTTTGAAAATATATCCATTGACATCAAAGATAATCGATTAAAAAATGAAAAAAAACGACTCCTTTAGTTTTTAATTTAATTTCGTCAAAAAGTCTATTAAAAATTGGTATTTTTGGTCTCCAAAAATTATGAATACTATGGAACCCTTTTTGCTTAAAGGCATTCAATTGCTACTAAGTTTATCTTTTTTAATCATTTTGCACGAACTTGGACATTTTATTCCAGCCAAGATATTTAAGACAAGAGTTGAAAAGTTCTTTTTATTCTTCGATGTAAAATTTGCATTATTTAAAAAGAAGGTAGGCGATACAGTTTATGGAATTGGTTGGTTGCCATTAGGAGGATACGTTAAAATCTCTGGGATGATCGATGAGAGCATGGATACTAAACAAATGCAAGAGGCTCCTAAGGAATGGGAATTTAGAAGCAAACCTGCATGGCAAAGGTTAATTATTATGCTAGGAGGTGTTACTGTAAATCTATTTTTAGGTTTCTTAATCTACATGATGATTTTATTTGTTTGGGGGAAAAATATGCTTCCAAACAGTTCACTTCCAATGGGATTGGGAGTATCATCATTGGCAAAAGAAATTGGTTTTGAAGAAGGAGATCAAATTCTTTTAGTCGATGGGAAACAATTAGATATTGCTTTAGATATCAATAAAATGTTACTTATTAGAGGTGTAAAAGAAGTTGTAGTTGAAAGAGCTAACCAAAGCAAAGTTATAATCCCTATCCCCGAAAATATTGGTAATAGAATGTTTGAATCTGGTGAGTTAAGTATTTTATACCCTAGATCACCTGCAATTGTCGACAGTGTTTTGGCAAATAAACCAGCCGGTCAAGCTGGTATTAAAACAGGAGATAAAATCATTTCAGCAAATGGCGTAACAATAGATGATTGGATGGATCTTAGTAAGTTCAATAATGATAATGCTAATCAAGTGGTCAATTATATTGTTGTGAATGATATGTCAATTGACACTTTAAGCATGAGACTTGACGGCAATGGAAAAATGGGAGTAATGCCAAGGAATGTAATAAAATTAGATCAAGTTGAATTGTCGTTTAGCCAAAGTATAGTAGAGGGTTTTAGCTACGGATATTGGACATTATATGATTATGTAGCTCAATTTAAGTACGTTTTTACCAAAAAAGGAGCTTCTCAACTAGGCGGTTTCGGTGCTATTGGAAGTCTTTTTCCTGATACTTGGAATTGGAAAGGGTTTTGGGCAAGTACGGCTTTTATTTCCATAATTTTAGCATTCATGAACTTATTACCAATCCCAGCATTGGATGGAGGACATGTCATGTTTTTGATTTATGAAATGGTATCTGGTAGAAAACCGAATGATAAATTTATGGAATATGCTCAAATTGCTGGATTCTTTCTTCTTATGGCTCTGGTTATATATGCTAATGGTAATGACTTATTTAGATTTTTTTCAACCTAAGAAAAGATTTTAAATCAATGTATAATTTTTCTCTATGAATTTCTAATTATCATTATTCAAGAATCCACTTGAAATTTAATTTTCTTCATCAAAATTTTATTGAATTTGATATTTATTATCTTTAGTAAAAAATTATCTATCATGTTAAAAAAGTTTTTAGCAGTTGCGCCCCTAATTTTTGTTTTTAATCTATCTGTTTATAGTCAAGATATAATCAAAATTGAGGATTTTATTATTGAGCATAGTGGATTTGAAGAGAATGAAGTTGGAGAAATTACCCCAATTAACATAAAGGAAATTAATAAAAAAATTAGATTTTTTGTAGAGGAAAAGTATCCTGAAATAGTAGAATATACAAGAAATATCATCTGGGATTCTTATACTACCTTTTTGAGCCCCTCTAATAGATATCACTATCACACATTCATTGCCCAGGTAAAAGTTAATGATATTGATCGTTTAAAATATGTTGAAGTAAATTTCAATCCCTATAACGGCGAGGTCCTTGGCGATTATGAGTGGATAGAGGAGGATGAAGAATTTTATTTATCTGGTGATAAAGAGGAGAATCAAAAGAAAAAACCAGATTTAATTGATTTAGGAATTGGTAACTTAGAACAAAAAGCAACCTTAGACGATTTTATATCTGAACATCAAGGTTTTTTAGATGTTATGGAAACTAAAAACCTTAAAGAGGGCGAAATTATTCCCCTCAACGTAGTTGAGATAAATAAAACTATTAGAAGTTTTGTTAAAAGTAATTACAACAATGTAGAGTACACAAGAAATATCATATGGGACTCCTACGCAACTTTTTTAAGTCCTTTTGATAAATATCACTACCATGTATTCATTGCTCAAGTGAAAGTGAAAAGCATTAAAAGACTTAAGTATTTAGAAATTTTTTATAATCCAATTACAAAAAAAGCCACCAGTGATTTTTCTTGGATTGACTCGGATGAAGAATTCTTCAGAGTTAATAAATCAGTTGAATAACTATAAATACTTTTTTATAGGATTTATTTTAAATCAAAATTCATGATGAAAAAATCTGACTATTGTATTTTACTTGCTGCATTTATTAGCTTTCTTTTCTCGGTTTACCTTTGGTTTAATGGCCAGCAACAAGAGGGACTATACGTTGGTATTTGGGTTCCTTCCATTTTAGCTGCAGGGGCATACATTAAGCAAATTTATAAGTAATGAGTCTATCTGGAATTTTCATTTTTGGACTTATTGTCTTCATGATATTCCTTCTCGGGATTTTATTTAATTCAAAAGAAATAAAAGAGGATAAACCTAATCGAGTTGAAACAGACACCATTGATTATGATGGTTCTGGTAATTTTGGTAGGATTCCAAATAAAAAACCAAAAAATAGGGCTAACTAATATACTCTCTCATCATCTTAACAACCTGTTCAATTAATGAAAAACTGAGGAATTAAAAAAACCACCTGAAAATGAAAACAAAAATAACGCTAACTATAATTGGTACTCTTCAAGTATTACAGGCTATACTATATAGCGCTTTTGCTAAACCTGCCATTGAAATGATGTTTAATATCGGAGATGAGGCTACTCAATTAGCTTTGATGTTTCAATATGCCATTTCACCTGCCTTTCTAATGATTGGTCTTATGTTACTATTTAGTAGAAATACCGGAATTGAAAATGCAAAAAAACTTTTATTAGCTATTATTATTGCATACATCCCCCTTTTTATAGCCTTTTATTGTATGTCGGTTTCCCCCATGACTAATATGGGTATTCAGGACTTTGCATTGGATATTGTTATGTTTGGTTTGGCTGTGCTCACTTATTTCAAACCAAAAAACTGAGTTAAATTTATTACAAAATAGAAGTTGATAGTTTTCGGGTACTATCCGAGAAACTCTCAGTTTTTATATCAATTTTATTAAGCATACTCACAAAAAGATTAGATAATCTTTCATCTTTTTCATCAAACTTTTTAAATACACCATGTTTCACATCAAAATTTGATCCACCTGCTAAGATAAGAGGGCAATTTCTAGCATTGTGATTAGTGCTTTGAGAACTTCCATAAAGTATTAATGTGTTATCAAGCAATGAACCGTGAATATCCTTAGTTTTTTTCATTTTATCAATGAAATAGGAAAATTGTTCCGCATACCATCTATCTAATCGTCCCCATTCAGCCCAATGTCCGGTTGTTTTATCGTGTGAAATAGTATGGTGCCCTTTAAGTCCCAAAGCGATTTTTGGGAAATTATCACCAAAGCCCATACCGTCTTCGCGAGCCATCATATATGATATTACCCTAGTGGCATCAGTTTGAAATCCAAGGACAATTATATCTAACATCGATCGAACATAGTCTTTCGGGGCAGTAGTTGGATCTAAATCGAGATTAATTAAACTTGAATCGAAATCTTTCATGGGAACCTCTAACCACTTTTCATTTCTATTCAACTGTTTTTCTATCTCATTGAGTGATGATAAATACTCTTCTATTTTATCCTTATCGTTTGAACCTAGACGATTTTTTAGACTTCTACTATCTTCAAGAACAAGATCAACGATCTTTTTTCCCTGATTAATACTTTTTCTTCTTTCTTTAGTTGTTGAGTTTCCATTTGGAGAAAAATAACGCTCAAAAATTTCTCTCAAACGATGTTCGGAGGGAATTGGTTTTCCTGAGGAATTAAATGAGAGTGTAGATGTTCTGGATTTGTAACCTACACCACCATCAGTGGATAGGGTGAGTGATGGAAAACGGGTATATTTACTTAATTCCATGGCAGCAAGCTGATCAACTGAAATACTATTTTTATACACACCGCGTAGATCCCCCCCAGTAAGAAAAGAATCACCGGCCATATGACCTAATACATTACGACTAAACGGATGGCTTAAGCCACCCAAAATTGACATATCACTTCGATGCGGAGACAATGGTGAGAGAGACTTAGTCAATTTATATTTATTACCCTCAACTTTTGGAAACCAACTCCACTCTTTGTGATAGATGCTATCTTCAGGGGGAAGTCCAACACCATTAGGAAAATATAAGAAACAAAGTCGTTTTGGAGTTAAAGGCTCTGTAAACCTTGAAACAGTGGTCATTGCCATTCCTTCAAGGTATGGTAGCATACAGGTTACTCCAAGCCCCCTGAGAAAGGTCCTTCGGTCAATATGCCACGATTTTTTACTCATCCACCAACTAATTTATTAAACCAACTTTCTTCTTTTTTATAAAAAGAGGGACTCAAGACTATTTGTTCGATTATCGTTCTAAATCTATAATCATCATCCTTAACTTCTTCTACAATATTATTAATTTCTTTTTCATCTGCAAAATTTACATCTCGGCCTAATGCATATGTAAATAAATTTTTTACCAATGATTTTGTGAAATTATCCTTTTTTAAATCTAAAATATAGTTCTTAATTCCCTCTATACCTTCCACTTCAGTTCCATCTGGTAACTCTGACTTTGCATCAATCAATTTTTCATTAAAAGATAATTGAAACCTCCCAACAGCATCATAGTTTTCAAAGACAACGCCAAAAGGATCTATTTTACGATGACAATCCATGCAGGAGACCTTATTTCTATGTAAAAAAAGTTGTTCTTTTAAAGATAAATTTTCAAAGCCTGGGGTATCTGGATCAATTTCGGGAACATTTGGTGGAGGAGGTGGTGGGTGTTCACCAAGTATTTTTTCTTTTAACCAAACAGCTCTTTTGATAGTATGAGCTTGAACACCATCTGAATGACCACTGAGAAAAGATCCTTGGGAAAGCAATCCCCCTCTTTTATGTCTTTCAGATAATTTTACAGGCCTGAATTTATTCCCCTTAACTCCCTTAATACCATAAAATTCAGCGAGATTTTGATTTAGCATAGCAAAATCTGAATCAATAAAATTCATGATACTCATGTCCTTTTTTAAGACGTAGTGAACAAAGCTATATGTTTCGTTCAGCATGTCCTCCTGAACAAATCGAGTAAAATCCTCATACCTTTCGACATCTATATCCATGGTTTTATATCTATCCAAGCGAAGCCATTCATCTGCAAAAGTTTTAACCAATTGCTCTATTTTAGGGCTATTAATCATTCTGTCAATTTGATCAGGTAATTTTTTCTGTAATCTACCTTTATTAGCAAGGGATGTCAAGGTCTTATCAGGTGGAGAGTTCCAAAGAAAATATGAAAGTCGTGATGCCAAGTAATGTTGATTACTGGTTTCTTCTAATTCTTGATTCTCAGTTTCAAATAGATAGATGAAGTTTGGAGAACAAAGCACTGCTACAAGAACTTCTTTAATGCTGTCTTGAAAATTATAAAAATCATCTTTAATACTTTTCCAAAAACTTAAATACCTATCAAGCTCGCCTTGATTTAGTGGCCTTCTAAATGCGCGCTCCATGAATCTAGATATAACTTCCTCAGCATATATATCCAAATTTGATTCATTTGGGGAATCAAAAAATATTGATTTATGACTTTTAGGAGGCCAAATAGGAAAGTATGGAGCCTCAAATTCTACTGATTTAATTAGTAATGGAGGACCCTTAAGGCTGCTTTCTTTAACGAGGTGATTATTCCATAGACCAATTGTAAAAATATTAGCAAGTTCTCCACTAACATCATCACTAGACTGAGGGATCGGGAGGTTTTCAAGCCTACCTGTAAACTCAAAAGTCTGATTTTGCCCATGAGAAGCTGTCACCTCAACAGGTCTATGAAAAGTTTTATAATCCATTCCATCATCTGTTCTTGAACCAGCAAATACTTGAATTGTTGGATTAATAGATGCATATTTTAAATCGTCAACTCTTGCTTCCTCCTGAAGGATTTCAGGAAGTGGATCATCTTCAGACAAGGGTGAGAAAATAATGTTACTAAATCCAACAAAAAATCTGCCGCCAATATATCCTGTGTGATTTCCCTCTGATAAATAAGCTAGAGTTACAGGAGTTACGATTTCATAATCATCCTTGTATTGCTCATTGATGAATAATCGCTTCGAAACGATACCATGGTCATGTTTATCTAGTATGGAAATACGGTAAGACGGATTTGCGTCATTTGGAACATAGGGATGAACTAGGTCTATTTGGTATAATCCAGACTTTGGAACAGTATAATTAAATTTAGTCCAAACATAGTCGGCAAAATCTTTCGGCATCAACCAACGGTTATCCCTGAGGATAAGACCATTTGTTGATCCCTCTTTTCTCAATTTCAACATTATATCTTTCGCGGAAACAGTTATTGAACTTGATTCATCTAATCTAGGGCTGTTCTCTCTCAAATTGATAAGTCTCTCTATCGATGTGGAGTTATAGCCTTTGGAGGCATTAACTCGAAACGCAAAATCACCGGTTCTAGGAAAATCTTCTTTTATTAAAAGTTTTAAATTGGGTGAAGGACCTTGCCAAGACTTTGGCGTCACCTCTTTGGCTGGAAGCGCAGAATTCAAAATGATACCCTCATCTACAACACTATATCTGTTACTATGAGACCCTCTCATTCCTATTCCAATTTTATTTTTTAATAATGTTAAAGGATCTAATAGGTTATTTTCCAAATGTGTAATTGGAGTACCATCAGTATTAAATACATCTACAATTAAATTTTCATTATCAATTGGTGCGGTTTGATACCCTCGAAATTCAGCACCTGAATTACCAGATCCGATATTTTTTCCAATTTTAACTCTGTAATGTTTACTTTCAGGTTTTTCTCCTGAAACAATGGCTTTTTCAAGGGCTTCTCTTGCAATTTTTTGATAATAATCAAGATGAAGGGATGAGGTTTGAAGAACATTACCATTATTAGTAAATCCCATCTTGGATTTTCCATCGTCAGGTAAAACATCTCCAAAATTCACTGAAACATCAAGTAATTCATTTAAGCTATTAGTGTATTGTCTCTTTGTAAGTCTTCGCATTACACCTTTATTGTCTTTTTTTCTTGCAAGAGATGCTTTTTCTAAATTTTCAGTCAACCAATTAACTAAAATTCGACGCTCACTGTCATCAAGTTGTTTTTTCTTCTTGGGTGGCATCTCACCTAAATTGATCACATTTAAAGCCTCATGCCATCTTTCTGCGTGTCGCTGATTTCTCATATCCCAATGTAATGTGTCTAAACGCATATCACCCTTTTGTTTGTCTACATTATGGCATTCAAAACAATAAGTTTGAATAATTGGTCTTATTGTGTTTTCGTAGTAAACTACTTCACTGGAGTAATCATCAACTTCTTCATTTATAACTACATATTCGGCATTTTCGTTATCAAGACCAATCATTTTTTTCATAGCAACAGGCATATACTTAGTCAAATAATCCTCACCATGGGTAAGATAGCCTCCATAATGCCCAGCAAGAGATAATAGTATAACATTTACAAATAAGAAGACCCTGTAAAAATTTGAAACCTTATTGGGGTTGGACTTTGATTTTTTTTCGCGAATTACTACCAACCAAACACAAATCAAAGCAGTAAACCAACCTAACCATTTATGTGAATTTAAAAGTTCATCGTCGTAATTTCCACTCGAGCCTAATAAAAATCCAAGTAATAAAGTCGGGATGATACTTACTACCGAAAACCAAAGTAAAATATTGCAAGCGCTTTCTAGATTAAGTTTTGAATTGACACTGTCGATTAATTCCATGAAAAATAGAACTATCAAAGCACCTATTGGAAGGTGAAGAATAATTGGGTGAAATCTGCCAAGAAAAAAAATGAATGTATTATCGAATTCTCCATTTAATGGGATTTTCAAGAGTCCCAATAAGAGAATAGATGATAAAACAGCAAAAATTAAACTTCTTTTTTTCATTAACAGTCTACATATCTACTAAAAAAATAAAATCTAAGAATTAAAAATACGATAATTCAAGTCAATTATAAAGAATAAATTAAGTATGAAGTTTGGAAAATTAAGGAATCAATTCTATTAGCAGTCACAGCTAGAACAGGAACAAGGCTCACAAATACACTCCACACAACTTTCCGCTTTACAGGGATCACAATTACAATTACACATTTTAGTATTTTTTTATTTCAACAAATTTACTAATTCTTACGAAACTTATTATATAAATAGAGTAAAGCGGAAGATATACTCTCTAGTGTTATTCAAATTACCGTTAAGCTCCAAATATTTTAAGGTTTAAACAATTCAATTTCACAAGAGTTTGTTATTATTAAAAGTTTTTGTTCCAATTATATAAAAATTTTAATTCAGCTTTTATGATATTATTTTTAAAAACCTCTCATAAAATTATGTTATTAATAGGGTTTATAGATTACGCTCTTTTGTATTATATTTGCTTGCCTATTTAAAGGTTGATATAGTTTCATACTTTTTTTGGATTAATGTAAATTCGTATGCAAATGAGAGTTATTAATTAGCTATCATAACTTAAAAAACCTCTAGTAGCCTTTATATTTAGGATTAATTCCTCCTTAGCTCAGTTGGTTAGAGCATCTGACTGTTAATCAGAGGGTCCTTGGTTCGAGCCCAAGAGGAGGAGCAAGCAAGTAACCGCTTACAAACCCATTAAAATTCAACCCTTACGTTAAGTAGGGGTTTTTTCTTACAATTTAGTTTAATATAAATTTAGTCAATTTTTTGGCACTCATTTGGCACTGATCTTATTTACTATAAAATCTATTATTAATTGGGGACTATAGTTACATCGAAAATTTTCCAGCTATTTTCTGTTTTTCTGAACATATAAAGAGCTCTCCCTTCGTGAACCAAGTTATATTTTTTGCCATATCAGTTGTAAAATGCATCCATAATGCATAAATCTTTATTTATCCATATGGGTTTAATTTTTTTATAAAGTGAATACCAATAGTCATCACCAACTACTTCGGCACTTCTCGCTACCTTATAAAATTTGATTAGTTCTTCTTTGTCTTTTAAAATTATATTCCCAATCGGAGCTTTGAAGGTGGTTGGATAGTCAAAGTAACTTGCGATACTTTCAATATCCTTATATTCATAAGCTTTTCCATAATTTTCAAGTAAATCAATAATTCTAGCATCAGCTTTTTTCACTCCTTTCATATTCCTTGGTTGTTGAGAAAAAACTAATAGTGGAAGCAATATTAAGAATAAGATATTTTTCATTTTAAATAATTTTAAGATTTAGTGATTTTGTAAATATCGTGTTGAAGTCCATATTTTGAACCCTCAGGTAAAAACTTCCCAAATCCAACTCCCATTAATTCGTTTAGAAAACTATACTTTTCACTTGATGTTCTGAATCTCCATTGGGTTTGAAACTTTTGTGCTTTAAAAGTGTCTAATTCAAGATTTAAAACCCCGGTCGCCTTACAATAAATTTTTTCATTTTCGTCTGTGAGAAGGATCATATCTATATCCAGTTCCATAAACCACATCCCATTTTTTTCATAATAATCAGGCATATCACCACCAATTGGCAAAACCTTTCCATCAAAAATACCGTTAACTTTCCCATCTACGTATGGAGCGTATAATGTCTGAAGGTTTAAAAAATTCCCCGGTTTAGAGTAGTCTCCTGTGGAGGCTTTAATGGTAAGTACTTTTTCACCAATTATGTTTTGTCCGAATGAAAATGGAATTGACAATACCCAAACAAAAACTAATAATAGCTTTTTCATTTTTAAATAATTTATGGTTAATAATCACCAATATAATAAAAATTACTATTGGACGATTTGTATTTGTATGTCATTGGGCAGTGGAACTGAATCAGTAGTCTTACGTGGCATTACGAATAATGGAGCATCTAGCAGTTTTGTATCCTTTACTCCAATATCAGCAGGAACCTATTACTATCAATGCACACTTCACGCAGGTATGGTTGGTACAATAATTGTAAACTAAATAAAAGGCATATCCTCCTCTTTAAGTTCAGGAACTTCTCCCCCCCTTTTGTAGGTTTTGTTATTTTAGTAGTATGAAAAAGCTAATAGTTCTTTTACTAATAGTTCCTGTTATTTCTTTTGGGCAGGTTCAAGTTCAGAATAATTATTCAACTCAAGCTACAGATTTTATTAGACAGAACTCTCAAAATGCAATTAGTAAGATGTACATTATGATGGAGAATCAGCACAACCGTGGACAGGATGGCGCTGCAAGAGCCAATCTAATGGCTCCTGCCGGACAAGAAATTAAAATACCATTAACTACAGACTTAAATAATTACACAACTATTGCATTAGTTGGAGTTACATATGTACATCTAAGTGGAAAAAAGTCTTCTAATAGAGGTACATATAGAAATTTTGAGCAACTACTTTTAAACTCTCCATTTAGTATTCTTAACCCTGCAACTTATGACAAGAAAAAATTTAGAAAAAATTCAAGATTTTTAAGAGATATAAAAAATGATGATTGGCTTTACTTATATTTTAGATTATCTGATGAAGGGGTTAATTCAATTAAGAGTATTATTATTAGAAACTCCCAAAATAGAGTTATTTATAATGCATCAACAACAAATGTAACATTAGAGGAAACGTTATCTCCAATAGTTGACTTCTAAATCTAAAATATAAAAATAGATAATGACCAAAAGGTAAAAAAACTGGAGGAAGAGAAATAGTTAAGCCAAACAAAAGTACAGCAATAACAATAGCTAAACCATAGGCAAATCCTCCTCCTTAAGTTATGGTACTTCTAATCCCCTTTTGTAAGTTTTGTTATATTAGCATTTATTAACCATAAATTATTTAAAATGAAAAGAATATTTTATACACTCTTTCTTTTTTCTTTATGTGCCAATTTAAACTCTCAAATAATACAAACAAGAGTTTTATATGTGGAAACTGAAAATGTGAAAGAATTTGAAAGTGCAGTAGCAAAAAAAACTCAAATGTTTAATGGAAAAGGTTCAAAAGAAAAGTGGTTTACATTCAAAATATTGACAGGACCTAATGCGATGAATTATTCTCGTGTCAGACTTGCTGAGGACCTTAGTGAACTTGATTATCAAAATAAGAAAGGAAATGAATATTGGTTTAAGAATGTACCTCACACTTCTGGGACTCAATATACTTGGAGAAGAAATAATAAAGCAAGTTATATAACAGGAAACTATGATGGAGTAAATCATAGAAGAATTGTTTTTGTAAGTTATAAGTATAGTAGAAGAAAAGACTTTTGGACATTTAGATATCGTATAAAAGAAGTACTTGAAAAAATGCAACAGCCATACAACAGAGGTGTTTTTAGTTTGATTTCTGGTGGTTCAAGACCAAACGTAGTTATGATTAGATATCTTTACAAGTCTTATGAAGAAGAACAAAATTGGAGGGAGAATGAAGTACCTAAAATCAAATCTACTTACAAAGAACTATTTGGAGATAAGGCCTGGGAAATGGATTATAACAAGTACAGGGAGTCAATGGTTGAGGATTGGGGAATGACAAGACATCATACCTATATGCCTGAATTAAGTTCTCCAAGGGACTAATTTAATCACTATTAATAATAATTAATTGCCCTCCCAAGTGGAGGGTTTTTTATTCACCCCCTTTTGTAGGTTTTATTATTTTAGTAAAGTGAATTATAATCTATAGAAAATGAAAAAATATTTTATTGAGGGAGTTTTAATTTTCTTTAGTGTACTCTCTGCATTTTTTTTAGAATCTTACCGAGTTGAACAATCAAAAATTGAATTAAAAGATGCACTGATGAAAGAGTTATCCTTTTCAATTGAGGAAGACCTTAATCAGATAAATGAAGTCGGAAGTATTTTAAATGAATCTCTTGATTCTGCAATTTATTTGATGAATGATTTTTTATCAGATGAAAAAGCAGAAAAAAAAATTATTGCACAAAATTTTTCAAAATTAAGGTCAATGAATATCTCCTATTTTCCTCGTGATGGGGTATATAATCAATTATTAACAACAGGCTCTCTTGAATTAATTATAGATAGAAATTTAAAGGCAAAATTAATGTACGTTTATGAGCACGCTTTTAGTAGGAAAGATGCAGTTGATAATGTAATTGATGAATTTGGCTGGAGAAGTATTCAGGCTGCATCCGGAAAAATATGGGTAATCAATAAATTATTTTCTGATGAAGCATCGCTTATAACTACTTATAACAAGGAAGATATTTTAGATTATTTTGTAAGTAAAGAGTATTATAATTCTCAGGATTTAATACAATTTTATTCTCACTCTATAACCTTGATGAATAGGTATAAGAATATTATTAATGCTATTGAAAAAGATTTGAGGGAAATATTAGTCCTAATTCCTTCTGAGGTTAATTAAGATTATCCATAGATAATTTAATTACAGGTACTTCTAACCCCTTTTGTAAGTTTTGATATATTAATAGATCATTAACCATAAATTATTTAAAATGAAAAAATTATTATTATTTGTATCAGTCCTATTTTGTAGTTTTATATTAGGACAAGACATCCCTTTGGGTAAGAATATGTTCAAAGCTGACTTTACTGTTGATTCAGTAACTTTAGGAGTTGACAGTAACCAAATGAATGTTTCTGGCGAAGCAGGAGAATATGGACGAGTTTATTTATCCTATGTTTTTACAAATAAAATGGACACCAAAGATGCTGGAGAATTTACGGGTTTGGCATGGACGCAAGTAGGAGAAAATTTTGCACAAGCTTCACTTCATGGACAAGTTTTTTCAATAAGAAAAAATACTAGTGATATTTTAGTTGCTACATAACTTTATAATTACAAAATTACACCCCCAGAAAATTAGACGTTTAAAACACTTAAACAATAGATAATGGTATTTAAGATTAGACTTTAAGCTATTCATTTAAAGTATCGGCATATCCTCCTATAGAAAATCTAAGATTTTTTTTGTAACGGATTCATCTCTTAATATTCTTCTATGACCTAGGCCTTTTGTAAAATATGCCTGTATATTTTTGATATTTGATTTGATTAACTTTGAATTCTGAATGGAAATCTCCTTATCATTCTCATCATGAATAATCAATGTTTCAGATTTTAAGAGCCTAGCAAATTTATGAACAGACAAATCTTCATCTATCATGATTCCGGTTTTTTTACTGTAAAAACTAATCATTAAATCACCTACTTTTTTACTTACATTTATTTGTTTGAAGAAGCCATGAAAAATCTCATACACGCTATTGAAAGGACTAATAAGTACTAATTTTTTAAGCTTATTCTTATAAATTGAGGTGTAGTAAATTGAAGCAAATGCTCCACCTGAATGACCTATTATTCCATTAAAAGATTTTATAGATGAGGATAATTCTTTTATACATGCTATAAACTCGGGTATATTTGATGTAATTGTTGGTGAATTTCCATGGGCCGGAGCATCAAAGGAATAAACATCATAATTATTTTCAATTAATTTTTCTATTATAAAGTACATACTGGTTGCTCTTCCACTCCAACCATGTACCAATAAAATTTTCGGTCCCTTTCCTTTCCACCTGTAAAGTTTAATTTCTTTACCAATTTCTTTAATTTTTACTGTCGAAATTTTACTTGATTTAATAATTGGAATTTCTCTTTTAGAAATTTTATATTTCAGCGGTTTTGTCCAAAGATACCCAGCAAAACGCATACATAAATATGGGCTAATAAAATCCAAAATTTTTAAGGAAAAAATTATTATTTTGGGAATTATAAGGCCTCTATTATCCTTTCTAGGTTTATCCATAAAACTACTTATTTATATTAATTTGATACTCAAAATATACTTACCTCTAATAAACTAACCTTATAATATCATTTTAATTTCATAGTTTTTCAATGTTATTTAAAAACCTTATCAAACTTATGAACTAAAACAAGAATGGGGAGATCTTTTAATTAAAATTTAGGTAAAGATATTTATAATGATACATATTATTTTAAAGTCTAAATCATGGGTATATCCTCCTCTTTAAGTTCTTGAACTTCTAATCCTCTTAAATAGGTCAAACTAACATTTATAGATGATTTATTGTCATATCTTTTTTGTTTTTAAGATTGATATTAGAGAAAGTCAAATGGTCGCAAAATAGAAGTCTAAAGTTGCAATTCGATCAAAAAGGTGGTAAGAAACCCCCAAAAAGTCCCAGTAGCCATACTCACTATTGCTAAAACCACTGCATGGGGCATAAGTTTTTCATTATAGGCCGAGGCTAATGCAGGAGAAGTGGATATCCCTCCTATATTCGCCATCATGGCAATAGGGCCCCAAGCCATGGAAATTTTGAGCTTATAATTGAAATAGGCAATCACTAAAATATTAATTATCATCCAGTTGATCATAAAGAGTATCAAGACCCATGGTAATTCAAAGTCATTAAACTTGAGCTTGAGCCCCAAAATAGACATGATCAGAATGATACCAATTGAACCTATTTTCAAATTGATATTAAAAGACCAAAACTTTAAAACATTTCCAATGATCAATCCCAAAATTGAGAGGATGATAACATTAGTGATAAAACTGAATTTCATGGCTACTACCCCAGCTGTTAAAACAATTGCAATAAAAACAGATAAAAAGGGTTTTTTGGATTTAGGCTTTTCCTCCAACTGATGTTCCATGAAATCAATGGATTGAGATATACTAAATTTTCGGTTTAATTCACCTGTTCTTCGAATGATTTGAAATAAAAAAATCATTACTATATTTTGTATCATATTATCTAAAAGTAAAACTGATAAAAAAAGATCTTCTCTAATAGCTACATATTCTTTAAGAACTAGCATACTTGAGCTTCCACCAATCCAACTCCCTACAATAGGGATGATACCTTTCCATAAATCGACCATCTCCTCAGTTCCAATATAGTAAAGCATAAATAATAGTGCAGGGATAACTGCAATTGTAAAAGACCCAATTAAAAATAGTAGTAGAGGTTTTAGTCCTACAATTTTTAATTGAGCTAGAGACATAGAACTCATAATACAAAAAATTGTAATAGGGTATATGTAGGCCTTACTCCAATCATGCAAAACGATATTTTCTAGCGATAGATTAAAAATAAAAGAGACTAAGCCAGGAATAAGAAAGGTTAGAAGAATTGCAGGCAACCAATGGAGTATGGTTTGAACGATTTTATTCTTGAACTTCGCGATCCACATGACAAAAATTGATACTGAAAGTGAAATGAATATTCCCAAAAAGTTACATAGGTCCAAATGATGTTTTTTTAATCAAAATTTAATAAAGTTTCTGAAGATTGTAATTTAAAAGCAATCTATCCAGAAAGTATGTTAAAATGATTTGAAAATATAAAACATTTTATAGTTTATTTAAAAACATTATATTTAGTGTTCGTGTCCCCACACGAGAAATAAATAATTAACTAAATATTTCAAATTATGAAAATAACTTTCAATCATCTTGTGATGGTTATATTTCTTTTATTTATGCCATATTTCACATATGCTCAACAGAATATTACTGGGGTAATATCTGATGAATCTGGGATCCCTTTACCTGGAGTTAATGTTGTAATTAAAGGTACAAATACAGGAACTACCACAGATTTCAATGGAAATTATTCTATTAATGCATCTGATACAGATATTCTTACTTTTTCTTTTGTAGGTTTCATTGATAAGGAAATTGAAGTCGGTAATGCTGAATCGTTTAATCTTTCTCTACAAATGGGATCTGATGAGCTTGACGAAGTAGTTTTAACCGGATATGGAACAACTAAAAGAGCTAACCTAACAAACTCTGTTTCTAAATTAAATACCGAGAGTCTAGTAGATAGGCCTATTATGACTTTGGGAGAGGCTTTTTCAGGTCAGTTAGCTGGAGTTTATGCTCAGCAATCCTCAGGTTTACCTGGAGCCGAATTTAACATAAAAGTTCGCGGTACAAATAGTATAACAAGTGGTTCAAATCCATTATACATTATCGACGGAATGCCTGTTGAAAGTATGAGAGACATTAATATTGGAGATGTTGAATCAATTGATGTATTAAAAGATGCATCTGCTGGAGCAATTTATGGTGCAAGAGCTGCAGGTGGTGTAGTTATAATCAAAACAAAACAAGCTAAAACAGGGGAGACTAAAATTGATTTAGATGTTTACACTGGAATGGAAGCAATTGCTCCAGGAAATGCCCTTGATATGCTTAGCGGTCCTGAATATATAGAATATCGTGAATGGGGACAAACTCTTCGATACATTAATGATAATGGAGGGGTTTATGATGGTACAACTATAGGGGAGAGATCTAATAAATATCACCCTAGAAGGTGGTGGTATACTAATCCAGATGATATTGCAGACACAAATTGGCAAGAGGCAATAACTCAACAAGCTATCAGAAGAAATTACCAAGTATCAATTTTTAAAGGAGTTGAAGGTGGAAATTTTATGATATCTAGTAATTATAATGCGACCGATGGGCTTGTAGTGAACACTAAATATGAAAGGTTCTCTTTCAGAGCAAATGGAAATTACAATATCAATGATATTGTTTCTGCTGGGCTTAGTCTGTCTACCACTGTTTCTAGAGAGAATGGTAGGAGAGAGGCTGAGAGGAAAGAGGGTGCTTACATGCGAGCTATAGTTGCTGATCCAACTATCCCAGTAGATTTCAATCATAGAAATCATCCTTTAGGATTAATTGATAATCCAAATCCTGTTCTTCAAATGTTAAACATAAAGGATTTTGGAAAAAGAAAAAGATCACTAGTTACATCCTACATTTCAATTCAACCAATAGAGGGTCTTGACATAAAAGGTCAGTTTGGTTTTGACATTGAGGATTTTACTTATGACTGGTTTAAACCAATGTGGGTTAATAAAAAAGCCAGAAGAGAGGCAAGAAATGAACACAGAAATGATAATAAATTCCTATATCAGTTAACAGCTACTTATAATTTGTCTATTGGATCTCACAATCTAGATTTTTTAGTCGGTGCATCTGCTGAAGAACAAGACTGGGAATACACATTTCTTGATTCCTGGGATTTTGGAAGCGACGATATTCAAACATTTAATGCAGCTACTGCTTTTAGAAATTGGGACGATTATGAAATGGAGGCTTCATTACAATCATATTTTGGAAGAGCTGTTTACAATTTCGATGATAAATATTTGGTTAATTTTACTATACGGAGGGATGGTAGTTCAAAGTTTGGTGAAAATAATAAATGGGGTGTCTTTCCAGCAGCATCTGTTGCATGGAGGTTAAGTAATGATATAATTGATAATCCAAACATTAATCAATTAAAGATCAGAGCAAGCTGGGGTCAAGCAGGAAATGACAGAATTGGAGCTTATTCCTCTTTTGGCCAATTATCTGGATCCAATTATTCATTTGGCAATTCCCTTTCTTATGGTTTTGCTCCCTCGACAGCAAGTAATCCTGATCTAAGTTGGGAGACAACAACAACTCAGGGCTTAGGTATTGATTTTGGTTTTTTTGGGAACAAAATTTATGGATCACTCGATTATTATAAAAATGTTACTTCAGATGTTCTACTAGAGGTAGAGCTACCTGCTGTTACTGGTTTAACTCAAGCAAGTGTTTTGAATTCAGGTGAAGTTGAAAATTGGGGATGGGAGCTTGAGCTTAATACCAATAATATTGACAAAGAAGATTTCTTTTGGTCAAGTTCATTGAATTTTACCAATAATGAGAATAAGGTTACCAAGTTAGGCTATGGAATTGATCAAATTATAGGAACCTCTAGAAATCAGCCAACTCACAGAACTATGGTGGGAAGGCCTCTTCATAGTTACTACATGTACAAAACAGATGGTATTTATTCTGAATCTGATATTTCAAATCCCTCTGAAGATAGACCCTTGATAAAAAATGCAGTTCCTGGAAACCCAGCAATTGCTGATACTGATAGTGACGGAGCAATTGGTATAGGAGATAGAACCGAACTTGGAAATAATACTCCTGACTATATTATTGGCTTTACAAATACATTCAGATACAAAAATTTTGATGCCCGAATATTGACAACCGCTATTTTAGATTTTAAGGCTTATTGGTTTTTTGGTAGATATGCTGATGCAGGTCAACAAGGTAGAAATCAATTGTCAATATGGGCAAATGGTGCTCGTCGACTTCCCTCTACAAATGGAGTTCCAACTGGTGAGGCATATACTGCAGGTAATGGAACGTACTTTAAAGAAGAAGGAGGTAGACTGCCTGACTTCACTGATAGATGGCTCTATGACGGAGATTATATAAGACTAAAAAACATCACTATAGGTTATACTTTTGATAAAGAAATAATTGATCAAATTGGCATGAAGAATCTTAGACTATACATGTCGGCTGATAATGTCTTAAATTCAACTAAATATCCTGGAGGTAATCCAGAGGCGAATAACTCTGAAGTTGAAAATACTTTAACCACTGGAGTTGATTATGCTGGGTATCCATTATCCAGAGTCGTTACATTCGGATTAAGAGCAACTTTTTAAAAAATATAAAAATGAAAAAAATTAGAATTTTATTTTATAGCTTAATAACTTCAATTGCAATTATAAGTTGTGATGATGATTTTTTGGATTTAGCTCCCATTTCACAGATGACAACTGGAAATTTCTATCAATCATCAATTCAAATAGATCAGGCATTAACTGGTGCCTATTCAGACCTAAATCCGCTCTATGATAACATGATGATCAGAGCTGCGATATGGAGGGGAGATAATTCTTCTCAGACTCAAGGATATGCAAATAACTTGGAGTTAAATATCTCCCAATACAATGAAAATGCGGGTTCTCAGGTGTCAACAGATATTTGGAACACATGCTATTCCATAATAAATAGAGTGAATTTAGTTATACAGAAGTCTGAAGGTGTTGAAGATTATGCTCAAAAAGCTGGTCATCTTGCACAAGCTAGATTTTTAAGGTCGCTTATGTATTATGAGTTAGTAAGACATTTTGGGGATGTGCCCTTGGTTTTAAATCCAGTTGGGCTAGAGGAAAGTTTTACAATTGGAAGAACTGCATCAGCTGAAGTTTATGCATTTGTTACTTCTGAATTTGAGGCAGTTTCAAATCCATCATCTGGTCTTAGCAGTAATCAAAACGATAAGGGGCGTCCAACAATTTACTCTGCTCTTGGTATGGCTGCAAAAGCATATATGCAACAAGGAAATTATGCCTCGGCTAAACCTCATCTCAAATCTATAATTGATAGTGGAAAATTTTCAATGCAATCAGATTACGCTGAAATTTTTAAAGAATCAAATGATAATGGGCCTCATGTTGTTTTTTCTATACAATATGACAAGACCATTGCGGGTATGGGAAATGCCCAACCTCAGCAAGTTCCTAAAATGGCTGCTGAAATCCCCCTAAATGGAGTTACTAGAAAACAAATGGTTAGTGATGATTTATGGTTTTCATATGAAGCAGGAGATCTAAGAAGAGATTTAACAATCCAAAATGGATGGACTTCAACTGAAGATGGTGAGTTTGTTCCTGATGATCGTTTCTGGATTAAATATGCTAAAAACAATAGCCCAGCTACCTTCCAAGAGTGGGGGGTTGATATTCCAATTGTAAGGTATACTGATGTTAAAATGCTTTACGCCGAAATATTAAACAGTGAAAGCTACCCAAGTGCTGAAGCATTTAGTATATTAAACGAAGTTAGAACTAGAGCTGGATTAGCTAATTTATCTTCTGCTGAGCTTTCAAGTCAGTCTTCTTTTTTTGATGCTATAATTAATGAAAGGAGATTCGAATTTGCTGGTGAGAGTAATCGTTGGTGGGATCTTTTAAGAACAGGAAAAGATGAGGCAGTTCTATCAGCATTTGCTTCGCCTGCATACCCCTACAGTTCTGTAAAAAGACTTTTTGGCATTCCTGAAGCTGAAATTTTAAAAGTTAATGATCCTTCAATTCTATCTCAGAATCCTGGATATTAAAGCTTAATATCAAAATTTTTAAAAAGGGTTTAGAAAACATCTAAACCCTTTTTTTTATGCCCATGGTCTTTGAGTTTGATCTAAAAAAATAAAAAAATCCCCGATTCAGAGGGGCTAACCAAAACAATTAAATCAATAAACTTAGTTTAGTTGTATGTCATAATTATTAATCAAATTTTGCAAAATTATATTAATTGTTAAACTTGATTTATACCTACCACATAAAAGAGTAGATGAAACTGTCACAAAAAAACCCAACTAAGCTTGTAATATATTATTTGCCAGTCTGACATATTAATTGTTACTTATCACTTCTAACAAGATTAATATGTTTAAAATCTATTTTTATTTAAAAAAAGTCTAATTAATATTGATTGCCTTTTTTAAAATATAAAATAATCCCATTTATAAATTTTTACTTTTCATTTCTCTAGGAGAACTAGTTTTATTGGGTTTCAACTTACCCCTGTTACTCATCTTTAATAATTCGATACTATCAATATCAAATAAAGAGTTTTTAGACTTATTATACATTGGGCTTGCATCCAATGATGGATATTTTTTTATTACAGACTCAAATTTTTTGATTGCTGAAATGACATCCTCCCTTTTACTATTCAAAAGGTTATTTTCCTCATAAAAATCTGATTTTAATTCTATAATCTCATAAATTTTATTCAGTGTATCTATATAAGCTTTAAAATTTTTATCTCGAACTATACGATCGCGAAAATCAAAAGCATTTTTTATTCTACCATTTTCTATTTTAGCCGGATTTGACCCTAATGCCATTATCCAATCTCTTCTGGATTTATTTTCTAATCCATAAATTTCCGGTGCAAAAGAAATTCCATCATATTCATATTCTTTATCAGGTGATGTTTGAGCTAAATCGCAAAGGGTTGGCAATAAATCACTGAAATCTATCAAAGCATCGCTTGTTATGCCTTCAGGAACAATTCCTGGTGCATTTATTATAAAAGGAGCATTAACTCCATTTTCACTAAGCATAGACTTTCCTCCCCTTACCCTTTGACCATTTAAATCTCCAATAATGCTTCCAGAAGTCCCATTATCAGTTGTCCAAATTATTATGGTATTTTCTCTTATTCCTATTTGATCTAGTGCATTGACCAAAACATTTAAAATATGATCTGCATACCTAACCATGGACTTATGTTGTTCTGACTTAGGAGCATTAGGTTCCAATGGAGTTGAAGTGAGAGGGCCATGGGGTAAACACATAGGGTAATAAATCATCATAGGCTTATCTTTATTTTTTTTCATAAAATCAATTATAAAATCCGTAAAAACATCCTCTCCAAATTTATTCTTATAAACCTTACTTCCAGATTTTGTGTGAATGTATGGATTCCAGTATCTATTCTCACTCAATTTAATATTGCCTCCCTCACCCCCGGTCCACATACAATATTCATCAAATCCAGCTTTTACCATTGCATCTGGCTCAAGTCTAAAGTCATTTATTTGCCATTTACCAGCTGCACAAGTTAAGTAACCTGCATTTCGAAGCATTTTAGGAAAGCTTGGGTTTAAATTTGGATCAAACCTAACTCCATGTCCCCATCTTGGAACATCGAAATGATTTATCCAACCATGTCTCCAAGGATATTGACCAGTTAATAAAGTAACCCGAGTAGGAGTACACTGGGGCATTGAATAAACATTTTTAAATGAGATTCCAGTTGAAATTAGTTTATCTATGGCAGGAGTTTTTATTTCTGAAGCCCCAAAACCACTAATCCACTCCTTGCCCAAATCATCAAGCATTATAAAAAGAATATTTGGTCTTTGATCAAAAAAAATTTCCTTCTCATTACACGAAAAAAATAATAATACTAAGATCAGTCTTTTAATCATTTATAAAGGTTTAATAAGATTATCCTCTATGAATTAAATCTTTAAATTTCTCACCTTCTTAACATATTTATCTTACGATAGAATGAGGCTCTTAGAAGAAATTATTTTAATTAAAAATCCATTTAAATTGGTTTAAGTCTATTATTATAGGTACAAAAACATTTTTTTCCAAGACTCTTCATATGGTTTTCCCCAATATTTCATCGCCTCACGATTAAACATAGTACCATTGATATGGTCCACTTCAAAATTCTGTTTTATCCTTGAAGAAACATTTGCATAGTGAACCATTGCCATAGAAATATTAGCATCTACTATAGGTGCGTTGGAGGACGACTTACCCCTAATTGTATCAAAAAAATTCATAAGATGAAGGGTAGACATATCGCCTCCGCCACCCAAAGCAACGCCGGCTTCTTTACCTCCACTACTAACTTCTTCTACCAGCTTACCATTTCTATCAAAAAGCTTATAATGTGATCGATCAACAAATACGGTTCCCTCAGCTCCAAAAATAACAGTTCCCCTAGCTTTTCCATATGTATTGTAGGCATTTCTACTTTTACCATCCCATTCAATAACTTTATCATCTTCAAAGGAAAATCTAGCAAGCATAGTGTCATACATTTCCCATCCATCATTGATAAAATGCCTTTTCGCAGATTCAACCTCTACCATTTGAGGTAAATTTACATTCAGTGCCCAACGAGCTATATCTAATTCATGGGTAGCATTATTACCCATTTCAGCTGTTCCATAGTTCCAGCCGTACCAATGCCAATTGTAGTCCCATGTCTCAGAAGTATATTCCCTATGAACGGCCGGACCTTGCCATAAATTCCAATCTAATCCCTCCGGAACGGTAGACTTTTTCTGAGGCGGAACCTGTCCCCTTCCATTACTGTAAAATGCAATAGCTTTATAAGCCTTCCCTATTACACCATCATGTATTTTTTTTATAACTTTCTGGGTATGAATAGATGAGCGTTGTTGATTTCCCATCTGAACCACTTTGCCATATTTATTAGCTGCTTTCACAAGTAGTTCATTCTCCTCCATTGAACAGCTACTTGGCTTTTCAACATAGACATGCATGCCAGATTTCATAGCCATAATTGCTCCTGGGGTATGCCAATGGTCGGGCATTGCATTAATCATAACATCTACCTTGTTATCGTCTAAAACCTTAAAAATATCCTGCTCTAGTTTAGGATTATAGCTTATATATTTTTGAAACCTATTGGCCGCCCTATTTATTTGACTTTGTTTTGCATCGCATAAGTAAGCTAGTTTTACATTACTTTCTTTACGTGCAATAGGAGAATAATATGCTCCTAATCTACGACCCAAACCAGCAATAGCTACATATAATCTATCATTTGAGCCAATAATATTATTATAACTTTGGGCACTCATTCCCATTGAAGAAACACTGGCTAAACCTAGACCTCCAAGTGCAGATTTTCTTATAAAATTCCTTCTATTACATTTACTCATTTTTTTTTTGGATTTTTAAATTTATATATTGACAATTATTTAACAACAATATATTGATTTAAAAAAATATAAATATGAATTTAGTTATAAAAGTATCTTTTAATAATTACGATGAGTGGAGGGCTTCATTTGATAATCATGCTGAAAGGGCTAGTGTTTGTGACGAGTCAAGAACCACAGTTGGAAAAATAGATGATCAAAATTGTATTGTAATGTTATATAACGTTGATATGGCTGGTATGCAGAATTTAATGAGTTCCGATTTTTTGGTTGAGTTGTCCAAAAAAATGAATATTAAAAATGATGAAATGCACTCCTTTGAGCCCTTACGGAATTAAATTATTTTTATAATATCTCGATATAAGTTAATCAAGAGATTTTTCTGGTTTGTTCTTTAACATGATCCATTATGATATTCGCGTGTACACGAGAGTTTTCAATAAACCATTTATTAGTTTTAAGCCCACCACAAACAACCCCTGCAAGGTATACCCCCACTTGATTAGATTGCATCGTGGTTGAATTGTAAACTGGAGTTTTATATTCATCTTCTTGAAATTCGATCTCTAGAGATTCTAATAGTTCAAAATTAGGTTTGTATCCCGTCATAGCTAGTACAAAATCATTTTCAATAATGATCTCCTTATCGGGAGTTTCGAATCTTATTTTATCCTCTGTAATTTCCTTTACATCAGCATTAAAAAATGCTCTAATACTTCCCTCTTTAATTCTATTATTAATATCGGGGCGTGCCCAATATTTTACATTTTGCCCTATTTCCTCCTCTCTGATAATCATCGTAACGCTTTTAGCTCCTTTTCGGTATAATTCCAATGCTACATCAACTGCAGAATTTGCTGACCCTACCACTGCTACATTCATTCCAAAAAAAGTATGAGGTTCTTTATAGTAGTGCAATACCTTATCCAGATTCTCACCTGGAACTTCTAATAAATAGGGAATATCATAAAAGCCTGTAGATAATACAATTTTTTTTGTCTTATAGATACCTTTCGTTGTTTTCAACTCATAACCGTTGTCAACTTTCTCAATTAGCTTTATTTCCTCATATAATTTAAGAGACAATTCCCAGTGGCTTGATACCCTTCTGTAATACTCAAGAGCTTCAGCTCGGGTGGGTTTTGGATTGTGAGAGATAAAAGGAACCTCACCAATTTCCAACTTGTCAGAAGTTGAAAAAAATGTCATATTCATTGGATAATTATAAAGAGAGTTAACCAAGCATCCTTTATCAAAAATTAAATAATCCAAGCAATTTTTTTTGGCCTCAATTCCACAAGCAAGTCCAATTGGCCCGGCGCCAATAATTATTACATCCTTCATCAATACTGCTTTAAATAATTAAGATGGCACAAGTAAATTAAAATCATTGCAATTAAAAATAAAATTAGTAAAACTTCACAAGTTTTGATCAGAAAAATTTACTCTGACTCAACATTGAAAATTGAATTTTTTAGTTTTCAGCTCAATAATAAAATGATTTTTCATTGAACAGAAACTAAAAATTTGTCAAATTAACAGTTCTAATTTTCTTCTTTTTCAAACCACAACATCACTCTGTTATTATTGAAAAGTGTCAAATTAGTTATGCCAAAATTATTATTGGGACTATTCATTAAAGGAAGGTTTCCATTAAGGTCTAACTCTATTCCTTGGGTAACAGCCTCAAGCTTAAATCCTTGATTCTGATATTCTTTAATCAATTTTACAATTGAAGGATTTTTAATATTTTTTTTTATAACCTCCTTACCATCATCAATCTTATAAATAAGCTGTTTTTTGGATTGTTCCAAGATATCAATAATTATCCATTCTTGTGAATAAGAAAATAAAGAGGTAAATGTTATTAATAAGAGCAATACATTTTTCATTATTATTAATTTTTATTAAAAAATATGGAATATTTGGATTGTTTTCTGAACCTTGTAAAGACTAAAGTTATAAGCAACAAAAAATAAAGGACTCAAAAAAGTAAATCCGAATTAAATTTTCCTTAAAATTAAAAAAACTTCATTAAAATAAGTTTCACACTTTTACTATAAATTCAATTATTATTAGTTTAAAAAGAAAATGAAAAAAATCATTTTGGTTTTAAGTATCAATTATTTCCTATTTTTTTTGAAGATTGAATTCATAACATAATTTAAAATGACATCTCCTACTCAATAGCTAATTAATTTTTAATGAAATTAATTTACGAAATGACAAAAAAAATTTTATTTAATTTACATGGACTTTTATAAAATGAGAAATCAATGAAATTTAATCTAATTAATACTTTTGGAGCCCTACTAATTATAATTTGTCTTGGATGCAAATATCAAAAAGAGAACCCTCCTAATGTTATTATTATACTTACTGATGATCAAGGATGGGGAGATTTAAGCATTAAAGGAAATCTTGATCTCTCAACACCAAATATTGACAAATTAGGAAGAACTGGAGTTCAATTTGATCGTTTTTTTGTTAGTCCTGTTTGCTCTCCAACAAGGGCAGAGTTATTGACTGGTCGTTATCATGTTAGAGGAGGAGTATATAGTACGAGCACAGGAGGTGAGAGACTTGACATTGACGAACAAACTATTGCTCAGGTTTTTAAAAAGGCTGGCTATAGCACTGCAGCATATGGTAAATGGCACAACGGTATGCAAGCCCCTTACCATCCAAACAGCAGGGGTTTTGACGACTACTATGGCTTTTGTTCAGGACATTGGGGGAATTATTATAATCCTGTGTTGGAGCACAATGGTAATTTAGTTAAAGGAGAAGGTTTTATAATTGATGACCTTACAAACCATGGAATTGATTTCATTAAAAAAAATAAAGCCAATCCATTTTTCCTATACTTACCCCTTAATACTCCGCATAGCCCAATGCAAGTTCCCGATGTTTTTTGGGAAAAGTTTAAAAATAAAACATTAAGTCAAATTGGAAGTAATGGGCCCTTCAAAACACAACATCAAATTGACCACACTAGGGCTGCGCTTGCGATGTGTGAAAATATTGACTGGAATGTTGGCCGGATTTTAGAAGAAGTCGAAAGACAAGGTTTATCTAAAAATACAATTGTGATTTACCTATCTGACAATGGCCCTAATGGTAAACGTTGGAATGATGAGATGAAAGGTATAAAAGGAACTACTGATGAAGGTGGTGTTAGATCCCCTCTAATTATGAATTGGAAAGGGAAAATTCCACAAGGTAAGATCATCAAAAAAATTACTAGCGTGATTGACCTATTACCTACCCTAAAAGATTTAGCTGGGATTAAAGTAAAATCCAAAAAACCTCTTGATGGAATTAGTCTAAAGCCATTGATATTAAATAAAACTGTAAACTGGGAAGATCGTATAATATATAACTATTGGAAAGGTCGGTTTAGTGTGAGAAGTCAAAATTATCGATTGGACAAGGATAATAAGTTATTCGACATGTTGAATGATCCAAATCAAACTACAGATATCAGTGAAAAACAAACAGATGTTTTGGAAAAGCTTTTTCAAGCAAAAAAACAATGGAAAAAAGAGGTTTTAGTTGAACTGCCAAAAAAAGATATTAGGCCTTTTTTTATTGGTCATCACAGTGTTCAGACTACACAAATTCCAGCTAGAGATGGGAAAGCTCACGGCGCTATTATACGCTCAAATAGACACCCCAACTGTACATACTTCACCAATTGGATTAATATAGAGGATAAAATAACTTGGGAAGTAGAAGTAGCTATGGCGGGAAGCTTTGAAGTAATAATTTACTATACCTGTATGAGAGATGCAATTGGCTCTGAATTTGAAGTCAGCTTTGGAAGTAATAGTATTTTAGGTAAAATATCGGAAGAACATAACCCTAAAGAATATGGAGCTATAGAAGATCGTAGTCTAAGAACAGAATCATATGTGAAAGATTTTAAACCATTAAATATTGGTGTAATTAATCTCGAAAAAGGACTAGGAACTTTGAGCTTAAAGGCCATTAAAAAAAATGGGGAATCACTTATGGATTTCAGGCTGATGCTATTTAAGCGTATCTAAAATATCCAAAAATTGATTTTTATATTTAATCCATTTATTCTATGATAGAGTTAAATTTTCGATATTGAAAATAAAACCGATAAAAATAAACGGCGAAAAGATTCCACTAGATTCCTTTTATTCAATTCCATAGGGAAAATGGGAGGTAGTTTTCTGACCTATTTCAGTTCTAGTTTCTCAATTTTCCCATAATCATCTCCTCTAATAGCCTCAAAAGCCGTTAACATCTCCTGAAGTTTGTCGGGCTTTAGAGCTGCGAGATTATTTTGCTGTTCAATATCTTCAGTAAGGTTATAAAGTTGGAAATCGGAATCATTCCCCAATTCAATTTGAACTTTATCATTCACTGCGGGTCCTTCATAAGGGGGAATCATTACCCAATCTCCTCTTTTAAAGGCAGTTCTGGAGGTAGCTTCAATTACCATTTCATCTCTACCCTCATCTGATTGACCCAAAAGTAATTCTAGTAAAGGAAGGCTATCAGCAGTCCTAACTTCACTACCCACTAATTGAGCCAAAGATGACAAAAGATCCAATTGACTTAGCATAGAATCTGAAACTCCAGGTTTTATTTTTCCTTTCCAATAAGTGAAAAATGGTACCCGGGTACCTGCTTCAAAAAGACTATATTTACCTCCTCTTAAGGGTCCCGAGGGCAGGTGATCACCATTTTTTACATCTGAATCATCATAATAACCGTCATTTAGAACTGGTCCATTATCACTAGAAAAAATAATAAGGGTATTGTCTATAATACCCTCAGCTTCCAAGGTCTTTTTCAATTCCCCCAAACACCAATCAGCCTCTACAATAGCGTCTCCCCTGGGTCCCAACTCTGAAAGCCCCTCGAATCTAGGGTGAGGGGTTCTAGGTACGTGAGGTTGCTGCATAGGATAATATAAAAAGAATGGCTTTCCCTTATGGGATTTAATATATTTTTGGATCCCATTCAAAAAATGATCTGCCATATAAATATCGCTCCACTTAGCTGCTTCTCCTCCTTTCATAAAGCCAATTCTAGGGATTCCATTTACAATACTACTGTTATGACCATGATGCCAATTCATAGTCAATAGTTCAGGATTTTCAAGTCCTGTCGGCTCTCCCTCGAAATTCTTTTGATAATTTACTTCGATAGGATCGTTAGGGTCTAATCCCACTACTTTTCCATCTTCGATATATACAGTGGGCACCCTGTCTTGTGTTGCCGCTAAAATATAAGAATAGTCAAAGCCAACTTGATTTGGTCCAGGGCTTACCAACTTATTCCAATTGACATTTCCATTGCCCAAGCCTAAATGCCATTTACCTATTATGGCCGTTTGATAGCCTTCTTGTTTAAGCATTTTCGGAAGAGTCATCTGGTCTGTACCAATAATCAATGGGGCAGTACCTGCAAGAATTTTAGCTCTCTTTTCCCGCCAAGGATAAACTCCTGTTAACAGAGCGTATCTACTTGGGGTACATGTCGCAGAAGTAGCATACCCGTTATTGAATCGCATTCCAGCCATGGCCATCGCGTCCATATTAGGTGTTTGTAGCTTTGAAGCTCCGTTGTAACTCACATCCCCATATCCCAAATCGTCCATATAGACAATAATGATATTGGGTTTTGTTGGCGTTTCCTTTTCGTTACAGGATATAAAACATAATGCAAAAAATAAAAATAAGCCAGTAAATTCAAACTTTAACGTCATATTGGTTCAATTATTTAGTTGTGACTCCAAATTAATGATTTATAACTATTTTAGAGAAGTTTATTTTTCAAAACATGAAAAAAAATAGTTTAAAAATTAAATTTATCTCAACATCTATACTCTTTTTTGTCATGCTATTGAGCTGTGAAAATCAACCCCAAAAAGTATCTAATAAAAAATTACCTAATTTAATTGTAATCATGACAGATGATTTGGGTTATAGCGATGTAGGGTTCAATGGCAGTGAGGAAATACCTACCCCCAACATTGACCGTATTGCCCAAAAGGGTGTTAAGTTTACTAATGGCTATACGCCTTATCCCGTCTGTAGTCCAAGCCGTGCAGGTTTTATCACTGGCAGATATCAGCAGCGTTTTGGCTATGAAAGAAACGCCCAATACCGCCCCAATGACCCAAATATGGGTTTACCACAAACGGAAAAAACTATTCCTGAAGTAATAGGCCAAGTGGGTTATACTTCAGGAGTAATTGGTAAATGGCATTTGGGGGCACATATTTCAAATCATCCACTTAACAGGGGATTCAATTTTTTTTATGGACACTTAGGTGGAGGACACCATTATTTTCCTGAGGAATTGACTATAAAGGACAGTTATTCCATAAGTGACGAACCTCTTAGTTACAAAACCTGGATCATGAGGGATCACAAACCAGAAAAAACAGACGAATATTTAACAGATGAATTTTCCAATGAGGCAGTAAATTTTATAATTAAAAATAAGCAAGGGCCCTTCTTTTTGTATTTGGCATATAACGCCCCTCATGGCCCCCTTCAAGCGACTCAAAAATATCTCAATCGATTTGACCATATAAAAGATAAAAGAAGAAAAACATATGCCGCGATGGTAAGTGCAGTTGACGACGGAGTCGGGAGAATTCTTGATAAGTTGGAATCTTTAGAGATAGTTGATAACACTATTATTTTCTTTTTTTCAGATAATGGAGGGCCTGAATCAAAAAATGGGTCAAATAATGGACCACTAAGAGAGGGTAAGTCGTCTATTTATGAGGGAGGCAACCGAGTTCCATTTGCAATGCAATGGACAGGCGAAATTTCACAAATGGTTTATGATTATCCCATTTCGAGTTTAGACATATTACCAACCATTGCTGAATTAACAAATGCCCCTATAGAAGCAAAGAATCCGTTAGATGGTGTGAATATAATTCCCTTTCTTAAAGGATTAAAACGGGGACGGCCTCATAACACTTTATATGTAAGAAAATTTGACAATGACCTTTATTCCATTAGAGATGGTGATATGAAATTAGTGACCAAGGAAAAAAACACCATAAAAGAGCTATATAATCTGGATCAAGACATAGGAGAGGAAAATAACCTAGCTGATTTCTTTCCAAAGGAGGTTCAACGTCTAGACTCAATACTTCAAGCTTGGGATTCTCAATTGATCGATCCCATTTTCTTAGGTTTAATTCATACGGAGAGGTGGCGAAAAAGGCTAAATCAAAAGCCTCAAAAATAGATGAAAGCCTACTTTAGAATTTTTTAATACATTTGATTACGAAATAGTTGAAACATTTAAATTAAATCTTTTTCCGGTTAAAGGAACCACCATGGGTATTAACGTTATTGATATAATCGACAAGCTTGATCATAATTCAATTCTTGATCATAGGAAAGATTTATTAAAACCTCTTAAAGATTATTTTATATTCAAAGTAAAACAAAAGGTTGAAGCCAACTTCAACTTCATATGTACACATAATTCACGTAGAAGTCAACTCGCTCAGGTGTGGGCTAAGATAATATCTGATTACTATGGTTTTAATATCAATAGTTTTTCAGGTGGAACTGAAGTAACTAATTGTAATCCAAGAACAATCGCATCTTTTGAAAGAATGGGATTTAAGGTTGAAAATCCTGGGGGGGAAAATCCACATTACGAATTAACCTACCATGAGAAAAGAAGACCCATAATAGTTTACTCAAAAACTTTTGATGATGCGTCAAATCCAAAAAATAATTTTGCAGCGGTAATGACCTGTACCAATGCGGATGAAAATTGCCCAATTATTTCGGGGGCTGAAAAAAGAATATCACTTCCATTTGAAGACCCTAAGATTTACGAAAATTCTAATCAGGAATCAGAAAAATATGATGAAAGATCCATACAAATAGCTACGGAAATGAAATATGTTTTTAATGTTAGATTTCGTTAATTATTTATAAGCTCTCTTACTTCGGACGATCCATAATACATTCCACCAATTAATTTCACTACCTCATCGGTTAGTTTTGAAGCGTTAATATTTTGAGGTAAATTGAATATAGAACCATCCATAGATTCTAAGTAGTTTTTTTCTTGGTTTAGATATATTGCAGTATGTAACCGATTTCTAATCACATAATCTAGATGCATGTCAGAATCTTGATAATTTTTCTGAAATTCTTGAAAGTTTTTTATTGTGGTATGGAGGATTCTTATGTTTCTACCAAAGTTTAAATCTGACCTTTGCCTTAAAGCGTCATAAAAGTTTACATCTTCTTCAATTGCACTTAAAGAATTAATTTTCATAATTTGATTTTCTTGAGCACATGAATTAATACACATAAAAACTAGGCAATAAATGAAAACTTTGGTCTTAAAATCCATCTTTATATAAAGCATTATAAATTTCTTACCCAAATATTCCTGAAGGAGACTGGGTTACCATGATCTTGGATATAAATATTTTTCTTAAGACTCTTTCCAGGCATATAACCTGAAATCTCATCCCTTCCTGATTTTGGATAACCCCTGAATTCAGTAGTCCCTAAAATTTGTACATTATTTAATACTAGAATACCATTATGAAAAACAGTAAAAGTCCCTGACTTTATTTGATTGCCATCTAAATCATACTTTGGCTCCATAAAAATTATATCATATTCTTGCCATGTCCCAGGGGGTCTACTGGCATTTACTAATGGAACGTATTGCTTATACAATGAAGCTGCTTGACCATTAGAATAAGTTGGATTTTCAAAGCTATCGAGGATCTGAATTTCAAATCGTCTTTGAAAAGTCACACCACTATTACCTCTTCCCTGACCTTGCCCTTTTATTTCTTTAGGAGTTTTCCATTCAATATGAAACTGAACTGATCCGAATTCATCCTTGGTTTGAATACCACCATCTGGTTTTACAGTCATTGAACCATCTGAATTTATTGTCCACCCAGCAGGGCCCCCAGTCGGAGCGTTTGTCCATTCAGATAAACTCGTTCCATCAAACAATATAATAGCATCACTTGGAGGTATTCCCTTTGATCCAGGAACAATAACTTCTGGTATTGGCTCCCAAACTTCAGTTAATTTTGGATCCATTTTTTTTTGAGCTAGTAGCAAACCAGGACTAAATAATAAAAGAAGGTATTTAAACATTATTCAACAAAAAAAAGGGAAAGTAACTGACTTTCCCATTTAAAAATAATTTATAATCTAAACTGATTTCGCTGATTTCATTTCAACCAATAAACGAGCTCCAAAAAGAACTATAAGTATTGCTGGCAATAAAGCCATTATATATAATGTATCCGAACCGGTAGCATCCATATCCATAACCAATCCCATTGCCCAAAGAACAATCGAGACAGAGAACATACCCAGTCCACCCATTAGGGATAATCCTAGGGCACCACTACTTGGAATTTTTTCAGCAACAAAAGATAACATCGTTGGCCAAAAATAGCAGACCCCAATAGCGAATACGGCGGCTGCTAAAAAGGAAGTCATTCCTGATGCTGTTGATAACCAAAGTAATCCCAGAAAAGAGAAAACTGCTGAAAACAATAACATTTTAGTAATGCTCAATCTGTGAACAATATCTCCAGCAAAAAGTCTTCCTACCATCATAATTCCATTAATGAAAGCTAACACTAAAATTGGATTTGATACGGTTTGCTCTAGAAGTGAAGAAATCCTTTGAGTAGTTGCCAGCTCAGTAGAGGCAGTCAATAACATGCAAAAACCGATGAACCAAAATAATGGATTAGCAAAACAGGCTTTCAACATATCTTCATATGTTACCCCACTAGATACTCTCTCAGTAGGAGGAAATTCTTGACCTCTAAATTGAATTATATAAATTACTAGTGGAATAAACAATGTCCCAACCAATACCATCCAGCTTAATCCCATCAAATCAACAATCAAGTAGGCTAAAATACTTCCAATCACAATTCCTCCAGGAAACCATACGTGAAATCGGTTTAACATTTTTGTTTTTTCTTTGGGATATAGGGTTGCAATTAATGGGTTACATGCAGCTTCAACCATACCGTTTCCAATTCCAATTAATAAAGTCCCCGAAAATAACATCCAAAAATCTCTTGCCAAAAGAGTCAGAACAATTCCCAATAAGTGACCTGCAAAAGCTAAGTTCATTATTTTTCTCATTCCAAAAAGGTCTACCATAAAACCTCCTATTATCATAGCCAAAGTAAATCCGTAGAAAGCAGGGCCAAAGGCAATTCCAATTTGTTCAAGTGTAAGGCCGTAATCATTATTGAATACCAGCTCAATCTTTGCTCTAACTGCAAAGGTCATCGCTGTTGTAACAAGAGCAAAACAACTTGCATTAAATAATTTTGAATTCATAATTAAAAATATTTGGTTTATTCAGACTCCAATTTAAAAATAATCTTGATATAATAACTAAAAACTATTCGCTAAGATACTTTCATACAGCTCCTGCTTTCCGCTAGTAAGTGAAATCTTAGACTGATTTATCCCTATTTTATATAAATCCTCAATAGATAACTTAGCGTTTTCAAATGAATTGCCTTGTCCGCTATCAAAGGACTCATAACGTTCCTTCAACATTTTAGCATAAGGGGTTTTACTTAGGATATACTCCGCTGAAATCAAGCCTCTTGCAAAGGTATCTGCACCTTGGATATGTGCAATAAAAAGATCCTCAAGGTCAGTAGAGTTTCTTCTCACTTTGGCGTCAAAGTTAATTCCTCCTCCTTTTAACCCCCCGGATTTAAGGAATACCAACATTGCCTCTATAGTTTCGTAGAGATTAATTGAAAACTGATCCGTATCCCAGCCATTTTGATTGTCTCCTCGGTTAGCATCAATACTTCCTAGCATTCCTGCATTGGCAGAAACTTGAAGTTCATGTTCAAAGGTGTGACTTGCTAAAGTGGCGTGATTAACCTCAATATTAAGTTTAAAATGATCTTGTAATCCATTTTGATTTAAGAACCCTACAACTGTAGCTGCATCAAAATCATACTGATGCTTTGTTGGTTCAGCCGGTTTAGGTTCGATAAAAAAGTTTCCTTTAAACCCTTGTTTTTGACCATACTCAACCATCTTATTAAAGAAAGTAGCTAAGTGATCTAACTCACGTTTCATATCTGTGTTTAATAGTGATAAATACCCTTCTCTACCTCCCCAGAAAACATAATTTTCGGCACCCAATTCCATTGACGTATCAAAAGCAATTTTGATTTGTGCCGCTGCTCTAGAGGCTACTCTAAAGTCAGGGTTGGTTATTGCACCATTCATATAAACAGGGTTTGAAAAACAATTAGCAGTCCCCCAAAGTACTTTCATTCCTGTTTCTTTTTGCTTGCCTTTAATATATTCTGCAATTTGACCTACTCTTTTTTCAGTTTCCAAAAGCGAAGCACCTTCTTGTATTAAATCAATATCATGAAAACAGAAATAATCGAAGCCCATTTTTTGAAGGAACTCAAAAGCAGCATCAGCCCTGTTTTTAGCCCGCTGCATGACATCTGTCTCCTTATTCCAGGGGTATAGGTTTGTCAATCTTCCAAAAGGGTCAGCGCCATTATCATTCATACTATGCCAATATGCCATTGCAAATTTGAAATGGTCCTTAAGGGTTTTTCCCATAACCATTTTAGTGGCATCGTAATATTTATAAGCAAGTGGATTGTCGGAATCTTTCCCTTCAAATTTAATTTTGTCAATGTTTTTAAAGTAATCTTGATTCATTTTTAGATAATGTTATTTATTAATTGATTTTTCCAGTTTTCAAAAGCCTGAATGCTGATTTCATGCTTGTCAGCATCAGGGATAATCGTTTTAGTAATTTTAATTTTCTCCTCAACGGCTCCACTATTTAGTTTTGCTATACTTGCTTTCGCAGCACCTTCTGCTCCAGTAGCTTCAAGCATTTCAATAGTTATACCAAGTGTGTCTGCAATAGTTTTTGAAAATTCATTAGATAAAAATAAGTTATCATTCCCCACTTTGAGGCGTTCAATAACTACCCCGTCACCCTTCAATATTTCGATCCCATAAATAAGGGCGAAGGCAATTCCCTCCAAAGTAGCTCTTACCATATGGTTATTATCATGAATATTGAAATTAATATTTCTAATGTGGCCATTAACAATTTTATTGTCAAGCATTCTCTCTGCACCATTGCCGAAGGGGAATACTGCCAATCCATTACTTCCAATTGGAGCTAAATTCGCCATTTTATTTAATTTTTCATATCCCATTGACCCTGTTAATTGGTGAAGCCAACGATATTGTATCCCTGCACCATTTAGGTTTAGTAATTTCCCAAAGGTTTTTTTGTCAGGATGATAGTTAGCGTGAGCAAAAGTATTGACTTTGGTCAGCTCATTACCAGAAAGTTGATCTGTTAAGGCATATACTACTCCAGAAGTTCCAGCAGTTGCAACCACATCCCCTGCATTTCTTGCCCCCAATGCATAAGCATTATTGGGCTGGTCTCCAGCTCTATAGGTTACGGGAACACCTTCAAGTAATCCTGTATCCTTACTCCCTTTTTTGGAAACTCTAGCTTGCTCAATAAAATTTGGTACTACCTCTGGAATAAGACTTTTATCAATCTGATAATAATCAAAAAGACGATCTGAAGGAGTATCATTTTTAAAATCCCAAAAAATCCCCTCGGATAACCCAGTAATAGTAGTCTGGAATTCACCAGTAAGTTTGGCCACGAGAAAGTCTCCAGGCAGCATAAATTTATAGGTCTTATTGGAAATTTCTGGTTCATTTTCAATAACCCACCCCAGCTTTGAGGCAGTAAAGTTACCTGGTGAGTTAAGTAAATTTTCTTTACAGTATGATTCTCCTAGTTTTTGAAATGCCTTCTCTCCATAGGGTGTTGCTCGACTATCACACCAGATGATGGATTTCCTTAAAGGATTGAGATTTTCGTCAACCAAAACTAATCCATGCATTTGATAAGATATACCAATACTAGAAATTTGATCCGCCTTGATGTTCGCCTTTTCAATTAAAGATTTTGTCGCATCACAGAGGTATTCCCACCAAAGCTTAGGATCTTGTTCTGCCCATCCAATTTCATTGGCTATCATTGGTATTTCAGCATCTGGCACTCTAACTCGCTCAATAGGTTTCCCTGTTTCAGCATCTACTAATGCTGCTTTTACAAAAGAGCTCCCTATGTCGTATCCTATTGCTATCATTTTTTATATACTGGTGAAATTAAATTTTCTTTCAGATGATATTTACCTTCTGATGCCCAACGAAATCCTCTCATTTGCATGGTAAGCACCTCAGGAATTTCAAATTCTTTAAGATAATGCCCTATAGAACTGTAAAAAACTCTTCCTTTTCCATAATTCTTTTTCCAAATCACAGGCATAAAACTTCCTTTTATTTTATTTTCATTGGTAGGCCAATTATTCAATTTAAATTCTGATACAGCTAATACTTTGACATTTGGATCGATCATCATATAATATTGTTCAGAGCCATTAATTTTAAAGTCCGATATCCCATTAGTAATATAATCCTCTGAATCATATATTTTTACTTCATACTCAGCAGTCTTCATTTCCTTCAATTCCCCTGGATGAGCAACGAAATCACCGCCAACTATGAAATGATATAATGGGTTAGGACTCGAGTCTCCAAGACCTCCATGCCAACCGGCAAAACCCGTTCCATTTATTAGAGCATTTCGTAACCCTTTAAATTGATCATTATTCATTCTAGGATCTGAGGTAAAAGCATCAGTAAAAATTTGAATTATAAGATCCGCCTCTTTCATTAATTTTTCATCTTCATAAACACTAAAGTTGTCAAAAACCTTTACACTTGCACCTTCCTTTTCTAGAATCGGAACAAAAAGATTAACGCTCTCTTTTGGACTGTGACCATTCATTCCACCATAAACATAAATTATATTTTTCCCATTAAGAGACGGATTCTTGAGGTTATTTTGAGATGAAATAGATAAAGGAAATGAAACAAGGGTTAATAAAATAAGTCCAGTGTTTTTAAAAAATTTCATATTTGACATCCTAATATATAAGCCAGCTTTAAAAATACAAAAATCAATATATTATAGAATGAAATAAAAAAACGTTTGTTAAAATATATATATCACAAATAGAGTCGAATAATAAAAAAAAAGAGTTTCTCACTTAAAGAATTTACCTAATTTTTATAAATGGATTTATTAAATCCTCTTTTCCGTGGTATTTTCCTTCTGATGCCCAAGCAAAACCTCTCATCTGCATTTTTAAAACTTCTGGAACATCAAAGTCCTTCATAAAATGACCAATTGAAGAATAAAATATTCTTCCTTTTCCATAGTTCTTTTTCCAAACAACTGGCATAACACTTCCTGTTACTCTAATTTCTTTTTTCCCTGGTTTTTCATATCTATCTCTTACAAACTCTGAAACCGCAAGGACCTTGGTGTTTGGATCAACAAGCATGTAGTATTGTTCGGTGTGTTTCAAATCAAAATCATTAATTCCTTTTGTTATTTGATCTTTTTTATCAATAATATTAATTCGATAATCAATTTTACCACCAGGGTGAAAGATAAACTGTCCACCGACCATAAATTGGTACTTAAGATTGGCTCTAAATGCATCTCCTGCACCGCCGTGCCACCCTGAGAAACCAGTTCCAGACATTATTGCAGATTGTAAACCTTCAAATTGTTTTTCCGATATTTTACCCATGGTCCAGATCTGAATAATTAAATCTGTTTCATCCATTATTTTTTTATTGGTGTAAACCTTAAGGTTATCAAAAACTTTCACATCAGCACCTGCAGCTCTCAATTTAGGCACAAATACATCTACACTTTGTTTTGGAAAATGACCCTCCCAGCCACCAAAAACATATATAATTTTTTTCCCTTTCAATGTCGGTTCATTTTTACTTTGGCTGTGAATTGAAACTGAATAAAATAGTATTGCAATTATTAAAATTGAATAGTGTTTTAAATTTCTCATAAATTTTTTATCATTTTTTTAATTTCATTAACTACTAAAGGTAAAGCAGGAGTTGAAATACCGTGACCATAGCCATTAAAAATAATATGCTTTACATTTTGATGTCCTGCTACTTTTAGCATTCGCATCAAGTAAGCATTTTCTTCAGCCCTTCCTAGCATCTCCAACTCTGGGTCACCTGTATAAAGAACTATAGGAGGAGCGTCTGCTCTAACGTGATATAGGGGGGCGTAACGATCAATAATTGGTTGTTTCTTGGAAATCCCATTTTCTGACCTAACAGTAAAATGTGTAATCGCATGTCCTGTAAGTGGTAGTAATGCAAAAATATCATTTGCATCTATTTGGTGTTTTTTCAGGTAGCTTTTGTCTAAGCCTACCATCATTGTTAAATAACCCCCTGCAGAACTCCCGCTAACAATAATTTTTGAGGGATCTCCCCCATATCTTTCAATATTTTTAAACGTCCAGGCAACTGCAGCAGCTGCATCCTCAATAAAAACTGGAGTTTTTACTTTTGGGTAAAGTCTATAATTGACAGCAATAACAGCAATACCTTTTTCTTGAAGTTGTACTGGAATAGATTTATTACCTCCCTTTAGACCTCCTCCATGCATCCAAACAACTGTTGGAAAGCTTTCTGAATTTTTAGGATAATAAATATCAATTTTACATCGCTCTTTTTGGTAAGTATCGATACTTCCATCATAATAAGAAATATTTTCCTCTAAAATATATTCCTGTTTTTGTGCATTTAATCCACTAATATGTATACCGAAAAATAGTACTATAAATAGTTGAATTGTATTATTCATCGTCTGATTTTAGTATCAAAATTTACAAAATATATTTACATGTATTGATTTTATAAGACATTTAAGTCTTACATCTAATAAACTTTTAAAATATAAATGATTTAATCTTTTATGATCCATATTTTATCTCCTCCAAAAAAATTTAAAATTATAAGCTACTTTTGAAGAGTTTTTGGCTCCGTAGTTCAACGGATAGAACAAGAGTTTCCTAAACTTTAGATACAGGTTCGATTCCTGTCGGAGCTACTACTTTTAAAATTAATTTCTTCTCAATTTACCTAAGCAATTTAAAATGATACTGCCCTGAAATTAGTTCAGTTTGAAATTTTCCACTCTCATTCTTTAAAAAATTTAAATCTTCTTTTTACAAAATTTTTTTACAATCCAGGGTAAGTTTTGCAGTACTAATTGGAGGAATATTTACATATAATAAATTTAATCATTCTAATGCAAATATTCATTAGTTTTAGTTATGATAAAAAACAAATTAAAAAATCAAATATTAGACCGAATTAAAAATATTTTTATTTTATTTTTTTTAATTTTTTTTTCAAAAATTTATCCCCAAAATGAAATATCTATAAAATATATTGGAGCTGATCATACTTCCAATTCAAATTATCACGATGGTCAATTATCACCAGCTATTGGAACTAAAAATTTTCAAATTCTAAGAGCAAATAGATCTTATCCTGATTTATCTGATAATATTGGATGGACTTACAATCATGCTCCAATGCTTGCATATTGGAGGGGTTTTTTTTGGTGTCAATATCTTTCAACCCCAATGGGTGAACACTCTGACCCTGGAATAACTTTTTTAGTTAAATCTCGAGACGGAATAAATTGGGAGAAACCGAAAGTTATTTTTCCAGTTTATTTTTTTTATGAAAAATCTGAAAAATATGTAGACGTTAAAAACCAAATTATGCATCAACGAATGGGTTTTTATATTGCCCCTAACGGAAAGTTTCTTGTTTTTGGTCACTATGGAGGTAATGATGGTAATGGAGTTGGAAGAGTAGTTAGAGAAATTAAAGAGGATTTTACTTTTGGACCTATTTATTTTGTAAGAATTAATCAAACTTGGAAGGGAAACATATCTTATCCAATGATAAATTCATCAAATGATAAGAAATTAATTGAAGCATGTAATTCATTTTTGAATGATCCCATTAGAAGGATACAATGGTGGGAGGAAGACTATCTTTCAGAAGATTCTAAAAAATTTTATTTACCATATGAAAGACAAAAAGCATTTAGTTTCTATAGTATTTCTGATTCTACCAAAATTGGACTATTTAAATCAAGAATGACCACATATAGTTTAGATAGAGGAAAAACATGGAAGGAACCTCGTAAGTCAGAAACCCTTAAATATGGTGGGGCAAAAATATGGGGGCAAAAATTAGAAAATAATCAGTTTGCACTTGTATATAATCCAACTAATAATAAGAATAGACATCCTTTGGCAGTTGCAACAAGTAAAGATGGAATTAATTTTAATGAACTTGCCGTTATCCATGGAGAAGTTCCAATAAAAAGGTATTGGGGTATAGAGAAAAGACCAGGGCCTCAATATGTAAGGGGGATTGTTGAAGGAAACGGTGATCCCCCTGGTGATGATCTTTGGGTAGTTTACTCAGTAAATAAGGAAGATATTTGGATTTCAAAGATTCCAATACCAATCACAAGATCTTACACAGGAGAGATTAATGATAGTTTTGATAATAATTCAGTAGATATGGCTTTAAGGTATTGGAACATTTACTCCCCTAAATGGTGTACAGTAAAAATTAAAAAAACTCCTCTTAAATCAGGGTACTCTATATGTCTAACCGATCGGGATCCATACGATTACGCCAAAGCAGTTAGAATGATCGACCCAAAAAAAAGGGAATTGTCTTTTGACATAATGGTTGAAAATTTAAATAATGAAGAATTCTATATTGATATTAATAATAAAATTGGTAGAGCTATTATTAGTTTAAATTTTAAAAAAAATGGTCAAGTAGATTTAAAAACCTCGCCAAGTAAGTTAATTAATCAGTTTTTTATTTCAAAAAATGAGTGGAATTCATTTAAAATAAAATTTAATTTTAAATTATCCATTGTAGAAGTAATTTGTGGAGACTTTAATAAAAAAATTAAAATTGATTTTTCAGAAAACCTATACCCCAATAGGGTTGAATTTAGGACTGGAAAATATAGAATGAAAAGGAAAATTCAGGAATATAAAAGTGGTGACCAGAAATTACCTGGTTTTGATGAGCGAAACAGTGAAGTCCAAATAAGCCCCACAATTGTATATATTGATAACATATTCTCTAACTAGAGGAATTTGAATAGATATATTAATTTTCTTAAAATTAAAAAATTTAAATATTTTTGAATTAATTTAAAATAAATAGAAAATGATTAACAAGGAACAAGTAAAAGAATCACAAGAAGTTTGGGGCAATGGTGTTGTAAAAATAGGTTCGCTTAAAGAGGATAGGGCGGCATGTGAAGAATATGCAAGTGAATTTTTGGACAATCTTTATGCTTTTGAAAATGGAGAAGTTTTATTCAAGCCAACCAAATGTGAAATAGAACAATTTAGACCAACTAAAAATCAGGCTCTTTCTTATTTCATTGCTGGTGATGATAGAGCATGTAATGAAGATAAAGGTTTTGCTATTAACCCTTGGACAAAAGTTCGATTTGAAAATAGCGGTATCATTATTGATGGAGACCGAGCAATAGCAATGGGGAACTACCATTTTACTGACCTAAGTGGGAGTGAGGCCAAAGTAGAATATACTTTTGGATATAAACTTATTGATGGAAAGTTAAAAATCGATTTACACCATTCGTCTTTCCCTTACAGCCATTAATAACTGAATAAAATAAAAGCTTGAAGATTAATTATAATATAATTAATCTTCAAGTAAAATAGTTCTTTTAGACGGATTAAATGGAGTGTCAATTAATTCCCCCTTTTCATCAATAAGTTCTAATTTAATTGAGATTTCTCCCTTAGGCAAACCTTCAATATAATATGGAGCCCATTCATCTATTATGAATTCTGCATCTTGGATTGTCGCTTTTACTTTATTACCCGAAGGCGATATATTTGTATTGACTAAATAAAAATCCAGTAATAATTTTTCAGTATCCTTTCCCTTATATACTCCTTTAGGCCTGCTGTAGAAAAGAAAATCTTTCGTTAGGTCAATTTTCTTACCCTCCCCAATTTGTGTGAGAAAAAAAGCATTTGGATTTTTTACCGACTCATGATATGATCTCGATAAAAATGCCAAAATTACATTGTTACTTTCTTCTAATTTCTTATTGAACTCACTGGAATAAAAAGCAGAATAAGGTCCATTATTTACGATGAAATGAATGTGTTGGCCTTTTGCGGAATTTGCTAAATCGAAACTAAACTCTTTTTCGGTTTGCTTTCCTAGTTCGTAATCAATGACATCAAATTGGAAAAGGTACTCTTTATCATTAAAATTTATACTCTTATTTTTAAGTTTAGCAGTTTCGTAGGCTGGAGATCCTTCAAGTTTAGTTAGCCTGATTTTAGTTAAATTGTCACATGACAGGACAGAAAGTGAGATAATAAAGAAAAATATATAATTTTTCATAGAGCAATGATTTAAATTATTTCTTTAATAATTTTATACAGTCTTGATAATTATCAAAAATCTGATCATTTTTGACTTTATGGTAAAATCCCATTTTTTCAAACATAATTTTAGGTTGACTTTCTATACCACTAAAATAGATATTCTTATTTTGCTTTTCCAAGCTTAAAATCATTTCATCCATAGCATAAAAACCTGATTGATCTATATAATTCATTCCATCTAACTTAAATAAAACAGTAGATACATTATCAGGAATATTTGAGCCTAATTTTTGAAATGAATCTGAGGAACCGAAAAATAAGGGCCCAATGATTTGCTTTATAGCAATATTAGGGTTACCATCTCCATTAGTGTCTAATAGTTCAGTTTTATCATTCAATTTTTCTTTTGAGGAAAGAATTAACTTTGAAAAGTTTGACATTGAGTCACCAGTTTTTTTCATAAAGAAAATACAAGCAATCAAAAGTCCAATTCCAACTGCATAAACTAAATTCCAAAAAGTCGCCAATAACATTACAGTGAACATAATTATTACCTCAGAGCTAATGCCAAATTTTTTAAATTTAATATCCTTAGGTAAAATTCTAGATGCTCTCAAGCCTTTATAATCCATTACACTGATGCCGACAGTTACAAGAATTCCCGCTAAAACAGCAGCAGGAATTTTAGAAGCTATAGAACTGAAAATTAAAAGAATAAATAAAAGAACTAAACTCGAAATCATACCAGAAATTCTAGTAACCCCACCAGAGTTGATATTTACAACAGTTCTGATAGTAGCTCCTGCACCAGGAAGCCCACCAAAAATAGAGGATATACTATTTCCTATACCTTGACCAATTAATTCCTTATTAGGTTTATGTCTAGTTTTGGTTAAATTATCAGCGACTACACTTGTTAAGAGTGAATCGATTGTCCCCAATAATGATAAAGTCAAAGCTGTAAAAAAATACGGTAATAATTCTACAAAACTAATCTCTGTAAAAATCCCCCACTGTGGCATTGGAAAACCACTTGGAATTTCAGTAATTGGTCTGTAACCAGGTGTAAAGAAAATCCCTATAATAGTCATTAAAATTAAACCAACTAATGTGCTTGGAATGATAGTTGTAATTCTCTTAAAACCATATATAATAATTATTGTCCCGAGCGCTAATAGGAGCTCAACAATATCAATTTTTTGAATTGCCCTGGGTAAAACCCTCAATGCACCTACAACACCCGAGGCGTATTTTGATGCTTGCACTTTCGATTCATTCTGAATATCAATTTCATCTAGGTTTTCAATATTCATTGCAGCTTCAGTAAGGCTTTGCTTGTCAATCAAATCATTCTTGGAGTTTTCCTCAATTGACTTAATTACTAGAGCATTTTCAGCTTCTTTCTCAAAAGATTTAACAAGCTCAATATCTTCCTTTGGATAATATCCTAAAACAGGTAAAATTTGTGTTGTTAAAATAATTAAACCAATAGCAGTCATAAAACCTGAAACAACTGGGTAAGGGATATATTTAATATAAACCCCTAAGCCCAACAGACCTTGAACTATTTGAAGGAGTCCAGATAGAAGAAAAACTCCAAGAATCAATGGCAGAGCTTTTGAAACATCTCCATCATTCATAATTACTATTGTAGATATTATTACCATGCTCAGAGCAGTCATGGGTGCTGTTGGTCCTGAAATCTGTGTATTTGTCCCGCCCAGAAGTGCAGCGAAAAAACTCAAAAATAAAGCTCCGTACAAACCAGCTGAAGCTCCAAGGCCAGAAGAAACTCCGAAAGCTAATGCTAATGGCAAGGCTACAATTCCTGCCGTTAATCCACCAAAAAAATCTCCTCTTATATGTTTAAATATCTTTTTCATTAGTTAACGGTTTATTTAAGGATTTCAAAAATAGACAAATTTTAAATAAACTTATAATTTATAAAACGTTCAAAATTAAATTATAAAAAATTCAACTGATTTTTGTATTCTATTTTTCTTTTGGTTTTTGCCTCCAACTAATGCCAATTGACTGGTAATTCATTTCATTATTTAATCCAAGACCAAAAGATAAATCAAACTGAATATTGGATTTGACAAGATAGGCAAGACCATAGTCAAAATTTGATAAAGGAATATTATTGACAAAAACACTGCCAAAAGACTCTCCATATATACTTAATTTTTCACTCACACCTATACCAAGAGCCACTGTATAAGTATAATTTCCTTGTCCGTTTGTAAAGTAATCGTAACCAAAATTATAACCAATACTAATTATATTTGTAATGTCATGAGCTAATGATAATCGGTTAATAAATCCTAGATTTTCAGAAAAATTTCCCCAATCATTTTTGGGTAATTTGACATGAGATAATAATGCGAATTGAACTTTTGAATCCTCTTTTTTATTAAGTTCAACTTTTGTTCCAAATTCAACATTACCTAATGCAAATAAATAGTATGTGTTAGTTTTTGTTGTTTCTCCATCCAATTGTAAAACCAACCTTAACTCAACATTATTAGATATGCCATATCTTAAAAGATTTGTTGGAAGAACAATACTTTTAAATCTATTGACTCCCTCTCCCTCTACTTGACTAAATAGTCCTGACTCTATCTGAAGGATTCCTGGATCCACAGTTACGGCACTCTCGGTCTGATCAGGTCTGTCAGTGATGATTGATTGCGAAAAAATAGGACTAAATAATGGCGTAAAGATAATAATCAGAAAAATCTGAAAATTAGATTTTATTTTTTGAGAAATATTTGGAATCGATGAATCAATTGATTTACTAATAACAATATTCATCTCCAATATCATATTTTTCATAGGTTTCTTTTGACACCTTTCCCGAGGCATATCTACCGTCAATAGCACCCATCAAGTTATTTGGCTGTGATGTTGATAAATAATTCGTTGAAAAATAAAAATAATAACTATTCGACTCTTCGGCTTTTTCTCTAATTATGACACACTCTTCATCGTCACTACAAGAAAAGAAAAATATCAATATAATAAGCTTTAACTTCATTTTATAAATGTCTAAATTCAAAAAATAAAATCAATTCGTAAAAGTCTGTATTTTTACAATTATAAAACTAAACAATAATCCTTTGAGATGAAAAATTTACCCACTGATAGTATACAATTTGGAGAAGGCAACTTCATGAGAGCATTTGTGGATTATTGTATTCAGCTTTTAAATGAAGAAACTAAATTTAAAGGTAAGGTCAACGTTGTTCAGCCGATTGAAAAAGGAACTATATCTGATTTAAAAAAACAAAATGGACAATATCACGTATTCCTCGAGGGAATTATTGAAGGTAAGCAGTTAAGATCAAAACATCTAATTAATTGTTTGGATGAACTCATAAACCCTTTCGAAGATTTTAAATCATATTTAGAACTTGCAGAAAATAAAAACTTAACCTTTATCTTTTCTAACACAACCGAGGCTGGAATTTCACATGATAGAAATGATAATTTTAACAATAAGCCCCCAGCCTCATTCCCTGCAAAACTTTTAATGCTTTTATATCATAGATTTAAAAAATTTAATGGTGATCCCTCTTCGATACTTCACATTATTCCATGTGAACTAATTGAAAAAAACGGTTCAAAATTAAGAGAAATATTGATTGAAATTTGTGATAGTTGGGAGTTAGGTGAGAAATTTAAGAATTGGTTAGAGCTGAATAAATTTTATAACACCCTGGTGGATAGAATAGTTCCTGGATATCCAAAAAATGAAATTGAGTTTTACAAAAAAAACCTCCCATTTGAAGACAAACTAATGGTAACCTGTGAACCATTCTTCCTATGGGTAATAGAGGGAAATGAAGAGTTACTAGAAATATTCCCAGCTGACAAATTAAAAAAAATTAATGTAAAAGTAGTTTCTGATCTAACCGTTTATCGAACTAGGAAAGTAAGAATTTTAAATGGCTGCCACACCTCAATGGTTCCTATTGGTCTACTATGTGGAATTGAAACTGTATCCGGTGCCCTAAATGATCCTTTTTTAAAAAAAATTATAAAAAAAACTCTATTTGAGGAAATTATTCCAAGTATTGATTTTGATGAAAGTGAACTTAAAACTTATGCCAATTCAGTTCTTGAGAGATTTACTAACCCCTTTATTATTCACAAATTAGAATCAATTTCTCTGAATTCAATTTCAAAATTCAAAGTAAGAGTATTACCGAGTATTCTCCTATACCAAAAAAAACACGGAGTTGTTCCAAAAATACTTTGCTTTGCAATGGCATGTCTGATTTATTTTTATGGTAAGAATATCTCTTCACATCAATATCAATTAAAAGATGAAAAGTCAAATATTCTTTTTTTCTCTGAAATATGGAAGGATTTATCAATTGAGAAAATAGTCGAACAAACTCTTGGTAATGTTTCAATGTGGGATAAAAACCTTTCAAAAAATATTTCGTTGAAAGAAAATGTTACTAATTCATTGAAACTTATAAACTCACATAGAAATGTTATTGATGCTTATAACTTTTATGAAGACAAAATCGTATGAATAAAGTAATAAAAATTCACCCAAGTGATAATCTAGTTGTAGCTATGGATAATTTAACAAAAGGTGAAAAAGTAATTGTTGAAAATGATGAGATAACTCTTCTTTATTCAGTAAAACAAAAACATAAATTCGCTCAATCAGATTTAAATAGGAATGATCCGTTAATAATGTATGGAGTTAAAGTCGGAGTTGCTAATCAAAAAGTCTTGAAAGGGGAGCCATTAACAACCAATAATATGGATAATGATTTCAGCGATGATATTAGCTTTGAAAATGTGGGTAAAATCAAAAGAGCTAAAAATCATAGTACAAATCATTTTTTTATGGGTTATCCCAGAAAAGATGGAAGGGTTGGCACACAGAATGTGTGGCTTTTCTTTCCTCTTGTTTTTTGTGAAAACCGAAATATTGAACTTTTAAAAACTATTTTTGAAAGAGAGTTTTACCCAGATAAGTTGCATGACCACCAACAATTCTTGAGGGGTTTAGTTCAAAATGAAGATATAAGAACTGATTGGTCAGATGTTAAAAATCCTTTTCCAAATGTTGAAATAAGATTTATAACCCATAATGGGGGATGTGGTGGTACAAGGTCAGATTCTAAAATGTTAGCAAGGCTTCTTTCTGGGTATGCAAATAACCCAAATGTTGCAGGAGTGAGTGTTTTAAGCCTTGGGTGTCAAAATCTTCAGGTTGAATTATTTTTAGATGAATTGAAATCTATTAATCCAAGTTTTGATAAGCCTCTTTTAATTTTTGATCAACAAAAAGTTGGTAAAGGTGATGAACTTATAAAAAAAATAATAAAGGATTCAATAGAAGAAATAAAAAAAGTAAATGAAATAAAAAGAGAAAAATGTCCATTATCTAAGTTGACCATTGGTCTTGAATGTGGAGGATCAGATGGTTTTTCAGGAATTTCTGCAAATCCTACACTAGGTCTTGCAATGGATCAATTAGTTCAATATGGGGGAAGTGCTATATTATCAGAATTCCCAGAGTTGAGGGGTGTTGAACAAGAACTTGTGGATAGATGTAGTAATATTGAAAAGGCGAAAAAGTTTATCGAATTGATGAGAAAATATGAAGATAAAGTAATTGAAGCAGGAACTGATTTCACTGCTAATCCCTCTCCAGGTAATATTAAAGATGGTTTAATCACTGACGCCATGAAATCAGCTGGAGCAGCAAAAAAAGGAGGATCCTCTGAAATTGTAGATATTTTAGATTATGGGGAGTTTCATAAAAAAGAGGGACTAAATTTATTATGTACTCCAGGCAATGATGTTGAAAGTACAACCGCATTAGCTGGTTCAGGTGCTAACTTAATTATATTTACTACTGGTTTAGGTACACCAACAGGCAACCCAATTACTCCTGTAATTAAGGTTTCCTCTAATACTACTGTTTTTAAAAAAATGTCTGATATCATTGATTTTAATACTGGTGATCTAATTGATGGCAAGAAAAGTCTGGATGAACTATCAAATGATTTACTAGAGATGATAATTAAAGTAGCAAGTGGTGAATTAATAACTAAATCATCAATAAACAGACAGTATGACTTTTTGCCATGGAAAAGAGATATTTCGCTTTAATTGCAATTAAATCTTATAATTAATTAAATAATTTTTTATATTTCGAAATAAATAATAATTAAATCATGCTAAATAAAAAATCTAAATCAAGAAGAGATTTTATTAAAAAAACTAGTCTGTTAGGGACTGGTGTTTTTATAGTTCCAAGACATGTTATAGGAGGAAAAGGATATACCGCTCCAAGTGATCAATTGGGACTTGCAGCTGTTGGGTCTGGTGGAAAAGGGAGATCTGACATTGAAAATGCATATCAGAACGGGAAAAATAGGGTTGTCGCATTATGTGATGTAGACCCAGCAAGAGCAGAAAGTAGTTATAAAGCTCACCCTCGAGTAAATAAATACTTAGACTACCGAGAAATGCTTGATAAGGAGAAAAATATTGATGCCATAACAATTTCAACACCTGACCATAATCATGCTAGAATTGCATATGATTGCATGAATAGAGGTATTCATGTATATGTTCAAAAGCCATTAACTCATACTATTGCTGAGGCTAGATTTTTGAACCAGACGGCTCAAAAAAATAGAATTGTCACTCAAATGGGAAACCAAGGAGGGTCAAGTATTGGGGTTCCTAAAATACAAGAATGGATTGATAAAGATAAAATTGGAAAAGTACATACGATTTATGCCTGGACAAATCGACCAGTGTGGCCTCAGGGAGTTGAGCATCCTAATGCAAATCCATCAGAAAAACCAAAAACTCTTGACTGGGATTTGTGGTTAGGAACTGCAAGAAAAAAGCCTTATTCCCCTGGCTTACATCCCTTTGACTGGAGAGGGTTTTGGGAATACGGAACAGGTGCATTAGGGGATATTGGTTGTCACACACTCGATGCTCCATATAAAACTCTTAAACTTGGATATCCAAGTAGTGTTGAGTGTACTGCAACAAATGTTTTTAGAAAAATGTGGGTGCCAGAATATACACCAACTGGATGTCCAATATCATCAATGGTCACAATTGAATACAAAAATTCTCCTCATAATAAAGATGGAATAAAACTTATCTGGATGGATGGCGGACTTACTCCTACAATTCCTGAGGAGATTAAAGAAGAATTTATAATGAATTACGACAAGGGAGAATCATCGGGTATTATGATGATTGGTGCGAAGGGAGTCATTACTGCTGAAATATATGCTAACAATCCTACTTTATACATAAAAGGCGAAGAACCAGTTGTTTTTAATACTAGCAATCAACCAAACGTAAACATTGTTCATGCTTCAACTTGGACTGAAGCCTGCAAAGCTGGATTTAACTCTAAGGAGCATAAAAATCTCACATCCTCATTTGATTATTCTGGACCATTTACTGAAACCGTTATCATGGGTAATTTGGCTCTTAGAAGTCGAGATTTGAGAAAGAAAATTCGTACAAAAAGAAATGGTAGAGATGAAATGGACTATTTTGGAAGAAAGAAATTGCTTTGGGATGGTGAAAATATGAAAATTACAAATCTAGACGAGGCAAATGAATTTGTTTCCAAAAAGTACCGTGAGGGTTGGGAACTACCGATTTAAAAAATTTAAAATAATCTAACCAAAAGGAGCGGTAAAAAAATTATCGCTCCTATTTTTTTGATTAAAATGGAAAACTTCTCCAAAATAAAAAAGCATATCGAGTCCTTTGGTTATAAAGTGACTACTTATGATTTTGAAAGACCTTGGGGAGGATTCTTAGTAATTGATGAAAACCAAGCTGAAAAATTTGCAGACCAATTTTTTGATAATATCTCATTAGTTGATTTAAAAATTTCTGGAAAATTGAGCCCTAAAATTTTAATTGTCAATTCTAATTCAAGATTGTCATGGCAATATCACCATAGAAGGGCTGAAATATGGAGGATTTATAATGGAGAGGTTGGAATTATTAGATCTAACAATGATGACCAAAATCCCATGGAAACTTTTAAAGAAGGAGATCAAATTCACCTTAAACAAGGTGAACGGCATCGACTAATTGGTCTTGAAAAACAGGGGCTTATAGCTGAAATATGGCTACATACCGATCCTGATCACCCTTCAGATGAAGAGGATATTGTTCGAGTACAGGATGACTTTGGACGATAAAAAGGTTTTTTCTTACAGTTTTGTTTATAGCTTGTTGATATAAAAACATTTTCTTAATAATGATTTAATTTTTACCTAACAATCTTTGTTTTTCTTTAAATAAAAAAATGAAAATCGACATTGACCATTTCAAAATTTGTCTACTAAACAATTCGAACATTAAAAAAAAATTGAGTATCTTAATAAAGAAGAGTTTATAAGTTATTGTAAAAGAAAAAAATAAGTTACTTAAGATACTGACGAAATTGAGGATGATTACAAAGAGGTTTGGGATACTTCCATGCATACATTACTTCATGATTTAAATGACTAGTAAAAAATATGATGAGTTTTAAGCATCAGTTAAGATTTCTCGTACTGCTTTTTTTTGGGGTATTAGTTAACGCTCAAAATAAACTCTTTTTTGTTTCCCCGCCTAACTATGAATTAATCAGTACGGATTTACACATTCACACTGTATTTTCAGATGGTTCTGTCTGGCCAGATATAAGGGTCTCAGAAGCAATTAGAGAAGGTCTTGATTTAATATCTATTACTGACCATTTAGAGTACCAACCACATAAATCAGATATTCCTCATCCCGATAGGAATAGATCATTTGACATCGCCAATGCTGCAGCAACGAAAAAACCACTTTCGGTGATAAGAGGAGCAGAAATCACCAGATCAATGCCTCCCGGACATATAAATGCGGTTTTCGTCCAAGACGTGAATAAGCTTTTATTTCCAGACGACGTATCTGCAGGAATAATTGAGGCTAATAAGCAAAATGCTTTTGTTTTCTGGAACCATCCAAATTGGGCCCGTCAAAGACCAGATGGAATAGCAAAATTAGATCCTTTACATGAGGAGTTAATTGGAAAAGGGCTTATTCATGGAATCGAAGTTGCTAATGAAACTATTTTTTCTGATGAAGCAATAACAATTGCTTTGGAGAATAATCTTACTATTTTAGGAACCTCTGATATTCATGGAATAGCAGACTGGAAATTCAAAATTCCTGAGGGAGGACATAGACCAATTACTTTTGTTATTAGCGAAAAGAATGAATCTAAACATATTAAAAAAGCCCTTTTCGAAGGAAAAACAATTGTATGGTTTAAAGATTTAATGATTGGAAAAGAAGAAAATCTTTTAAAATTATTAAAGGCAAATATTTCTGTTTCAAGTATTACTTATGAGAAAAATGAGATTATTGGAAAAATTATTTTAAAAAATTTATCTGCCAACCCTTTAAATTTAAAATATACTGGAAAATATACTTTTCATGAGGATGGAAGTGTTTTTATAATACCTCCATACAATGAGAAAACACTACAAGTAAAAACTTTATCTAGAAAGAAATCTTTAGCATTGCCATTTGAGGTTCTAAATGCTATAATTGGTGCAAAAAAACACCTTAATTTAACACTTGTTAGTGATTAAAAATATTTTTTGGTAATAAAAATTATGATAACAAATATTCCTCAATACATTGAAAAATAAGCTTTGAATCAAAGTTTTTCCTTACAAATGCTTGTCCTGCTTTGCCAATGGCAATTCTTTCTTTAGGGTTTAAATACAGGTATTCTATCTTATCACTAAAGGGTTTTACTTTGTTAGGCTCAGTTAAAAACCCAGTAGATTTATCTATCAACTCAGCATTACTACTAGTATCAAATGCAATAACTGGCAAACAAGATAAAGAAGCCTCAACTACTACATAGCCAAAACCCTCCCATAATGAGGGTAACAAAAAAATATCTGCACACATTAATAAGTCTTTCGGGTTTTCAAAAAATCCCAAAAATTCAATTTCCTTTTCTAAATTATTTTCAGATACTAATGATCTTAAAAACTTTTCCTGAGTCCCTTTACCTCCTATTAAAATTCTAAACGAAATATGTCGTTTTTTCAATTCTTTAGCAACCAGAATTAAAAATTCAAAATTCTTTTGGGGTTCCAATCTTCCTAGAGCAGCTATTGTAAATAATCCACCATTCTTTTCCCTAACACAATTGAAAGGTCTATCAATAAAAGATAGAGTATCAATTCCGTTTGGAATCACCGTTATTTTATCTGGTGAAACAAGTGATACTCCATTCGATAAAATTGCAGTTTTAGTCGCATTAGAATTTGTCAAAATACCCGTTACCACCTTTTGATACAAAAGGCGATTAATGAAGTAATTTCTTACAGGGCGGTCACTCCCTCTTCTAAAAATTATTTTATTTACTCCAGCAATTTTGGCGGCAATACCCCCGCATTTTAAATCTCTTGAAAGATTTAAAACAATACTTTCAACCTGTTGTCTTTTAAAAAGCATTACTAAAGAAATGATTTTAAGTGGATTTAAAATACTGAGATTATTCAATTTAAGATAATGGACAGAAATTCCTAAACTAAGTGCACGTTTGCCAAGAGCAGACCCTGGTTGCGTAATTATTAAAACAGAATTCCCTTTAGAATGAAGATGATTTGCCATTTCCAAATGCCATTTTTCTCCTCCACCCCACTCCATTACACTATTAAAAAAACAAAACGAGTTCAATTGATAAATAAATTTCACACAAGATTAAAAAAAATAACCCAATAATTTAATTAATCACTTTTTTTAAAAACCTTTGTTCTTTAAAATTAAGAAAGTGATTTAAGGTCAATTATCTAATTATCATTATAAATCTTTATGAAAGTACTTGTGATTCAACAAAAAATGATAGGAGATGTTCTTCTAAGTACCCTTATTTGTGAAAACCTAAAAATTTGGGACCCTACAATTAAAATTGACTTTGTTGCCAATAATCACACCCTTGGTGTTCTAGAAAATAACCCCTATATCGATAATATTATCGTCTTTAAAGACACTTATAAAAATGATAAATTGGGGCTAATTAAGTTTATTAGGGGCTTTCGAAATAAAAGATATGACTATGTTATTGATGCTTATGGAAAGCTAGAAAGTATACTTATAACAATTTTTGCTCAGGCCAAAACTAAAATAGGATATTCAAAATTCTACACTGACTGGATTTATAATAAATCTATAAAAAGAATCAAAAGTTCCAATCAAAAATTACAACTCTCAATTCTCCACCGTTTACAATTGTTAAAACCTATCTTGGGAGATAAGCTAAATGCAACTGATTTTAAAATTCACTTAACACAAAATGAAGAAAAAGAAATCGCTAAGAAGTTTGATTTGACTCTTGAGGGAAATAAAAATCCCATAATGATAATTGCTATGGGAAGTGGAAAAAATAAAACCTACCCAATTGAATATCTAGCACTACTAATTGAAATGGCTTTTGAAACGACAAATGCTCCTATGATCCTCAATTACATGCCAAATCAAAAAATGGAAATTACCCGACTGATTGAGATGCTTAAGCCCAAAACAAAAAAAGCAATTCAGAATAGCTTAACCCCTAATTCATTACGAGATTACATCGTTACCGTTTCACAGTGTCAAGCAGTTATTGGCAATGAGGGAGGTGCAATTAACATCGCAAAGGGGTTGTCAAAACCTACATTTGCTATTTTCTCACCGATAATTGATCCCTATGGGTGGCATACAGAAGTAAAAAATAAAACCATGGCAGTACACCTATCAGATTACTTCCCTGAGATTATTGATTTTAAAAACAAAACAAGAAAAATTGACTATATAAAAACTTTGTATTTAAAACTAGAACCAAAGCTTTTTAAGCAAAAGTGGATAGGTTTTCTAAAAGAATTAAAGTGATTTTTTTAACTAGTATTTAACCTTCGTTGGGAATTTCTTAACAGTTTGAATGCTACTTTTGTAGCATACATTTATAATAGACTAAATTTTGTTTGTTTAATTGGTTTAGCCCGTTAAGATTTATTTAGCCTTAGCGGGTTTTTTAATTCGTTCTAAAATAAGAAGAAGCAGTCTTATTGTGAAATCTCGTACTCAAACTCCCAGTTTGGATCCTCTAATTGATTAATAATATACCTTATAGTAATTTCTTGTCCCTTTGTGATAGTTTTTTTAGCTTGAATTCGGATATGTCTCAACTCTCCCATTTGCTGGTCCTGATCTAATAGAATAGCATTGCAGTTTGGAATTTCATGATGATTAATAAATCCTCCAAGAGGTAAGCGAATATAACCATCTGGAAAACGCTCGTCAAATATATGGGAGATTCCAAGATCAGACCCTTCGGGTAAATCACGTTTTGCAAAGACTCCCAAACCTTCAATTTTACTTTCTTTAATTGTAAGAAAATCAGGTAAGGGGCGCCAAGAAGTTTTTTTTATCATTGCTGTCATCTCTCATGTTTTTTTTAAATCATAAATCTAGAGATTTGAGGTTTTACAGTGAAATTAATTCATATAACAAATTAACAATATTTATTTTATGATCGCAACTTGTTGAAATTTTACATTTAAATAAACCCCAAAAATCGTCAAATAATAGGCTAATTGATTTTTTTTCTAAAAAGCACCACAAAAATACTTCCATACAAAGAATGAACTAAGCTAGATATTGCAGAGGGAATAGCCACTGCAGGATTTACGAAATTCTCTTTAGCCAAAACAACTCCTAGACCTGAATTTTGCATCCCAACCTCTATTGAAATCGTTCTACTAACTGCTTCATTTTTAAGTAGGATTTTACTCAAAAAATAGCCGAGAACAAATCCAATTAGGTGAAGGCTCATAATGGCTAACAATAATGAAAATCCTGAACTGAGAATAATTTGCTTTCCTTCACCAATAATACTCCCAACTATCAATGTAATTAAAATTACTGCAAATGAAGGAGAATAGAACTTTATACTCTCGGTGTAGTTTGGGAATTTAGAATTTATGAAAACACCTATTATAACTGGAATTAAAACTACCTTTAGAGTACTATAAAATAGTCCCATAGCATCAACATCAATTGCATTTCCTGAAAGATTGCTAGTTAAAAGTGGAGTCATTACTATTGCTGCAATTGTAGAAATAGTTGTCATCGTAACTGATAGTGCAAGATTGGATTTAGATAAAAATACAATTACATTAGAGGCAGTCCCTCCTGGACAGCTTGAAACCAAAATTAAACCAACAGCGAAAAATGGAGGTAAATTAAATATATAACCCAATAGCCACCCAAAAAAGGGCATTACGGTAAACTGAAGAAAAAATCCCGTCAAAAGCCAAGATGGAGTTTGCTTAACCTGATGGAAATCTGAAAGACTGAGTGTTAAGCCCATTCCTAACATAATACCTCCTAAGCCAAAAGTTATAAGATTACCTGAGAACCATGTGAATATAGGTGGGTAAATCATTGCTAATAAAGAACCTAATGTAACAATCCACGGAAAAGCATTTGGAATAATATTAAAAATCCTCAATAGTTATAGATTTCTAAATGCCCAGATTTCATGCAAAGGATCTCCCTTGCTGCTAAATCCTTTATGATGCCAGTCTTGACCCTTTATTAAGTAGCTAAAACTTAAAGAAATACCCACTTTTTTATTGTCTCTTGAAAAATAATCTATATTCTCCTTATATATCCCATTCTCTGCGGTATAACTCCCACCACCAGTCCCCATGAAGGAAAAAGTATTTGTATTGAATGCAATCCATTGAAAGTAGCCGTCAACAAGTATTTTCATTGTCTTTCTGGGTTGGTTTGTATCTCTTCTCCGTTCAGTTTTTCCTCTAACACGACCTGACATTAACCATTTGCCCTGAAGTGGTAGAGTTACACCAGAAATTTTTTCCCATCCACTGCTGTCAGATATTGAAATATTTTTCAAGCTATCATTTGAATAATTTGAATTAAATTCAAGATTAACAATTATATCGTTTCCATTTTTTTGATAGAAACCCCCAATAGTTTTTACAAATTGATTCGAGCTAGACATAAATTGAGTTTCAACAAAATATTCATCATCCATTAAAATACGATGTTTAATTAATTGACCATTTTTGAGAGAACTGAAAGAAAAAGCCTGTCCAAATAATAAATGATTTGATAAAAGAACTAGTAAATAGATGTTTTTCATTATGTGTAATTAAATGATTTTAGTAATTTATTTGGACCTCAGAATGTTAATAACCAAATGTATTAAAATTTAAAATTAATTTATTCATTGATTCGTGTTAAAAGCCCTCAAATAATAATAATTTGAAAGTAAATTTATTATCTTGAATATAACATATAATTTGATCTATAAAATGAAAAATCTCAACCTAAACGCATGTCTTCTCATGCTTTTGTTTGTATCACTTTCATTTAGTCAAAGAGTAGATTTTGAAGAATACGATCTTAGTAATGGCCTTCATGTCATTTTGCACCAGGACAAATCCGTGCCAATTGTTACAACATCTGTTCTTTATCACGTTGGATCAAAGGATGAAGATCCAGAAAGAACTGGATTTGCTCATTTTTTCGAACACTTGCTCTTCGAAGGGACTAAAAATATTGAGAAGGGGAAGTGGTTTAGCATAGTAACCGGAAGCGGTGGTTCAAACAACGCATATACAACGGATGATTTTACATATTACTATGAAAATTTCCCCTCAAATAATTTAGAATTAGCCATTTGGATGGAATCTGAACGGATGCTTCATCCTGTAATTGATAAAATTGGTGTAGATACTCAAAATGAAGTTGTCAAGGAAGAAAAGCGTATGAGATATGACAATAGTCCCTATGGAAAGTGGAATGAAGAGGTAAAATTTAATTTGTTTAAAGTTCATCCCTACAAACAAACAACGATAGGAAAAATGGAACATCTAGACTCTGCTACATTAGATGAATTCTTAGCCTTTAATGAGAAATATTACATTCCTAACAATGCCGTGCTTACAGTTGCTGGAGATATAGATATCCTTCAAACTAAAAAATGGATCGAAGATTACTTTGGAGAAATTCCCAAAGGAAAAGAAATTAAAAGAAAATTCCCTGAGGAGCCCCAGATAAGTGAAACAATCAAAGCAAAAGCCTTTGATCCAAACATTCAAATCCCAGCCATATTTTTAGCTTATAGAACTCCTAAAAGAAATTCAAGAGAGGCAAGGGTTTTGGATATGATTTCGACCTACCTAAGTGGTGGAAAAAGTTCTAAACTCTACAAAAAATTAGTTGATGAAAAAAAAATGTCACTAGAAGTATCGGCATTTAATATGAGTAATGAGGATTATAGTACTTATGTCATTATAAGCTTGCCAATGGGAGTAACTAAACTAGAAACCTTAATTGAAGAAATCAGTGAAGAGGTCAATAAAATTCAAACCGAATTGATTTCTGAAAAAGACTTTCAAAAGCTACAGAATCAGTTTGAATCAAGCTTTGTAAGTTCTAATGCTACTATTGAGGGAATTGCCAATTCACTTGCTGAATATTATACTTTTTACGGAGATACAGATTTGATTAATAAAGAATTAGACCTCTACAAATCCATTACTAGAGAAGAAATAAAATCAGTAGCACAGCTTTACCTCAAGACCAACCAAAGACTAGAGTTATATTATTTACCTGAATCTCAAAAAGAATAATAATGAGAACTTTTAAACTAATTTTAAGCATTACCCTTTTGAGTAATTTAGTTACCCATGCCCAAGTAGACAGATCTTTACAGCCGAAACCTGCTCCTGCTCCTGAAATTAATTTCGGGGTACCTAAAGAATATCAATTTGAAAATGGAGTTACTTTAATGGTTGTTGAAAACCACAAGCTTCCAAGAGTTTCTGTTAGTTTAAGAGTTGACAACCCGCTTTACCTGGCAAAAGACAAAACGGGAGTTCAATCACTATTGGGGGTAATGTTAGGGAAAGGCTCCATAAATATCCTAAAAGACGATTTTGAGGAAGAAATAGACTTTATGGGTGCTAGCTTAAATTTTAGTTCATCATCTGCCAGTGCCGGATCCTTGAGTCGCTATTTTCCTCGTGTTTTTGAAATGATGGCTGATGCGCTTTTAAAGCCAAACTTTTTACCAGAGGAGTTTGAAAAAGAAAAAGATAAAATTTTAGAGGGTATTAAAGTAAGTGAAAAAGATGTCAAAACAGTCGCTCGAAGAGTAGAAAATCTACTTTCATATGGAAAGAACCACCCCTATGGAGAATATGTTTCAGAGGCAAGCATAAATAAAATCAAAATTTCAGATATTGAAAAATTATATTTAAAACGATTCTATCCTCAAAACGCATATGTCATTATAGTAGGGGATATCGATTTTAAAATTGCAAAAAAATTAACTCAACGGTATTTTGGAAAATGGAAAAAAGGAAAAGTTACAAAATCAATATTTGAAACTCCAAAAAATTTGGATCAAACAGCAATTTCTTTTGTTGAAATGCCAAATGCAGTTCAATCTGAAATTTCCGTTTTATCAATTGCAGAAATTGATAAAAATAATCCAGATTATTATCCACTTTTAATAGCTAATCAAATATTAGGTGGAGGAGCTGAGGCTCGCCTTTTTTTAAACCTAAGGGAGGATAAGGGTTATACTTATGGCTCATATTCTCGTTATTCCTTTAATCCTAAAACTAATTCGAGATTTAGAGCCTATGCAAGCGTAAGAAATGCTGTTACTGACAGTTCAGTTGTAGAGTTACTTTATGAAATTCGCAGGATGTCTAATGAGCTTGTGAGTAATAACGAGCTTAGTTTAGTTAAAAAAAAATACGCTGGTTCTTTAATCAGATCTATGGAACAGCCGTCTAACATCGCGAATTTTGCCTATAATATAAAGACAGAAAAACTTTCCGAAAATTTTTATAATGACTTATTAAAAAATATTGAAAAAGTAAATAAAGAGGATATTAGCCGTGTTTCAAAAAAATATTTGAATCCAAATAATTTGAGAGTAATCGTCACTGGAAAAGGGAGTGATGTTTTAAGAACATTAGAAGATATTGAATTTGAAGGAAGAAAATTAAGCGTAAGTTATTTTGACAAATATGGGAACGTTTCAGATCGCCCTGTATTTTATAAGCCAAAAACCCCAGTGGGAACATCGGCTCAGTCAGTTATAAATAATTATATTAAAGCTATTGGGGGTAAAGAAAGGCTAGAAGGTGTGAAAACTAAAATTACTTTACTTGATGCAAGCATGCAAGGAATGACCATTCAAATTTTAAATAAACAAACAAATAAAAATCAACTTTTAACTGAGGTAAGTATGATGGGAAATATCATGCAAAAAACGGTTTTAAACAAAACTAAAGGCTACAATGAAACCCGCGGTAAAAAAACAGAAATGACGGGAAAAGAATTAGAGAAATCTATTAAGGATGCAATAATTTTTCCTGAATTAAAAGTAAATCCAGATGAGATTAAACTTAATGGTATTGTTAGTTTAAACGGTGAGGATGCCTATGAAATTATATGGTCAAACAATAAAAAAGTATATTATGCCACCTCCAATTATCATAAAATTAAGGAGGTTAAAAGTTCAGAAATTCAGGATAAATTAATAAATATCACAAAAACATATAGTAATTACCAATCTGTAGAAGGTATTCTTTTCCCTAAAAAAATCACTCAAAATATGGGCTCTGAAAAAATAAATTTCAAAGTGACTTCTATCAGTCTTAATGAACAATTATTAGAAGATGAATTTGAATAATGTTAAAGTAAAATTATTTTGAAGGGATCCTTTTTTTATCTTTACAACATGAAAAACATACGATACAGTTTAGTTGTAATTGCTATTTTAGCTATGACGTTTACTGGATGTAGAAATAATCAGTTTTCAACGAAGAGCTTGGTAAATTATTCAGATCCTGATGTTGAAGAGGCTTATAAATCCCCGAAACAAATTAAAATGAATATTGAGGGGATGGTCTGTGCAGTTGGTTGTGCAGCAATGATAGAAAAAAATCTCAATAAAACTAATTGGATTAAATTTGCTAAAGTGGATTTCGAAAGTAAGAAAGCCGTATTGACATTTGATGCTGACCGATTAACTACAAATGATATAGCCCAAGTTGTGCTGAATACAGGTAGTGATTACTTGGTCACTGATTTGGAATTAATCGATTAATTTTTCCACCTAAGGGTCTCAATTAGCTGAACTACGTCTCTTTCTATATATTTTGCAGCCGGCATTATCGAATCATAATATGGTCTTGAATAGAAGTACAAAGAACCGACCAAAAAACTTCTAGTAGAATCGGTAAGGAAGAATTGCAGCTGAGATGCAGCGTTTCCAACTACAGAAAATAAAGTTCCGTAAACCTTATGTACATTTGAAATAAAAACCTTCTCTGGGATTTCTTCTGCTTTAATCATATGCTTTCTAGGTAATTTATATGCATCATTTAACAATGAGTCAATATTATTTTCAACCTTCACATAAGACAAGTATAAGGTAGCATTCATATCAGGATAATAGATATCCGGTGCTATTTTAGCTGATTTTTTTAATATAGCATTTTGATTAATTTCAAAGTCAAAAGGATAAATATCTGATATTTTTTTATATTTTGGATTTGGATATTCTAATCTCAACATACCAATTGGCTTGGGCTGAACAAAACCATTGCAGGCCTCTAAAAAAAGAGTTACAAATCCTAAATATCGTATCCTCTTAAAAGATCTAATCATACTTTTTTGGGTAAAATAACCTTAACTCTTTTAATCCTTTTCCTGTCAACGGATTCTACAACAAATTGGTATGAATTAAATGATATTACCTGGCCCATTTTAGGTAAAGCTTGGGCCAATTCAAGAATAAGCCCAGCAAGTGACTCTGATTCTCCTTTAGCTTTTTCAAAAAATTCGTCTTCATCTATTTCAATTACCTTATAAAAGTCTTTCAAATTAATTTTGGCATCAAAAACATAAGTACTGTTATCAAGTTTTGAATAAATTAATTCCTCATCATCGAACTCATCACTAATATCCCCAACTATTTCCTCTATAACGTCTTCCAGAGTAATTATTCCAGAAGTTCCTCCATATTCGTCTACAACAATAGCCAAGTGAATTTTCTTATGCTGGAATTCTTTTAAAAGGTCATCTAATTTCTTATTCTCAGGAACATAAAATGGAGGTTTTACGAGTTTTTGCCATTTAAAATTTGGTTGATCTAAATATGGTAAAAGGTCTTTAGTGTATAAAATCCCAATTACTTTGTCGATACTTTCCTCGTAAACAGGCACCCTAGAAAATCCCTTTTCAAGTATTAGTTTTGTAATAGTTTCCAAATCCATTTCTTGAGATAGAGCAAATAAATCAATGCGAGGACACATGACCTGTTTTGTGTCTGTATTTCCAAAATTTACTATCCCTTTAAGTATTTTCTGCTCCTCCTTTGTGGTTTCGTCATCTGCAGTAAGTTCAAATGCTTGAGACAATTTATCTATTGAAAATTCATTATTTTTCTGTGCCAATCTGGACTCCATCAAGCGAGTAATTCTGCTCATTGGTAATGTCAAAAAAAACAATACATAATGATCAATGAAGTAAATAGGCGTAGCCATAGTTTTAGAAAATTTTACAGCATTTCTATTAGCATAAACCTTTGGTAAAATCTCTCCAAAAAACAAAATTAGGAAAGTGATCAATCCAATCTCTATAAATAAAACGATTAATGGATTACCAATTGGACTAAACAATATCTCCCCTATAAGTGCAAATAATAAAACAATTGCAATATTTATAAAATTGTTTGTTATTAATATCGTTGCTAATAATCTTTTAGGTTCATTTAGTAATTTTTTAGTTAGTTCCATTTGTCTTGAAGATTGCTCTTCCTCAGATTCTAAATGTTCTTTAGTTAAAGAAAAAAAAGCTACCTCAGCTCCAGAAATTAGTCCAGATGCAACTAATAAAATAAATAGTGAAATGAATTGAATCAACAAAGACCCTTGCAATTCAAATAAAATAAAAAATAAGCTTGTGGAGTCAGGGTCCAATTAATTTTTGCTTTAATTAAAATGGAAGGTCGTCCTCTGCAGGGCTCACCTCCCCAGCAGGAGGGTTAATATTAGTCGGCTGCACTCCATCCAATAGATTTTTTTTGGTACTAAGAAAGGTAAATTCATCAACGTTGATCTCTGTAGTATATCGATCTTTATTATCCTGATCTTGCCATTTTCTAGTTTTCAGTCTTCCCTCAATATAAATTTTATCTCCTTTACTGAGGTATTTTTCACAAATTTCAGCAGCTTTATTTCTCAATACTACATTGTGCCAGTCAGTGTTGGTTACTTTTTCGCCTGAGGTTTTATTTGTATAGACTTCGTTAGTAGCAATAGGGAACCTTCCTACGCAACCGCCACCATCAAAAAAGTGGATTTTAACGTCATCACCTAGGTGGCCAATTAACATAACTTTGTTTAAAGTTCCATTCATGAAAAAAACTTTTATTTACCTACTCAAATGTAATGAATCACAATCAGTTAATAAAAAAATTTTCTTTAAAGTTTTGAAGGGGTTTAGGCATGGGATAACAATCTATTTTTGACCATTCAATATTTAATTTTTCACTATTTGAAGTCTTTAAAATCCAAAAATCAATTTTCAAATGTTGATGAGTTAATTTATGAATGATTGGCTTATCATTCCATTTTTCAAACAAATAATATTGATCAATATTGTACTTATCCAATATTTTTTTTAAAAATGATTCTTTCAACCTTTCCAGTCCATTAAATTGTTCAATAAGTGGAAATTGATATAAATTTCTCCATATACCCTTTGAAGTTCGTTTTTCTATAACAGTATTATTCTGCTCATCGATTATAACTATATAATTAAAGAACCTTAATTTAACATTTGTTTTTTTTGATTTGATTGGCAGCAAGCTTACTCTACCCTGTTGAAATGCAATACAATTCTTAATGAAAATACAATCCTCACATTTAGGTTTGGGAATACATTGTAAGGCCCCAAATTCCATCAATGCTTGATTATATTCACCAGGTGGTGCATTTTGCATCAAGTCTTTTGATTTTTTTTTGAAAATTTTGTGTGCATTGTAATTATTGATTGGAGTATCAATCCCAAAGATCCTTGAAAGAACTCTATACACGTTTCCATCAACAACAGCCTGTTTTTGTCCAAAACAAATTGAGACTATTGCACTAGCAGTGTAATCTCCAATTCCCTTAAGTTTTTTAATTTTTTCAAAATCTTTAGGAAACCTCCCCTTATAATCGTTCATAACTTGTTTAGCTGTAGAATGAAGGTTTATAGCTCTTGAATAATATCCTAACCCCTCCCAAAGTTTTAAAATATCTTCTTGTTCTGCCTTAGCCAAATAATCTATTTTGGGATAAGTATTTACAAATTTCTGATAGTAAGGTAATCCTTGAGCAGCCCTTGTCTGCTGCAAAATAATCTCTGAAAGCCATACACTATATGGGTTATTATTCTCTCGCCATGGAAATGGACGACGGTGATCGAGGAACCATCTCAACAACTTTTTATGAAAAATCATATAGAAAAATCAATACTTAATGTATAATCATGAAACAAATATAAAAAGGTAAGACTTAATGAATTATCATTTTAATTTTTATATTTGCAAGCCTTAATAGGTTAACATTAATAGAAACTATTTAAATATGACAAAAGCTGATATTGTAAGCAATATATCCGATCAGTTGGGGATTGATAAAATAGACGTCCAGGCCACTGTTGAGAAGTTCATGCATGAAATTAAAGATTCTCTGGAAAATGGAGAAAATGTATACCTTCGCGGGTTTGGAAGTTTTATTATTAAGACCCGTGCAGAAAAAACTGGGAGAAATATTTCAAAAAATGTAGCTGTTAAAATTCCTGCACACAACATTCCGGCTTTTAAGCCTGCTAAGGTATTTGTTAATGGTGTCAAATCAAAAGTTGAAGTTGCATAAAAATTATTTACAAAAACAAATTTAAATTTAACTATGCCAAGTGGTAAAAAAAGAAAACGGCATAAGGTAGCCACGCACAAACGAAAAAAGCGTAGAAGAGCAAACCGTCACAAGAAAAAATAGTGCATGGAAATACACTTAAAAACATATCCAAAGTTCATTGACATTTGATATTACAGATATGTAATTTCATCAGGAAAAACCCTGAATATTTATTGTTTAACAACTACAAGCCATTGGGTTGTAGTTACTAAAATTAATCAGAGTGAATAAAGAATTGATTATACGATCGAATTCCTCTGCCGTTGATTTTGCACTGCTCAAGGATGGAAAATTAATTGAGCTAAATAAAGAAGTAGACAGTAACAAGTTCTCTGTGGGTGACATTTATGTCGCCAAAATCAGAAAACCTATATCAGGACTAAATGCTGCATTTATTAATGTAGGTCATGAAAAAGATGGTTTTTTACATTATCATGATTTAGGTCCCAATTTGCTCTCTTTATTAAAGTTTTTTAAACTGGTAAGCTCAGGTAAAATGAAAGATTATTCTTTAAAAAATTTTCGTTTTGAAAAAGAAATCCCTAAAGATGGTTCAATTCAAGACTATTTGAAGCCCCAGCAAAATATACTTATTCAAATTGTCAAAGAACCTATTTCAACCAAAGGACCAAGAGTCAGCTCTGAATTGTCTTTGGCTGGAAGGTTTATGGTCTTAATCCCATTTTCAGATCGCATTTCTATCTCACAAAAAATTGAAAGCAATGCTGAAAAAACCCGTTTGAAAAAATTGGTAAAAAGTATTCGCCCAAAAGGCTTTGGGGTGATAATAAGAACTGTGGCTAATAACCAAAAAGTCAAGGAACTAGATGCGGATTTACAACAACTACTAAGCAGATGGAAGAATTTGTGTGAGAAATTTACTAAAGTAGATAATTATCCCTCCAAAATTTTGAGTGAAATTAATCGTTCTACATCAATTCTTAGAGATATTTTCGATAATGGTTTTACTGGAATACATGTTGATGATCCTGAAATGCAAAATGAGATTAAGGATTATTTGAAGATTATTGCTCCCGATAAAGTATCTATCGTTAAGTATTTTAAAAATAAATCTAAACCTATTTTCGATTATTTCGGAGTCGAACGACAAATCAAAACCGCTTTTGGTAGGACGGTTTCAATGCAAAAAGGTGCCTATTTGGTAATTGAACACACCGAGGCCTTGCATGTGATAGATGTCAATAGCGGCAATAGGTCTAATAAAGCTAGGTCTCAAGAGCAAACTGCCTTGGATGTTAATCTAATTGCAGCTAGTGAAATTGCTAGACAAGTCAGGTTAAGAGATTTAGGAGGTATAATTGTTGTGGATTTTATTGACCTTAATAAAAACGAAAATCGCAAAAAATTATTTGAACATCTTCGAGAAGAGATGAAAGGTGATAGAACTAAACATAAAATTCTTCCACCTAGTAGATTTGGATTAATTCAAATCACACGTCAAAGGGTTCGCCCTGAGATGAATATTAAAACAAGAGAACCCAATCCCAACAAAAATGGGGAAGTAGAGGCGCCGATTGTTATAATTGATAAAATCAACGCAGAACTTGACAAGATTGTCAAGTATAGGAGCCATAAAAAGAAAGATTTGTATTTACACATTCATCCTTTTTTGGCAGCTTATTTAACCAGCGGAACCCCTTCCATCCGGGCCAACTGGTTTATTAAATACAAAAAGTGGGTACGTATTGTTCCCCGAGATGCTTACCTTTATTTGGAGTTCAGATTTCTAGATAAAAATAGAAGACTACTTCGAATTACATAAAAAAACCGCCATGGTTCATGGCGGTTTTTTTGTGTTATTAATTCAAAGTAAAGTTTTAAATTTTTTGAAATAATCAATAGCTGTTGGGTTTCTTAAAGAATCCTTGCTGATTACTTTGTCAACTTCCGCACCCATTAAAATTCTTTTTATAGGTGTCTCTATTTTTTTACCGCTTATAGTGTAGGGGATCTCAGGAATATTAAAAATTTCGTCAGGAACATGGCGAGGAGAACATTTATTTCTTATAATGATTTTGATAGTATCATTTTCAATAAAAGTCTTTGTCTTAACAAAAAGAATTAAACGATCTGAATTTTCATCTTTCAAATGGATCACTAAACTATCCTGAACCTCAGCCAATCGGTTAACTACTTTATATATTTCAGATGATCCGATACGGACCCCAAATCGATTTAGTGTAGAATCTGATCTACCATGAATAATGAACCCAGCATTAAAAGTTTCTGATGCCCAATCACCATGGTTCCAGACAGTTTCATATTTAGAAAAATAACTTTCTCTATACTTTTTAAAATCAGGATCATCCCAGAAAAAAACAGGCATTGAAGGTAAGGGCTTAGTTAATACAAGTTCTCCCATTTTATTAAGGACCTTTTTCCCTCTGTCATCCCAAACCTCAACTGCTGCACCTAACATTTTACATTGTATTTCACCTGGGATAATTGCTAAATCTGGATTTCCACCAATAAAAGCAGAACAAATATCAGTCCCCCCACTAACTGAGATAATTTTTTGATTAGAAAATATTTTATCTAATTCCTGATATGTTTTTGGATATAATGGGGAACCCGTAGAGCCAATTGTTTTCAGAGCATTAAGATCATGATTTATTAATTCTTTAGGTAGCTTTTCGAGTATCCCCTCAAAATAACTAGCTCCATGGCCAAAATGGTTGACATTAGCTCTATCTGCAAATCGCCAAAGGGTACCATTATCGGGATAGTTTGGCGATCCATTATAAATACAAAGAGTACTTCCCAAAAGTAAACTACTTAATGCAAAATTCCACATCATCCAACCGGTAGTAGAATACCAAAAATAATTTTCTTTTTGCTTAACATTTTGATGAATGGCAAGTGCTTTAAAATGTTCCAGGATAATACCTCCTGTTCTGTGAGTAATTGCCTTAGGTTTACCAGTAGTTCCTGATGTAAATAATATCCATATAGGGTGGTCAAATGGTACTGCCATGAATTTTATTTGAACCGATTTTGCTTTAAATTGAAAATTTTGATGATTATTTAAGTCTAAATATGCATTAAGTGAACGTAAATTATCTTTTAATTTTTCAATCGTTGAATTAACATCAATAGACTTCCCGTTATAGTAATATACCGAGTTGTAAAAAAGAAAAGTAGGCCTTAATGAATCAAATCTATCTAAAACAGCATCAAGTCCAAATTCAGGAGAGCAAGAAGACCATATCGCACCAACCGAATTAACAGCAAGAAATGCGGCTACAGTCTCAGGAGTATTACAGCAATATGCAACTACCCTATCACCAAAATGGACATTATTTTGAATTAATATCTTTTGAAATTCTAAAGTTTTTTGGGTCAAAGCATTCCAGCTAATCTCCTGAAATTCTGAGAATTCTTCTTGATATTTTATTGCTGGAAAATCGTCGTTGGATTGCCTAAATACGTGATCAGCATAACTGATTTTGGCACCGATAAACCATTTAGCGTCTTTAAAGTCTGTTCCAGGCTCGTACGAAAAGGTATACTTCTTTGAAAAAGAGATATCAAAAAAAGCAGCTATTGACTCCCAAAAAGGGCCAATCTCGTTAACACTCCAATGATGTAAGCCTTGATAATCTTTAAAGCTCAAATCTTTAGATTCCAGGTAAGCTATGAATTTACTTAAAACTGATTGCACTTTTAATTTTGTTAAGTATATTTAAATATACAAAGTTAAAGTTTGAGCTAATTTCAGATAACTTTTATGTTTTTTGAAAGTATAGATTGATTATTTAACCTTTTCAAATTTTTATCTCTTTTTCTTAATATTTAAGTTCTATAGATGGGGTTTATAATATCCAAAACTTATTATTTTTGAATATCGAAAATAAAGAAGATCCGTTATTTCTTGATAAAATTCAAAAAAAGCTTGAGCATTATTGTGCTTATCAAGAACGTTGCCATAAAGAAGTTGCTCAAAAATTAAGAGAAATTGGGGTTTATGGAACCTTTATAGATACTATCATTGGAAAATTAATTGAAGCAAATTTCCTTAACGAAACTCGTTATGCTGAAAGCTTTGTACGTGGTAAATTTAGGATTAAAAAATGGGGTAAGAAGCGCTTGATTAGGGAACTAAAAATCCGAGATATTTCGGATTGGAATATTAAGAATGCATTAAAAGAAATTTCTGATCCCGAATACTTCGAGTGTTGTAAAGCCCTAGTTGAAAAGTTTTGGGTCTCAAACGAGAAAAAGTCATTAGTTGTAAGAAGAAAAAAAATTTGGGCTGCACTTCAATACCGAGGATGGGAAACAGAACTAATTATGGAAAATATACTAAGTCTCGAACGTCAAAAAGAATAACGTAAGCCAATTAGGCCATTACCCTTTGGCATTGTTACAAAATTAGATTCCCAATATTCCATATTTAAAATATTATTGAAATAAACACTAAATTCTAGGGTTTTAATGGTCCAGCGAGCTGAAAAGTCGAGTATATTATAAGATTCTCCCGCAGATCTCTCAATATATTTATACGCCAAAAAAGCGTTTAAATTTAGATTGACTGGTAAGCTGTAAGTCCAAATAAAATGATGTTTTAAATCATTATTAATAGAATATTGAGAAAAGTTAAATCTGCTATTATCCAATTTATTTTCCAAATAAGAATAACTTATTTTAAAATTATGTACTAACTCATTTAGTTTTATCATATGAATAAGTTCGAAATCTATTCCGCTGGTTCTAATTTGCTGAATATTTTCAGCTTTCCATAGGTCATCTTCATTAGCCTTAACATAATCGATTAAATTTTTTGATTTTCTATTAAAGTAAGCTAAGGAGATCCCAACTTTACTGGACGAAAAACGAATACCTAACTCAGTTGATTTTGCCTCCTCAGGCTTGAGATTTGAATTGCCCAAGGTGGTTCTATCTGAATAGAATAAGTCTGTGAAGGTTGGAATACGATAGGTGGACCCAAGATTTCCATAAAAACGGAACTTAGAGGTAAGTTGAACCCCAAAATCAATTCCTGGAAAACTGTGCCATCCAAAATCAGAAAAATAATTTGATGCTATACCAGGAGTTACATCTATCTTATTGCTTAGGAAATAAAACCTGTGTTCTAAAAACAAATTTATCATGGTTCGATTACGGTTCCCTAAATTATTACTCCTTATATCTACTTTAGAAATGTCTATTCCCATTCCTGTAAAACCTAAATTAGATGAAAAAGAAGTATCTAATGCTCCCCCCATTTTATTTGTTATATGTAGATTTCGATAGATTTCAGGTTTATTTCTTATGTATTCATACATATCTTGACCCCTTCGCCAATATACCTTCGGTTTAAAAATCCAATCCCCATTAATAAAGCGTTGGGATAGTGCAAATAGACTCGCCTGTGTTTCTTCGTATTGGTCAATCGCTGAAGGAGTAGCATAAAAACCATTGGCTCCAAATTTTCTCCCCGAGAAGCTAGTAATTAAATCAATTGGAGTTTTATTCTTATTGAAAGTAGACTTAATAAAAAAATTACTTTGTTGGTAGTCTGAATTGTATCGATATCCGTCAGAGGTGTTTTTAGATATAAAACCAATTACATTATTTTTTTTATTAGAGCTTCCAAATAAAATAGATCCGTTGGTTTGGTCATAATTCCCTTTTTGCAGATTTAGAGAAAGTCGTTGGGAAGTCTCTTTTTTTGTTACGATGTTAATCGCTCCTGTAAAAGCGTTTTGGCCATATGCTCTTGCTCCCGGACCTTTAATGATTTCAATACGTTCTACCATTTCTGGAGGCGGAAGAAAGTTAAGAGTGTGATGACCAGTTTGAGCGTCATCCAGCTTTATCCCATCAATAAGCAAAAGTGTTTGATCAAAAGTCCCACCACGAATATTTAAATCAGCTTGAGCTGCTCCAGCTCCTCTTCTTTTCACATCCACTCCAGCTACTTGCTGTAAAATATCGACTAAATGAGTAATTCCACTTTGCTGGATTTGATCAGCAGTTATCAACTGAACTGTTTTTGATTTTTCATTAAACGAAATCTCAAGTCGGTTCGAGGTCAAAATAACTTCCAATAAGTTTTCAGTTGAAACCGAATCCTGAACTTTTTCATTTTGAGCTAATACAAAAGCTACTCCAAATATAAGACACAGTAAAGTATTCGATAGATGTTTCATTATTCGTGTAACTAAAATAAAAAACTAATATTAATCTGCGAGTAAGATCAATTTATTTTCGCGCATCTCCACGGTTCCAGAGTTAATTTTAAATAGAGTTGTATTGGCATCTTCCATTTGAAATTTATTTTTTACGGCGTCATCTAAATCTATTTTACCTAATATTTTAACAACACCTTCTTTTAATGAAGAAACAATTGAGGCGTGATTATTAAGCATCTGAAAGGACCCTGCTGAACCAGGGACTATTAATGAATCAACTTCGCCAGCGAAAAGAGTGGCTTCTGGGGAAACAATTTCTAAATACATTATGCCTCAGCTAACATTTTTTCGCCAGCCTCTATAGCGTCTTCAATAGTACCCTGAAGATTAAAAGCTGCTTCAGGTAGATTATCTAATTCCCCATCCATAATCATATTAAATCCTTTGATCGTATCTTTTATATCAACTAAAACGCCAGGTATTCCAGTAAATTGTTCTGCTACATGGAATGGTTGAGATAAAAAACGTTGAACCCTTCTCGCTCTAGAGACTGCAAGCTTGTCTTCCTCGGATAGTTCCTCCATTCCTAAAATAGCAATAATATCCTGTAATTCTTTATAACGTTGTAAAAGCTCTTTGACCCTTTGGGCGCAATTATAATGTTCATCTCCGAGTATGTCAGCTGTTAGAATACGAGAGGTAGAATCTAGTGGATCTACGGCAGGGTAAATTCCTAACTCTGCAATTTTTCGAGATAGAACTGTAGTTGCATCTAAATGAGCAAAAGTAGTAGCAGGTGCTGGATCAGTCAAGTCATCAGCTGGAACATAAACAGCTTGAACTGATGTGATAGAACCTTTTTTAGTTGAGGTAATTCTTTCCTGCATAGCTCCCATTTCGGTCGCTAAAGTAGGCTGATATCCTACTGCTGAGGGCATACGTCCAAGGAGAGCAGATACCTCAGAACCAGCTTGAGTAAAACGGAAAATATTATCTACAAAGAAAAGGACATCTTTTCCCTGTCCATCTCCAGATCCATCTCTAAAATATTCTGCAATAGTCAATCCTGACAATGCTACACGAGCTCGTGCTCCAGGTGGCTCATTCATCTGTCCAAAAACAAAAGTTGCTTTGGACTCTAACATGGATTTTTTATCTACCTTTTTTAAATCCCAGCCACCTTTTTCCATAGAATGTAAAAAGTCGTCACCATATTTAATAATTCCTGACTCCAGCATTTCACGAAGGAGGTCATTTCCTTCTCGTGTTCTTTCACCTACTCCAGCAAAAACAGATAAACCACCATGTCCTTTGGCTATATTGTTAATTAACTCTTGAATCAAAACTGTTTTCCCTACACCAGCACCACCAAATAAACCAATTTTACCTCCTTTTGCGTAAGGCTCTATTAAATCAATTACTTTAATTCCTGTGAATAAAACCTCCGTTGAAGTCGATAAATCCTCAAAAGCAGGCGCTTGCCTGTGAATTGGTAATCCATTATCTCCTTCTTTAGGCAAATCCCCCAACCCATCAATAGCATCGCCAATAACGTTGAATAATCTACCATAAACAGATTCACCAATGGGCATTTGAATTGGACTTCCAGTAGGCTTTGCTTCAGTTCCTCGACTTAAGCCATCAGTGGAGTCCATAGAGACTGTTCTAACTGTATTTTCTCCAATGTGAGATTGAACCTCAAGAATCAATTTATTACCATCATCTTTTGTAATTTCTAATGAGTCATAAATTTTTGGAAGAGCATCATCCTCTCCTGAAAAAGTTACATCTACAACAGGGCCTATAATTTGCGAAACAGTTCCTAAAGCTTTAGCCATAATTAATGTTTATTTCAATAATATAATTTGTAAATACCAGAGTGTAAATATAATGTTTAGCAATAAATAAAATGCAACAGTTAGGCTTTAATAAATCAAAGTAATCTTAACAATCTGAAATACTATTAAAACTTGTAATTCCAATCAATTAAAATTGGCTCTAGATTGTTAAGGCTCCACCATTGGCATGAAGTGTAATACCATTTATAAAGCTGGCCTCTTTAGAAGCTAAAAATAAATAAGCATAAGCAATTTCCTCAGGAGTACCTGCTCTTTCCAAAGGGATCATTTTCACTGCTGATTTAATCATTTCGGGAGGCATTTTATTTGTCATATCAGTTTCAATATGACCAGGTGCTATTGAATTAACAGTAATTCCATATTTCCCCCCTTCTTTGCATAATGCTCCTGTAAATCCAACGATTCCTGCTTTAGTAGCTGCATAATTTGCTTGTCCAAATGCTCCAGTAAAACCATTGATAGAAGAAGCCGATATAATTCTTCCATATCTAGCCTTTTTCATAATTGGAAAAACTGCTTTAGTAACAACAAAAATAGCATTGAGATTAATATCAATTACTGAATCCCATTCATCTTTCGACATTCTAGAAAATGAACGATCCTTAGTAACTCCAGCATTATTAATTAGAATATCGATTTTACCATATTTATCTATAATTTCTGCAACACCTTGATCGACAGATTTTGGGTCTGTTACATTGATTTTTTGGAAAAAAATATTTCCTCCGCCTTGAGCTATTTGATCAGAGGTGTCTTGACCGCTTTCGAGGATATCCCAAAGGGCTACAGAGGCTCCAGATTTACAGAAAATTTCACAAATAGCTTTCCCAATACCTTTAGCACCTCCAGTGACTATGCATACTTGTCCTTTTAAGCTAAACATGTAACTAAAATATTTTTTAATTTAAACATCTGTAAAATAAACTAAAATTACAAACAAAAAAAGCACCCTATTGGATGCTTTTTTTTTAAGTTAGATGGGTTCTAAAAATTAATTGTTGTTTTAAATAAAACTCTTCTTCCGATTATAGGAAGTCCTGGATATTGACGATATTTACGGTCCAAAAGGTTAGTAGCCTGAATATCAAAAAATACCCCATCCATAATTTGAAAACCTATATTTCCATCAAAAGTATGTCTTTCTGGGGTGTCACCTCCTAGACCAGCCCCAAAGTTCGAGAAAAATGCAGTATCATACTGATAAGACAAACTCGCTCTAACATTATCAGCATTAAATCTAAATCCACCTCTATATTTATTCATTGGAGTATTTAAATAACTTGGAAAGGGAAGGTCGTCGTCGTTGGCTTCACCTGGTATCCATTGATTTTGACTAACATGAGAATAATTGGCCCAAACAGATAAATTTTCATTGTGATAATATTCAGCTGAAACATCAGCACCCCAATGGCTTCTTGTAACATTTGGGTATTGCCTGTATCCAGAAGATATATGAGTTACACCGTCGTCAGGAGCACGATTTGAAGAAATTACTCCAAATGCATTTGGATTAATCGCGCCATCTAGTAACTGACCAGCTTGAGTAAATCCGCTAGCAACTTGTCCACTAATTAGGCTTAAAAGCCCAAGAGTTGCTAAGTTTGATGGGGGTAACGCTCCATCGGGAGCTAATAATACAGCTAGTGGAGAACTAGGAAGTCCAAGAGCAATTGAAGTTGCAGCTGGAAGACCTGTAGCTGGAAGACCAGCTCCGGCATAAGCAGCTTGTACATATCCCCCAGCGGCAGCTTGCATACCAGGATCAGAAATTAAATCTTGTCCAACAGTGGTAGGCCATGTTCCAACAAGATCAGCCCCAGTTAACATATATGTAGGGCCAACTCCAGTAAATTCCGTAAATCCTTTTCTAGCAGCATAATAAAAATCAACCCCTAGAGATAATTTTTTACCAATTCTTCCTTTATAGCCAATTTCAAAATTATCGATTGTTGCAATTTGAGCTGATCCAACATCAGTTAATTCACTCATTGTTTCTGATGAGTTAAAAACATTAAATCCTCGGATTTGACCAGTCGTTCCAGAAGGTCCAGCATAAGTGCTAAAAAAAGCCTGAATTGGAGGTAATAATGGGGCTAATGCAGCATTAGCACCTAATTGAGCAGAAATCCCCGGTAGAGTAAGTCCTTTAGCTATATTATAAAGGTGACTATATTTTAAAGATGTCTCAGTTCTCGGAAAATAATATCCCCCATCAACATATGCTCCAGCACCAGTAACCTCTATTTGAGCATTTTGATCAAAAATATGGGGTTCTATTTGGCCTGACAGCCAAACATCTAATTGTCCTGCACTCAAAGTTTGTACAGGGAAATCAATATATGCCTCAAGTGATGAAGCTCCATATGTACCAACACTGTAAGATGCTCTAATTGAATTTGATTCGTTCAATTTATAAACAAGAGCTAGCTTTGGAGCAAAAGCAGCCTCATCAATAAAATTATACTTGTCAAGTCTAGCAGCATAGGTCATTGTTAAATTTTCAGATAATTTAGACTGTCCTTGGGCATAAACACCTGTTATATTATATGGATCATTATCTTCATTTCTACCATAAAGGGTATATTCAGAATCTGATGCAGTATCTTGGTAATCAATACCAAAATTAAATTTAGAATCTAAAAAAGAGGGTACATCTAGATCATACTGAGCGTTTGCTACTAAAAACTCCCTCTTTCCTACAACTCTATTTCCTGTCTCATATAAAAAGGTTGGATCCTGTGGGCTTCCTCCGTCATTAGTATTGTAAGAAACCTGAGCAAACAAATTTCCTGATGTTACTCTAGCATGGGCCCAATAATCAATTCCTTGGTTGTAAAAATATCCTTGATCTTGAATAGCAAGTCCACCGGCATCAGAATATCCTCCAGAAAGCGTTGCAGTTGTGTTTTCGTTAGGTCTAAACTCAAAATGAGCGTTCATTGCTAAATTCTGGTATTCGCTTGCCAAAGGGTTTCCATCTCCATCTGGATCTAAATAATCCATCCCAATTAATGGTGAACCTGATTGAGTAGCATCTACAACTTTATTTTTAATTATTGGTTGAACAATTTTTGTATAAAAAGAACTAATTCTCTCAGCATCTTCAACAGGATCTAAGCCAAAATCAGCTCCTTCATTGTATTTAACATTTATCTTATAACCGAATGTTTTACTTTCATTGGCATAGGCATGTCTGACAGCCAAACCTCTAGAGCGTAGGTCTCCTGTATAGAGCTCTGCAGATGTACCAGGATGATCAATTGCCTTTTTTGTTATAAAATGGACAACTCCTCCCTCTACACCTGGACCATAAAGAGCTGAATTAGTACCCCTTATAACTTCAATCCTTTCAAGATCTAAATTCGTTAATCCATACTGATAGCTAAAATTTGATCTTGCAGCAGGAGTAGAAATAATTCTATAATCAAGCAGAGGTAAAACAGCTGTTCCTAAAAGTCCATTGCCAGACCTCATTTCAATATTCATTGAATTAGCAGTGTAATTTGCAACTGTTACTCCTGGCACATTCATAAGATGCCTAATTGGATCAATTGCTTCAGAGGAATTTGCAATTTTCCTAGCACTAATAACAGATACGGATGCAGGAGCATCAACAATTTTTTCGGGTCTTCTAGAAGCAGATACGATTATTTCATCCAAAAAATCGCTCCCCATTTCTAATTGAATAGATAAATTTTGATCAAACGAAGTTATATCTATCACCTGACTAGTATAACCAAGTGAACTTACCTCAATTTGAATTGGTAAATCTTTTGATGTTGAAATGCTAAAGTTCCCATCAAAATCAGTAGCAGCTCCGTTAGTGGTCCCCAGAATAAATACACTCGCACCAGGGATAGCTTCACCCTCCTCAATATCAATTATAGTTCCATTGATTGAATTTTGGGCAAGCAACAAATTAACGTTTAATACCAGACCCATTAAAAAAATGAATCTAAATACAGATAGTTTTTTCATGTTTAATTTATTTGTTTTTGTTAAGTATGCATTATTAGCAAAAATTTGCGAAATATAATACAATTAGTATTACAATATACATGATTTTGACAAATTCAACTATTCCCAAACAATTTTTGAATTATTTGATTCCCATGAATTATATTTTGAAGAGTACATTTCTTCGACATTTCCTCGTTTGATTTTTAGAGTTGGTCCTAAAATTTTATTCTGTTCAGTCCATTGGTCTTTAACAATAACGATTGTAGATATTTTCTTGTAATTTTCTAAATCAGAGTTAATCTCTGCTAACTTTTTATCTAAAATTTCGGATAATTCATCCCTATCAATTGATTTACCAATATCTGAGAGTTGAACTAATCCAATTGGTTGTGTAAGACCTAAACCTGTTACACAAATTTCCTCTATTTCCTGCATATCCGCAAAATAACTCTCCAAGGTTAATGGCTCAATAAATTCTCCCTTTGAAGTTTTAAAACTATCAGATACTCTACCAGTAATATTTAAGTAGTTATCTTCATCAAGGTATCCCTTATCTCCTGTATGAAGCCAACCATCAACAAGAGTCTTAGTTGTCAATTCGTTATTTTTGTAGTAACCATCCATAACGTATGGGCCCCGCATTAACACCTCACCACTGGACTCATCAATTTTAATTTCAGCACCATACTGAGCTCTACCTACAGAATCTAACTTTTTAAAATTACGGCCATCAACCTGAGAACAAATTGCGCAGTTTTCAGTCATTCCATATCCATTGGTAATATAAATTCCCACTTTTCTAAACCATTCGATTGTTGAAATTGAAATTGGTGCTGAACCTGAAATAGTTGATCTAGCTCTATTTAATCCAAGTCCCTTTTTAAGTTTATTTTTTATTAGTCCAGAAATTATTGGAATTCTGGTTAAAATATCCAATTTCTTCTGTGATAATTTTCCAAGAATTCCCAATTGAAACTTGGTCCAAATTCTAGGCGCAGCAAAAAATATATGAGGCTGGATATCTCTTAAGTTTTTTGCAAAGCTGTCAATGGATTCAACAAATGAAAGTGATCCACCAAAACGCAAACATACGTGTTCGACTACTACTCGCTCTGCAATATGATTTAACGGCAGGTATGAAATAAAGCTATTATTTCCTGAAAAATCAACTTTAAGGGGATTTTCGTTTAAGGTTATATTTTTTGTCTCATCAATTGCATAATAAGAAAGCTTAACCCCTTTTGGATTTCCAGTAGTACCAGAAGTAAAAATAATTGTCCACAAATCAGAAAGCCTAGGAATATGTGGATTTTTGATTGGATTATGTTTCCTTAAAAATTCAAACCACTCCTCTCCACGGTCAACAATAGAAAACCCTTTATAATTGGGAAATTTTATTAGAGGTAATTCAAGCGGAATATCATTCTTAATATCCTGCCAAGTCTCAATCTTACCTACAAAAATTAAATCAACATCACCATAATCCAAAAGGAAATTTAATTCCTCACCTTTAAGAGATGGAAAAAAGGGAACAGATACACATCCCGCCATCATTATTGCCATATCTGCAATAATCCATTCGCGACAATTTTTAGAAATTAGTCCAATATGAGCATTTTCTCTTAAACCAAGTGATTTCAAACCACTGGCTAATTTCCTTGCCATTTGTCCAACTTCACCCCAAGTATAAGTTTCCCAATTATCACCAAATGGCTGTCTCAATAATGGGCGATCACGATGCTTTTGCTCCCATTCATAAAATTTAAAGTCAAAAAGTTCAGGTTTACTCATAGATGTTTAGTTTTTTTGTGATTAAATCTGGGTTCCGAGATGGGGTCTAAAAATTACCAAATAGTGCTCTTAAAATAGCATTGGAAAGTTTAGTTAGGTAGTTAAATTTATTAAATATTATTTATTTAAGTTTAGAAATTCAAAATTTCCAAAATTTTATTAAACAAAATTAGTTTTATTTAGTTTTATAAATTATTATTTATTTATCAAAAAATCCCTAAATAATTTTACAAAATAATAGAGGGGAAAATAGTTATTTAATAATGTCAAATAAGTCTTCTTAGTCAGCTTTAATGAAAAAAATTTTTTACTATTTCATCAAGTATACTATACGATTTGCATCCAAATGTTACTTTAGAAATATTAAAATTATAGGGCTTGAAAATATCCCTCAAGAAGGTGGAATCCTGTTTTCACCGAATCACCAAGGAGCATTTTTAGATCCACTTTTAATAGGTTCTATTGTTAATCAACAGGTAACTTCATTAACACGTAGTGATGTTTTTGGTGGAAAATTTCAATGGTTTTTGAGTGCACTAAAAATGTTACCTGTTTATCGAATTCGTAATGGGTATTCGAACCTCAGGAGAAATGAGGAAATTTTTGATAAATGCAGAAAATTTCTATGCTCTAAAGAATCAATAATAATGTTTTCAGAAGCAGCACATCACAATGAGTATTATTTACAGTCTTTATCCAAAGGAAGTAGTCGTCTTGTTTACGAGGCTCAAGTCGATAGCAAGTTTCCAATTTATTTAGTCCCTGTGGGAATAAACTATGGGCACCATACAAAACCTTTATGTGATCTTCATCTAGTTTTTGGAAAGCCAATTGAAGTAAGAGATTTTTTAGATGATTCCTTGTCTAAAGCTGAGACGATCAATAATATTCGAGAAAAGCTTAAATCAAGAATGAAAAAATGCATTTGGTTACCTAATAATGATATTAATTATTTTAAACGTAAAAAACTAATAAATCGAATAAATACAAAAATGGATTTTGAAGATTTAAAAAAAAGTATAGAACTTATAAATATAAAGACAGAAAAAAAATATAAAAATAAGTTAGTATTAAAATTATTATTAATAATTAGTTATGTGCCAAATCTTCCACCTCTTCTAATCATGAAAAAAATATTATCTCTTTTCGAAGACGTTGTTTTTTACAGCTCAATCAAATTGACAGCAGGTTTAATTCTTTTTGGTATTTGGTGGCTAATACTTTATCTCCTAATTGGAATTTATTTTGACTGGATAATTGCCTTACCAGTAGTATTTACATGTATTCTATTTTTATATATTAGACAAAACCTATTATATTTTAAATATTAATAGATATTAACTATATATATTCGAAATTACCAGAAATAATTCATTTTATAATGTAATTATTATTTAATTTAATAAGGATATGTTATTAATTTTTTTTTATAATAGCTTTTGACTATGATAAAAAACAATGAAACTGTAGATTTATATAAAATTTATACTGAGTATTAATACTCAGTATAAAAAATCTCTAATTCGATTTTTGATGAATCTATTTCATCCCCACCAGAGCCATGTAGAACAACTCCTAGAGGGCTTAAAATAGATATGGAAGGATAATTGATAAACTCTTGGCCAGATGTTTGAGCTCTTTTATAAGCGATTGAATTTATCCCGTTTGCGGGTGAAATAGCTATAGTATAATTGGTAGAATCTTTTCTTATAAGCCTATTAACATGGTTTGTAATTCTAAACTTATAACGGTAGGGTCTGTCAAGATCATCATACTCTAAGAAACCACCAAATATGAATTTATCTCTATTTTTTAGATTATTATTAACTGAATTGTCAAGGGTAAAATCAATTACAGGTAAACCATTTGAATAATTGAATAAATAAAGTCTTTCGATTAAATCTTCAGATGAAACGTAATGATCTTGATCAACGTATAAAAATAGGTTAGCCTCACTTACAAGCCATCTATTTTTTCGTAAATCATTAAGCAACTCATTCTGTGAATCCTGCTTGTCAAATAATTTGATTGTTGAAAAATATCCATTCCCATTTAGATAAGATTTTTTAGAAGGAATATTGTTCTGCCCTAATTGCACTTCTTTTTCAATTTCACCACTTAAATCGAGATGATTTAATGTGTTGAATCTAATACCGTTAAAACTTAGGGAAAAAACTTTTGAATTTATTTCAATCACATCATCGGATGTATTATCTAAAGTGCCATTCAAATTATTAAAGTTATAATCATATTCAATCTTAATATTAGCATTGTTTATATCGAGAAGCATATATAAATCGTCTGAAAAATTATCAGCTCTAATGACGATCCCTTTAAAAAAACGAGTAAAGTTTTCATAATTTGATAAGGGATCCCCCCCCTTCATTATCTATAATTTTAGTTTGAAAAAAATCTATATCAAGCGGGACTCTAATTCTAGGTGATAGTCGCGTTTGAACTTTATTCCTCTCATCTACATCTTCAGTTTCAGGATCATCTTCTTTATAGTTAAATCTTAACTCATCAAAATTTAGGTTGTAACGAGTATCGCACAGCTTTGCCCCTACAAACCCCTGTTCAAAAAAATCAGTATTAGAATAATATTGTTTATTTCTCTCAAAATTCTGCAAAGGGTCTAAAGGAGACAGAAAATGGGTAAGCTCATAAACTTTCATATTAAAAGTTGCAGCTCTGTTGCCAAAAATTGAATCTATTTCATAAATTTTATTTTCGTAATCATAACTGGAACTATCGGTATCAATCAAATCTAAAATACCATCATTGTCACTATCATCACTTAATGGGTTTAAGTTTAATCGCCTCTCTTCAATATCTGACAATCCATCTCCGTCAGTGTCACTTTCAGGATCTTTTGCATCGGCATCAAATATATCAATAACTCCATCTTGATCAGCGTCATCTATGTTATTGAAGAATGGTATATCTAAATAAACAGCAGTAACTTTTTCATTTTCGTCAATTACAGCAGGATTATCATTGTCATCTTCTGCTTCCTGAGTATAGTTTCCAAAAACAGGTACCCCAGAATACCTAAGTTGAGAAGTTATACTTGCTTTGGAAACACCAAAACCAGTAATTTGAATTTTCCCTAGCTGACCAAGTGGTAATCCATCCGTTTGAAAATAATTAAGCTTCTTTTGATAGGCATAAACAGGAGCTCTAAAAGAGCTCGTTTTAAGCGATGTTTTAGTAAATAAATCAACTCCAACGGAATGATAATCTTTATCACAGGATAAAAAAAAGCAGATTATAATGACTGAAGTAGCCAAAATTGGTTTGATTAGGCTTAGAACATTCATTGTTTATTTTTAAATTATGTTGGTAGAATAAAAATTAACAAATGCATCTTCCTTTTGAGAATCTTCAAAACTCAACCCAGGAATAGAATAATCTAATAGTTGATCTTGTATAGATTTTGGGGTCTCACTGTCAGCGATAGCATATCCATCTGAATACTCAATACTCATCTTAATTAAATTCTCGAAGCTTGCATTTTTTAAATGACTTATTAATTCTAATGGAATATTATCAAATGCAACCTTGTCGTGTAAATTCGTAGAGACTACTTTGTCAAAGTCTTTTGCGTAAACAGAAGTAACAATTTTACTATTTGAAAAAATTGGTTCGTCTTTATAATACGTTTTTAAATATAGCGGGAATAAACAAGTAAACCAGCCATGTAAATGAATGATATCAGGTGACCAATTGAGTTTTTTGACAGTTTCTATGACTCCTTTTGTAAAGAAAATCATTCGTTCATCATTATCAGAAAAAAGTTTTTGATTATCATCTCTTAAAGAGGCGCGCCTCTTGAAATATTCATCGTTATCAATAAAGTAGACTTGCATTCTTTCCTTTGGAATTGAAGCTACTTTTATTATTAAAGGCATGTCAACATCATTGATTACTAGATTCATGCCAGATAATCGAATTACCTCATGAAGTTGGTGACGTCTTTCATTTATCATACCGTAGCGTGGCATAAAAATTCTGGTCTGACCACCGTGATCATTAATATTTTTTGGGATTTTGAAAGAATTTATAGCTTGATTAGATTGTGGAAGGTAAGGAACCACCTCAGAAGAAATATTCAGCACTTTTTTGTCTTTCATAAAATATCTATTAATCCTAAGCCTAAAAGTTTTGCGAAATTACAAAAATTTAATGTAATAAGCTGAAATCTCTATATTTACAAGGTTTAAATATTTTTTAATGGAAGTCTTTAATTCCCCCCAACAATTCTTAAGGCATTTTTCTGGGAAATCCTATTCAATTGGTATGGTTCCAACTATGGGAGCACTTCATGAAGGGCACCTTTCATTAATTGAAAAAGCATTAATTGAAAATGACAAAGTACTAGTTACTATTTTTGTCAATCCTACTCAATTTGACAATAATATAGATTTAAAAAATTATCCCAATAAATTAGAGGAAGATATTTATAAAATTTCTCAATTTGGTAAAAATATCTCAGTCTTTATTCCGAATGAAAATGATATTTATGGAGATAAAATTATCTCTAAACAATACGATCTTGGAAACCTAGATAGAGTTATGGAGGGAAAAATAAGAAAAGGGCACTTTCAAGGGGTGGCTACTGTTTTAGAGTACTTTTTTAAAACATTTTTACCCTCTAAAGCATATTTTGGAGAAAAAGACTACCAACAATTACTTATTGTTAATCACCTAAGTAAATCTCTAAACATTTCAACCAAGATTATTGGTTGCCCAATAGTAAGAACCACAGACGGACTTGCGATGAGTTCGCGTAATATTTTATTGAATTCTGAGGAAAGAAGAATTGCTCCAAAAGTTTATGAAGGATTGAAACTTGCCAAAAAACTTGCAAGTACAGAAAAATATAAGAAAGTTAAAATAGAGGTTAGAAATTTTTTTAAAAATCTTTCACTTATTAGATTAGAATATTTTACTGCAACAGATCCTTTTACTCTTGTAGAGTTTAACCCTAACGAAAAAATAAAATATGGACGAGGCTTTATCGCTGCCTCTCTAGGAAAAATTAGATTAATAGACAATATCAATATGTCTTAAATCATTACATTTGTGACGTGTTAATAGAAATAATAAAGTCAAAAATTCACCGGGTAAAAGTCACTGATGCAGATTTAAATTATGTTGGTAGTATTACTATTGATCGTGACTTGATTGAAGCGGCCAATCTAATCGTTGGCGAAAAAGTTCAAGTTGTCAATGTTAATAATGGGGAACGATTAGAAACATATGTGATTGAAGGGAAAAAATCAAGTGGTGAAGTTACCCTTAATGGCCCAGCAGCTCGAAAAGTTCAAAAAGGAGACGTTGTAATAATAATTAGCTATGCACAAATGGATTTAGAAGAGGCTAAATCATTCGTGCCATCAATTATTTTTCCTGATGAAGAAACCAATCGGTTAACATAGTACATTGAATAAGGTAATCCAGCTTTCAAAGAATTTAATCCCACTTTTAATCGGCTTATTCTTTATCTATTTAAGCTATCAAAACACCTCTGTTGATGACCGTAAAAACGTAATCAAATACATAAGAAATGCAGACTATCATTTTATAATTATTTCTTCCATTTTTGGTTTACTTAGTCATGTTTCAAGAGCTATTCGATGGTCATATCTTTTGGACCCATTGGGTTATAAGCCAAGATTAGCTAATTCTATTATTGCGGTTTTAATAGGATATTTATCTAACCTGGGTATTCCTCGGTCAGGAGAAGTACTTAGAGCAACTGCCATGGATCGCTATGATAATATTCCATTTCAAAAAGGTTTTGGGACCATAATTGCAGAGAGGGTAATTGACCTTATTTTACTATTCATATTTGTTTGTATAGCATTATTATTACAATTTGAACTGATCATGGATGTTTTAGATTTTAAACTTTCTAATCTAAAATATTTTTTAGTGATTCTAATTATTTTAAGTTTTGGTTTAAGATTTTTAATTTATTCCAAACAACCTTTTGCAAAAAAAATTAAATTATTCCTTACTGAAATCTGGCAGGGGTTTCTCTCAATAAAGAAAATTAAAAAAAAGGGAGCCTTCATCTTTCATACCCTATTTATTTGGTTAATGTATATACTAATGTTTGGAGTGATCAAATACTCTATTCCTGAAACAGCCAATTTAGGGTTGAATGCTTTAATTCCAGCATTCGTAATAGGTGGTTTGTCGATCTCTATAACAAATGGAGGCATTGGTATTTACCCGTACACTGTTTCATTAGTTTTAATTTCATTTGGCATAAGTAAAGATTCTAGTTTGGCTTTTGGATGGATTGTCTGGAGTTGCCAGACATTGATGATACTTGCTTTTGGTGCCATCGCTTTTTTTGCATTACCTTTGATTAATCGCCAACATTAATACTTTTTTAGCTGTTAATGAATAAAGTAAAAACTTCTTTTTTTTGCCAAAATTGCGGGACCCAGCATTCGAAGTGGCAGGGTCAGTGTAATTCATGTAAAGAATGGAATAGATTGTCTGAAGAGGTGATTGAAAAATCCACAAAAAAAGTTTGGAAATCGTTCCAAAAAATTAACAAAGTGATCAAACCACTCAAAATTGATCAAATCGATTTTAAACAAGAATCGCGAATCAAAACCGGGGATAAAGAACTAGATAGGGTATTAGGTGGAGGAATAATTCCAGGTGCTTTAATGCTTCTTGGAGGAGAACCAGGAATAGGAAAGTCTACACTTCTACTTCAGATTGCAATGCGAATAAATTTAAAGGTGTTATATGTTTCCGGGGAGGAGAGTCAAAGGCAAATTAAAATCCGATCTAATCGTATCAATGAATCATCCAATGATTGCTATATACTAAGTGAAACAAAAACTCAAAATATATTCTCACAAATAGAGACTTTAAATCCTGATTTGGTCATTATTGATTCTGTTCAAACCCTCAATACAGATCGTATCGAAAATAGCCCTGGAAGTATCTCGCAAATCAAAGAATGTACTGCAGAGTTTATACTTTTTGCCAAAGAGTCCAATGTTCCTGTTTTTTTAATTGGACACATTACCAAAGATGGTCAAATCGCAGGACCTAAAATTTTGGAACATATGGTTGATGTAGTTCTTCATTTTGAAGGAGATAGAAATCACATTTACCGAATCTTGAGAACAAAAAAAAATCGTTACGGAGCTACTTCAGAAATTGGAATCTATGAAATGCAATCCCAAGGTCTAAGCACAGTCAATAATCCAAGTGAATTATTGATCTCTGAAAAAGATGAAAAACTAAGCGGTCACGCTATTGCTGCTACTATTGAAGGGGTTCGACCTTTAATGATTGAAATTCAGGCATTAGTTAGTTCAGCTGTATATGGAACTCCTCAAAGAACCAGCACAGGTTACAACACTAAAAGACTAAATATGCTCTTGGCTGTCTTGGAAAAAAGAGCAGGTTTTACTCTAGGTTCAAAAGATGTTTTTATTAATATAACGGGTGGAATTTCAATAGATGATCCTGCTATAGATTTAGCCGTAATAGTTTCAATTTTATCAAGTTATCACGATATTGAAGTCTCCGAAAAATATTGTTTTGCTGCTGAAATCGGTTTATCGGGTGAGATTAGACCAGTCCCCAAAGTAGAACATAGAATTCAAGAAGCTGCCAAATTAGGCTATGAAAGTGTCTTCATCTCAAAATTTTCTAAAATTGATACTCAAAATCTTCCGATAAAAGTTATCCCTATTTCAAAGATTCAGGACTTAGTTTCTCATCTTTTTGGCTAAAAAATTGAGTTTTTTCTCCCAAGAAAGACCTAACTTTATTAAGTAAATATTAATCCTATGGATAAAATAATCAAACAATTTTTAGCCGAAGTTAATCAACGGAATCAAAATGAACCTGAGTTTATGCAGGCAGTTACAGAAGTCGCTGAAACTGTTATACCATATATAGTAAAAAAAGATATTTATTATGGACAAAATATTCTTCTAAGAATGGTAGAACCAGAACGCGTAGTTTCTTTTAGAGTGGCTTGGATTAATGACAAAGAAGAAATTGAAGTAAACAGGGGCTATCGGATTGAGATGAATTCTGCGATTGGACCGTACAAAGGGGGTTTACGATTTCATCCTAGTGTAAATCTAAGTATATTAAAGTTTTTAGCCTTTGAACAAATTTTTAAAAATAGTCTGACAACCCTACCCATGGGAGGGGGTAAAGGTGGTTCTGATTTTAACCCTAAAGGAAAAACAGATACTGAGGTGATGCGTTTTTGTCAAAGTTTTATGACAGAACTCTTTAGACATATTGGACCTAATCGAGATATTCCAGCAGGTGATATAGGAGTTGGAAGTAGAGAAATTGGATACCTTTTTGGTCAGTATAAACGGCTGAAAAATGAATTTACTGGAGTTCTTACTGGTAAAGGGATTAGCTGGGGAGGTTCATTAATTAGACCAGAGGCAACTGGATATGGGGTGGTGTATTTCATCCAAAAAATGCTGGAACATCAAGGAGAAGGATTCAAAGGAAAAAAAGTAGTTATTTCTGGATCAGGAAATGTAGCACAATACGCTGCTGAAAAAGTTATTCAGCTAGGTGGAACAGTCTTGACCCTTTCTGATTCTTCGGGTTATATTTACGATAAAGGTGGAATAGACGAGGAAAAATTATCTCATATAATGGAATTGAAAAATAAGCGAAGAGCTCGAGTAAATATTTATTTAAAAAAGTATCCCAAAGCTAAATTTTTCGAGAATAGCAAACCCTGGGAGATCCCATGTGACATAGCAATTCCCTGTGCTACCCAGAATGAATTAGAAGAAAAAGATGCTGATTTACTAATAAAAAATAATTGTAGATGTGTGGGGGAAGGAGCAAATATGCCCTCCTCTCCCAAAGCTATTAATAAATTCACTATGCATAAAATTCTTTATGCGCCAGGAAAAGCCTCTAATGCAGGTGGTGTTGCGGTATCGGGATTAGAAATGGCACAAAACTCTCTTCGCTACAATTGGACAAGGGAAGAGGTGGACGATAAATTAAAATCTATTATGGGTGATATTCACCAATCCTGCCTTGATTACGGAAAAGAAAAAAACTACGTTAATTATGTAAAAGGGGCAAATATTGCTGGATTTGTTAAAGTGGCAGACGCAATGCTCGCTCAGGGAGTGGTCTAAAATAACTTTTTGCTATGCTGGTTAAAACAAATGCTATTGTTATCAGTACTGTCAAATATGGTGACTCAAGTTTAATCACTCGCTGCTATTGTAAGGAATTAGGTTTAAAGTCATTTATGTTAAAGGGAATTTTAACCCCTAAAAAAGGGGGGCTTAAAAAATCTCTTTTTCAGCCGTTAAATTTGATTAATATTTCAACCCAAATCAAAAATCAGAGCAACCAAAAACTCAATTTTATTCGTGAAGGAAGTTTAAAAGTACATTTTAAAGAAATTCCTCTAAAAATTAAAAAAAATGCAATTGCACTTTTTATTTCAGAGGTTATTTCTAGAGTAATTTATGAGGAAGGCAATCCTAATATCGCACTATACAGTTTTTTAGAAAATAGTATTATGAGGCTTGAAAAAGATCAATTTTCACCCGTTTTTCATCTTAAATTCTTAACATTACTTAGTGATCAACTAGGGTTTTACCCTAATCTTATGTGTCAAGAAAAAGAATTTTTCGATATAGAGAGTGGATGCTTTTGTGAAAATTCAAATTCGAAATATGCTGTAGGAGGTGAAACAGTCAGAGTATTTAAAGAATTATTAGGTGTTGATTTTGATGATATAGTCCAAATAAAAATTTCAAACACACTTAGAATTAAAGTTTTAGACTTTTTAATCGATTATTTTAATATACATTTACCAAGATTTGGGAAAATAAAATCCATAGCTGTACTCCATGAGATTTTCCATTAATTATAATTTTATAGCCTTTATAGTCTTAGCCTTAATTTCTTTTGGTCTTCAATCACAAGAAATATGGGTAGAAGACAGCAATACTGGTGAACCATTGGAAGGAGTATTGGTATTTAACGAGGAAAGTGGCACAAATACCATAACAGATAATTTTGGAAAAGTGAATTTGAAAGATTTTTCGTCAAATTCTACAATCAATTTTAATTTATTTGGTTATCAAAGCATTGTATTGCAATCTGAACATCTACAGATTTTTCTGGGGCATTTCCCTCCGGGTAATATTCGTTTTTGACATATTGACCGGATAGTTGACCCAATTTAGATCTGAACTTACCTTGTAAATCGACTAATGGAACTTTATTCTTATTTTTATCGTACATAAGTAGTGGAGGAACTTCTGGAGAAGCTTCTTTTGCAACTTTTGCGTCTTCAGCACCAAAAGTTGGAGCAGTGTGAACAATACCTGTACCATCTTCTATTGTAACAAAATCACCAATAATAATACGATAGGCATTTTCAGGATGATCTAATGGTTCTGGAGTCTCGTGCCAAATTTTCTCATAGCGAATACCCTCTAAACTTTTACCAATGATAGTTTTTTCGACGAAATATGGAATATTCTTGCTTTCGCTATTATAGGCTTTTAATTCGTCAAGATTATCTACTGAAAAATACTTTCCACCGAACTGTTTGTTTACTAAAGCATTGGCTAAAACTACCCGAATAGGTTTAAAAGTATATTGGTTGTAGGTTTGAATGATGACATAATCAATTTTAGGACCTACCGTCAACGCTGTATTTGAGGGTAATGTCCAAGGGGTTGTAGTCCATGCTAATATGTATAGTGGTACGTCATTTTTTAATTCCTTTGGAAGGGATTCCTTAAGAGTTTTAAACTGTGCAGTAATTGTGGTGTCGCTAACATCCTTATAGGTTCCTGGCTGATTTAATTCGTGAGAACTAAGACCAGTTCCTGCTTTTGGGGAATATGGTTGAATCGTGAAGCCTTTATACAAAAGGCCTTTTTTGTAGATTTGTTGCATAATCCACCAGACGCTTTCAATGTATTTTGATTTGTAAGTTAAATAAGGGTTTTCCATATCCACCCAATAACCCATTTTTTCAGTTAGTTGATTCCAAAGGGCAGTGTATTTCATTACTGCTTTTCGACATGCCTTATTGTATTCTTCGACAGTAATAGTCTTACCAATTGAATCTTTGGTAATACCAAGCTCTTTTTCTACCCCAAGCTCAACAGGTAAACCATGTGT